>DAOUDZ010000001.1:0-2825 GCA_034430575.1 Dehalococcoidales bacterium
GCGTGGAGGGGCACTACCACCAGCCCTGGGACTTCCAAGCCGTTCAGACCGGGGACAGGGTCAGCATCGGCCGGAGAGAGTTGGTCTTCGTCGAGGCGCCCATGCTCCACTGGCCGGACAGCATGTTCACCTACCTGACCGGAGATAACATCCTCATACCTAATGACGCCTTCGGCCAGCACTATGCCCATGCCTTTCGTTTTAATGACGAGGTAAACCAGCAGGAACTCTATGAGGAAGCATTAAAATACTACGCCAACATCCTGACCCCATTCAGCAGTATGGTCTCCAAAAAGATAGAGGAAGTTCTGGCTCTGAAGCTGCCCGTCAGTATGATCGCCCCCAGCCACGGTATTATCTGGCGCAAAGACCCCCTCCAGATTGTGAAGAAGTATCAGGAGTGGGCGGCCCAGGTACCGGAGAAAACGGCGGTAATTATCTATGATTCCATGTGGGACGGCACCCGCCACATGGCCGAGGCTATCGGCGAGGGGCTGGCGGCGGAGGACGTCCCGTACCGGATGTTCTATATGCCCACCGCGGACAGGAACGATGTCATCGCCGAAATCTTCAAGACAAAGGCCGTCATCATCGGTTCGCCGACCTTCAACCAGGGCTTGCTGCCGACGATAATGCCGATTTTTGAAGACCTCAAGGGGCTCAAGTTCCAAAATAAGGTTGGCGCCGCCTTTGGCTGCTATGGCTGGAGCGGAGAGTCCGTGAAGCTCATCGAAGAGCACCTGGCCAGTTGCAAGATTCCCGTAGCTACCGAGGGCATCCGGGCCAAGTGGCAGCCGAAACCCGATGACTTGACCAGATGCCGGGAGTTTGGAGGTACCATCGCCCGCGCGATAAAGCCGTGATTATTGATATATGAGTGAATCAACCACTTTGCGAAGAAGCAAGGGACGCTTTGTTAAAGGCGGAATACTGGCGATAATCGGCTGGATACTATCACCTTTAACATGGTGGAACGATCTGCTGGTAAATATACCGATAGCCTATGGGTTCGGGTGCCTGTTCAGCCTGATATCCGAATCCTTTTTTCTGCCGTTCGTGGTGGTCGGCTACTGGCTCACCAATATTGTGGGACTTTTCCTTCTTCACAAAGGCGTGATAACGGCGGTAAGTAAAGGCGGACGCAGGTACGGAAAGAAAGATTTATTGAAGGATCTCGCTGTTGCTGTGGGTTATACGGCGGTTATAGTAACGCTGATTCAACTAAACATCCTGAGATTACCCGGCGAGTACCTGCCGTGCGCACCGTGAGATTGCAGGAACATCATTATTCAGTCATCATGGGCAACGAGGATATGCAAGTCCTCGGCTACCGAATCCACTACAGCCAGTGCCGGCATAAGGTACTGCGCTAAATGCTGCCGTTCCGGTGCTTCAATGGTTACTATGATATCCGGCGGCCCTTCAACAAGGTCTACCATTACTACCCCGGGCTTAAAGCGTAAGTCCTGTGCCACCTTATCCGACTTACCTTCGGTGGTCTCCAACAATATATAAACCCTTGTACACATATCTCTCCCACAGATACAACCAAATTCAGCTAAGTCTTTCCGTCCCAAGCGGAGTCATGACGATCTATTTCGCAGACTAGTCCGGTTGGGCAGCTCTCACATTCAAGCTGGAGCGTGGTATGGCTTATATTGAAACGTTGTGACAACTCTCGCCTGACTGCCCTGACAATTTCAATGCTTTTACTTACCATCTGGTCATCGATTACCAGATGGGCGCTCAGGGCATAGATGCTGGAAGTGATTGTCCAGATGTGAATATCATGCACTTCATTCACGCCGGACATATTTGTGATGGTGTCTATTACCTCGGCTGTTTCAATATGTTTCGGCACCGCTTCCAGCAGGATATCGGCTGCTTCTCTCACAATCCTTACGGCACCCCACAGTACGATGACCCCGATAACGATAGCTGCGATAGTATCGGCGATATACCATCCGGTCAACAGGATTATTATGCCGGCAATGATGACCCCGACTGAAGAAATGGTATCGCCCATGATATGCCAGAAGGCTGCTTTTACGTTTAAGCTCCGGTGGCTGGCCTTATTAAGCAATATAACCCCGCCGAGATTAGCCAGCAGGCCGATTACCGCTATGGTCAGCATCAGCGGTGTTTTGACAGCTGGTGGTTCTAAAAACCGCTGGTAAGCCTCGTAGAAGATATAGGCGGACACCAGCACCAGGATAGTCCCGTTGGTCAGAGCCGCCAGTATCTCGACGCGATGATAGCCAAAGGTCTTGGTAGACGTCGCCGGACGGCGGGCTATGTACATGGCAAAGAGGCTGAGCCCGAGGGCGAGGGCATCCACCAGCATGTGCCCGGCATCGCCAAGCAGAGCCAGACTGCCGCTGAAGATGCCGCCGAGGACTTCGGCCACCATGATTACCAGCACGATGGCCAGGGTATACTTCAGACGGCGATAACTATTAATCGCCTCCTGGTGATTATCTGTACCATACTCATGCGCCATTATCTTCTCTTCAGGTAATTACAAAATGGTGTTGACTACACACTCTCCAAATTACTTAATACCGCAGGTATCAACTCGGAAATAGCGGGATGAATATGCATACTGGACTGTATCTGGTTGATACTACCGCCGGATGCCATGGCATTTACCACTTCTTGAATCAGAATAGGCGCGTAGGGGCCGATGATGTGAAACCCCAATATTTTACCGGTATCTGCTTCCGCGATTGCTTTGGCGAAGCCATTTTCCTCCCTCATGGCATCACCCTGGGCCACGTCTGAATATTTAGCCCTGCCGACTAGAATCTTATAAACTTTTCCGGCAG
>DAOUDZ010000002.1:0-4191 GCA_034430575.1 Dehalococcoidales bacterium
CCTCTGGCGCCTCACCGGTAACCATTGCCACACCTACGTCGTTGGTAGTAATCGGGTCATGTTGGTCAAGGTAGCCAACGACTGCCGCATTGTAGATTTCGCCGACTGTATTTACCGTGGCGGTGAGAGTCAATGTGGCAGTCTCGCCCTCAGCCAGGTCACCAACACTCCACTGACCTTCGCCTACGTAGTACCAGCCCTGTGACAGAGTGAGGCCGGTAAAGTTAAGGCCAGCAGGCAGCAGGTCATAGACAAATATGCCGGTGGCATCTGACGGGCCAAGGTTCTCTACGGTGATGGTAAAGGTTACCGTCTCACCGACAGTAACAGTATCGTCACCCTCAACTTCCTTGGTGACCTCTAGGTCTGTGCTCAATGGTAGCTGCTTAATAGTGACGCCGTCAGGCTCGATGAACTTCTCGGGGATTGTCCTGCCCGGCTCGGCTGCCAGGTTGGAGTAGAAGGTGCCGCCGAGCAGACTGTCTTGGTAACAGTCATCATAAGACCGGTCACCCTGGCTAATACATTTGTTATATGACCCGACGACGGTCCCGTTAATCACCTCCAGCAGTCCGCCGCTAATACACCACGCCGTTGGGTCCTCGAATCCCATAAAGTCGCCCGAGGAGTCCATGGTGACGTGTACCACCCAGAACATGACATCCTCACCCTTCACTTCATCCGGGTCATAGCCGCAGTAGTAGTGGAGTAACTCGAGGTAGTTTACGGCATGGTCATAAACGTGGGACGCGAACATCATGTCCATGAAGTTCACGCTCGGAACCACGTAGCCGTGGCCGGTTACATGACCGAGGTAGTCGTTGCCGGAATACAAACCGATTATTGATATGTCGGTATCAAGGAGGAAGGGACCGGGAGGCAGCTGGTTGGCGTCGCCAACGAAGATTCCGTATGCCCAGCCTCTATTAGGCTCCTCGCTATAGCCGTAGCCATATTCCGGGAAGTAAGTCTCGACATACGGCGCGATAAGCTGCTGTGACACCAGCGCGCCGAGCTCAATCTGGAAGTTGCCGGTAGTCGAGTTCTCCTGCTTGATGTGCCAGCCGTACTCGTCGTTACCGGTTACGGTTACCGTTATCTCGCTCTCGCAGGCTACCTTACAGTGCAGGTTCCAGGTTACGTATTTGTAGTTAGCTTCCGAGTCGTGACCGGGAATGGTACCGACGTATTTAGTGTAGGTGCCCTCGGGGTCGTCTGCGCTGACGCGGACGCTTCCGTCCGGGTTCACCGACAGGGTAGCGTAGACCTCGGTAGCATCAGCCTCACCGGTGTTTCTTATGATGGCGGTGACGTCAAACGTGTTGCAGGTAACAATCTCGTCGGGCGTTACGTCATCGAGTATCTGCACCTCAAGGTGAGCCGCCGGATACTGCCAGACGCGCACGAAGTCAATAAGGTCAAAACACTCCTGCTCCCCTCCCAAATCCAGATTTATTGCCCAGGTGCAGGCAAAGATGCGCGTCAGGCCTGACTCGTCGCAGTGGAGCGTCCAGGTTAACGTCTCAGACTCGCCGGGCTCGAGAGTACCTAACATCACCCCCTCCCCCGGTACTGTCTCCCCAGGGGCGTCTATCACGTCGAACCCGTTGCCGTGAATGCCGACTACGGCATTCTCCGCCGGCTGGCCGCCGGTGTTGGTAACAACTGCGGTCACGGCGAACTCCTGGGAGGTAGCATACTTTGCGCCCTCATCAGGGGAGAGTAGCTCCAGTTTAAGGGTTGTGGGCGGATACTCCTGGTCAAAGGTCCCGGTCAGGGCGGATATCGTCACCTCGCAGGGCTCGGTGACATCGGCGTTGACGAGGACATAGTCTGAACTGCCTTCACTATTGCAGTGCAGCGTCCAGGATATCTGTTGGGACTCGCCGGGGAGAATATCGCCGACCGGCTTGGTCGCGTCCTCACCCGAAACCAGGTTTGTACTGCCAGGCGGGTCTATAGTGACGCTGTCCACGGTCACCGTGTCCTCGGGCTCGTGATTGGTGAGGGTGGCGGTAACGCAGAACTCCTGGCTGGGGCGGTAGGGGCCGCTCGGGGTGTTTAAAACCGACATCTCCAGGTCAATCTGCATTACACTCAGCGTGTCCGCGGCTTCAAGAACAGTCTCGCAGTCGTCAGACCCGGTCACCGTGATATCGAACTCGGCGTCGGTCGGCCCATTGCAGTTGAGCGTCCAGCTCACCTGCCTTGACTCACCGGCCGGGATATCGGCCACAGCTTTGTCCGGCATATCGCCAGTGACATCGCCGCTCAGGAGGTCCAGGTCAGCGTTGACTCCTGTGGCGGTGGCGGCGCCGGGGCCGCCGGTGTTGGTGACGGTGGCCGTCACATCGAAGTCCTGAGAATAGGCTACACAGCTGGGACCGCTCAGCTCAACGTCGAGGTCGGCCGGGCTCTTCTGGGGGATGATGACGGTGTCCTTATCGCAGAGGGTGGTGGTGCCGGCAATACCCAGGAAACTCACCGTGATGTTCAGGTCTCCGCCCTCAGCGCAGGTCAGATGCCACCTTTGTGGCCCACCGTCGTCGGACAGGTCGATTTCGCCCTCTCCCGGTATGGTGACGTTCTCCTGAACCGCCGCCGGCGGTTCCTCAATCACCGCCCCCGACGCGGGGTCGAGTGTTAGCGTGAGCGTGCCCTCAACATCCTGTTCGAAGCAGTTTTTAATGTTGGCATCGACATAGAACTCATCGCCGACGCAGTATTCCTGGGGTGGCTCCGGTGCGGTAATCTCCAGCATGAGATACTTCTGGTCGACGTAGTTATCATAGGAATACGAGCCGGTAACCGCGTCCGTGCCGGAGATTGGGCCGTCGCCCACCGCGGTGACCTCGAGGTCAACGTAGTTGTGCGACGGGCAGTTGCCGATGGCACCGGCATAACAGTGCAGCGTCCAGGTGACCTCTGTCGATGCGCCCTTGGCAAGGTCGATGATGTTCTGGGTTAATGTCGGGCTTACCAGCTCGGCGTCACCGTCTATTCCCAGGGTAACGTCGATATCGCTGATGGTGAAGTCGCCGGTGTTTTTCACCCAGGCATCAACCTCGAAGTTAGTACACTTGCAGATCTCAGATGCGGCAGGCGGGTCAATGGTTACCGTGAGCTCCTCCTGGGTCAACTGGTGTACCGTGACCGGCCCTGCTGACCCCGATGGACCGTTGGCCGCCTGTGCCGTTACCGTGATGGCGACATCGCCGGGTCCGGTACACTTGAGCGTCCAGTTGACCGTGGTATCGGACCAGTAGGCGGGAATAGGGCCGACATTATAGCTGGCGCTGCCGCCTACCAGCTCGGCCTCACCGGTCAAGCCCAGGGTAACGATCACGTCGTCGGCGTCGGTGTCAGCGGGAGTAATGGTGGCAGTGACGTTGATGGTCTCGCCGACATGGTAGTCAGTGCCGTCGGTGGGGGTAACAATCGATACCCCCAGCCCAGTTACGGCACCTGCTGGTATTCCGGAAAACACCAGCAGGCTGCATATCAGCACCAGGGCGACCATCACCTGCCATATTGTGCTAAATTTCTTTTTCATTAAATTTATATCCTCCTGAAATGATTTTCACTTTGCTGCTTAACCTTTATTCTCATCACATACACATCACCCCCTTTCAGGCTAATTCGCCAGATGACAATAAAGCTGGCAAAAAATAAAAAGGTGGTCAGGTTGCCTGTTCATCTCACGCCTGTAACCACCTCTTCTTCAGGAACCCAACCACCGGCTGGTCTAAATGTAAAATAATTCGGAGAGATAACTTATCGTGGTTGTAATTTACTTTTACGGTCATTCTTTGCTCTCCTGCGGACATAGAGACTAACACCATTTCCCTAGTTTGTCAATAGTTGAATCGGCTCTTGTTTACCTAAAGGAACATATAATGAGCTTTTGCGGACAATGATAACATCGCCTTTTTGGTTTGTCAATAGGTTGGCGGTTATTTTGGGGGGGTTGCCTTTGTGGAAGCGTAGAATCTTTGTTGACAGCCGGGTGGAATAGCTTGTAGAATGTTAGCGTGAGTACAGAAGAAGCCCCTATAGTATCATTTCTAAAAGAGGTAATGCGTCGGCGTAAGCGTCTTCCCAGCCAGCTGGCTTCTGATTTAGGTATCAGCCATGCTACCGTTAGTCGCTGGCTCTCCGGCGCAGACATTCCCAGTACCAAGTCCTGTCGCA
>DAOUDZ010000003.1:0-5035 GCA_034430575.1 Dehalococcoidales bacterium
TCCAGAACGCCGATGCCACTAAAGTCAATGAGTTCGATGCCGAAGTATGGCTCTACCTGGGTCCGGAGGGAGAGCAGGAAAAACTGGTCCTTACCGAGACCTGCTTCGTATACGTCCCGGCCGGCATGGTCCATACCCCCCTGGAGTTCAGGACAATCCGCAAGCCCATTGTCTTTATGGATATCGCCCTGACTGCCCAGTACGTGCGCAAGCCGGAAGACGAATCGAAACCGATTATGAGGGAAGAGCACCCATAGATAAAGCGCCGGGCGTCATTTCCTTAAGGCCTGCCTGTATTTGATACGGGAGCGGGAAGAATATTTAGAACAGTCCTTCTCTTTTCATACTGTTATGGTCCTTCCCGCCGATGATAATGTGGTCGAGGACATCTATGCCTACAATCTCCCCTGCCTCCGCCAGCCGTTTGGTCAGCCGCAGGTCATCTTCAGATGCTTCGGTATCACCGGACGGGTGGTTGTGGACGAAAATCACGGCTGCGGCGCTGGCGGATATCGCCTCTTTGAATACCTCCCTGGGATGAACGATACTGCTGTCCAGACTGCCCACTGATATTTCCGCTATCTTTATCAGCTGGTTCCTGGTATCCAGCAGTAAAGCCAAGAAATATTCCTTCTTCTTTTCTTTCAGCCTGCCCCGCACCAGGGCCGCCACGTCTTCCGGGGTCTTTACGGATATCTTGCCGGCGGATTCCGAGTAACCCTCCACCCGGCTGGCCAGCTCCATCGCCGCCTTGATTTGAGAGGCCTTGGCTATACCGATTCCCCGCACCTGGGCCAGTTCCTCGAGCGAGGCCCCCGTAATCCCCTTGAGCCCCCCGAACTGACTTAGCAGCCTCTGGGCGGTTACCATCACCGATTCCCCCGCAATGCCCCTCCCCAGTATCAATGCCAGGATTTCCTGAGCGGATAAGGCCTCCACCCCCAGCCTCTGCAACCTCTCCCGTGGTCTATCGGCCACGGGTAAATCATGGATGGTCATGGAATGGTTTTTATCCTGGCGAGACTTCTTCATGTCGGCCCAGTCTAGCACCTGGCCGCCGATTATGGCAAGTTACCCGAGAACATCGTGGGGATGTTCAAGTAGGTCTACTCCGCCGGCTGGCTTTCCAGGTTCAACGGTATTATCGCCACCATCAACGCGGTAGCGAGTACTGTGGCGGAACCCGTTTCCCTGGTCAGGTACCATGCCAGGGCGAACTGCACCACGGCGCTCCCGAACAGGGAAGCCGCCTGGCTGGACCACAATACGAAAGATGAACGCGTAGTATTACCTCACTCTTTAACCCCCTTGGGAGGAAAAGGAGGCGGCGTCCTCTTCGCTTATTCCCGGTACTGGCCTTTGTATATAAATGCCGTAATCAGCAAAATTCCCTTTGTAAAAATACCCCCTTCCTTTGATAAAGGAAGGGGGTCAGGGGGATGGATTAGGATACTAATTTACTCCAAGTAGTCCTTCAGCTTGCGGCTGCGGGAGGGGTGGCGCAGTTTGCGCAGCGCCTTGGCCTCAATCTGGCGGATACGTTCCCGCGTCACGTTGAACTCCACACCCACCTCTTCAAGGGTACGGCTGCGTCCGTCTTCCAGGCCGAACCGGAGCGTCAGGACGCGTTTCTCACGGTCGGTCAGCGTGCTTAACACGTCTTCGATTTGCTCCTTAAGAAGCTGCTTGGAGGCTATATCTACCGGGGGCAGGGCGTTCCTGTCCTCGATGGAGTTGCCCAGGGGACTGTCTTCTTCCTCGCCGATGGGCGACTCTAAAGATATGGGCAGCTGCGATACCTTGACGATTTCCCTGACTTTCTCCGAAGATACCTCCATCTCCTTGGCAATCTCCCGCGATGTGGGTTCCCGGCCGTACTCCTGGGCGAGGCGGCGGCTGATGCGGAGAAGCCGGTTGATGGTCTCCACCATGTGCACCGGTATGCGGATGGTGCGGGCCTGGTCGGCGATGGCGCGGGTCAGCGCCTGGCGAATCCACCACGTGGCATAGGTGCTGAATTTATAACCTTTACGGTAGTCGAACTTCTCCACGGCCCTCATCAGCCCTATATTCCCCTCCTGGATAAGGTCGAGCAGGGACATGCCCCGGCCGATGTGCTTCTTGGCGACGCTTACTACCAGGCGCAGGTTCGCCTCGATGAGATGCCTCTCCGCCTTTTTCCCCTCCCGGATGATATTGTTGAAATAAATCGTAAACTGCCTCTCCGTGGCCTGAATACTGGATATAAAAGACGGGTCGGCGGCCAGTCTGTCCACGCCGGCAAACGTGATATCATCGCCAATGGCTTCACGGACAGCATCGGGGACCAGCCGACTGCCCAGCGACAGTTTGATTAGCATTTCTTCCGTTTCGGTTACGGTTATCTCGAGTTTGGCGGAAACATCGTGAATAATCTGCGGGTCTATGGCGTTATCGATGGTATCCTGTAGCTTTTCATTATAAACGCTTTCGACTAATCGGTCGGTCTGCGGCAGGCCGATTTGTTCCTGAAGGAGGTGAACGAGCCGGGCAGACTGCCCCAGATTCTGGAGCATAATCAGTATTATATCGGTGGTGGAGGGCTGCCGACCGTGTCTCTGGGAGTACTCCTGTCTGATTTCGTTAATGAGCTTGCCCTCTTCCATCTGCTTGGCCAGCGTCTTTTCATCGTCGGCGGTAAGGAGGTGCACCCGCCCTATTTCGTGGAGGTAGATGCGCACGGGGTCGTCGGTGATATCCTGTTCGGTGGTATCTTCAGCGGCAAGTTCCAGGTCCAGCGACGTGTTTTCTTTCTCATTACCGTTGTTGTCGACAAGTCCCTTGGCCTTCGACCATATCTGGTTGGTGTTGGAGCTGTCTTCGTCCTCCGCGCCGTCATCGGATTTGGCGGCCTTGTTGTACAGCGAATCCGATTTCGAACCGGTATTCAGAATCTCATGAGGAGGCATGTCCTCAAAGTTTTCCCGGTTGTGCAGCGAGTCCAAGTCGTTCTTGTCTGTATCCATGTCTATCTCCTTGTCTTCCCGGAGTAGGAAGGACTTCGTTTATTGCCCCTGCGGGCGTCCAGCTCTTTCAGTTGTTGGCTGATTTTAATATCTTCTTCGAGTCGGGCGGGGTCTGCATCGGCCTCGCCCAATTCCGCCCTCCGCGCCGCCATGTTTTTCAGGTATCTTTCCTTGAGCCGCATGATACTATCGATTAACTTCTGCTCGATATTATTCCTAGTTTCCAGTAGTTTCCTGTTTAATATAACGTCGAGATGCTCACGAAGGGTGGGGTCGAGTCCCTCTTTTAGGGCGGACAAATCGGCAGCCTCCCGCCAGGCGTTGAAAATTTCCCGGTTTTCACTGCTTACGAAGTATTCAGGAGAGAGGTCTTCTATCCCGTTCTTCAATTCGGGGTGCTGCAGGAGTATGGCCAGCAGATATTCCTCGCGGGAGGTGGATACCAGCGGGCGCGCGGCTTGCGAAGTCGCTGCCGGTTTAGCTACGGGTGCCCGGCGTCTCACCGGAGAGGGTTTCATCCGATTTAGTGCGGCTTCAAGGGTAGTGAGCCCCACTTTTACCAGCCCGGCCAGCTTCTGTAAATAGTGCGCCTGTCTGATGGGGTCGTTAATGGCGGCTACAATGGGCAGGAGCCTGTCCACGGTGAGGGATTTGTCTCTGGCGGTGGTCAGGTCCAGCGGCGAGATAGCCTTATTAAAGGTATAATCGACGATAGGAATCGTGTCGGCCACCATGTCCTGCCAGGCCTTTATTTCCCTTTTAATAACGTCGTCCGGGTCTTTGCCTTCCGGCATCACGATAACCCGCATTTCCGCGTTCAGGATGTTCTCATAGCCGACGGTGCGCAGCATGGCTTCTTCGCCGGCGGCGTCGGCATCGAGGGCGAGGATAATATTTTTACTTAGTTTTTTCAGGGTATTCACCTGCGTTTCCGTAACCGCCGTCCCCATGGAGGCGACCGCGTTGGTAATGCCGTTCTGGTGAGCGGTGATGACATCCATATAGCCCTCCATGACGATGGCGGCGTCCTGCTTCCTTATCTCCGGGGCGGCCCGGTCGATGGCGTACAGGGTGCCGCTCTTATCGAAGGTGGGGGTCTGGGGGGAGTTTATGTACTTGGGTAATGAGTCGTCCAGCACCCTGGCCCCGAAGCCGGTGACATGCCCGCGGCTATCGCGGATGGGGAACATCAGCTTGCCGCGAAAGCGGTCGTAGGTGCGGCCTTCTTCAGACTTCGAAAGGAGCCCGGCGGTAAGCGAGGTCTCTTCGCTGTGGCCCTTTTCCTTGAGATATTCTTTCAAATCTTCCCATCTGTCCAGGCTGAAGCCGAGTTGAAAATCCGCGACGGTTTTTGTTAAAAATCCCCGCTTCTCAATATAACTCCTGGCCTTCTCCGCCGCCGGCGAGTTGAGCAGCAGGTTGTTGTAGTACATGGCGGCGGCCTCGTTAACCTGATAAAATTCCTCTTTTTCTTCTTTCCGGACGCCCGGCTCCACCCGCGAAGGCAGGGTGACCCCCGCCCTTTCGGCGAGCAGGCGCAGCGCCTCCCCGAAGTCCAGCCCCTCTTTCTTCATGACAAAGGCGAACACGTCGCCGCCGGTATTGCACGCGCCGAAGCAATGCCAGCTTTGCTGTTCCGGGTAGACATAGAAGGACGGGTTTTTCTCGCTGTGGAACGGGCATAAAGCCGTGAGGTTACGCCCAGACTTTTTTAGAGTGGCGTACTGGCCGATAACCTCGACAATATCCGTTTTCTGTTTTACTTCGTCGATTGCGCTCATGGTTAATCAGAGGACAATTATTTATTATACTACTTTTTTGATGATAACTCTGCCCTTTCAGGACAGAAATGAGGGTTATACGCTAATAATTCATGCGTATCTTGATGCCGCGCCCTTGCAGGTACTCTTTTAAATCCCGGCAGGTATATTCGCCGTAGTGGACGATGGAGGCCACCAGGGCGGCATCGGCGTGACCTTCCGTAAGAACGTCGTAGAGGTGCCCCGGCTTACCGGCCCCACCCGAAGCGA
>DAOUDZ010000004.1:0-1503 GCA_034430575.1 Dehalococcoidales bacterium
TGTGTAAGATGCAGCCGGCCGATATGTACCGGGAGCTGGGGGTGACCTCCCGTACCGATATGAATATCCCGGCCTGGGAGGCGTTCCTTTTCCTGAAAGCACTATTTCACCCGGTAGATCCGGAGGAGGTAAATCATGGACAAGGCAAAGAATAAAGACAAGAGAATATTCTGCTGGAGCTGCGGGCATTCTACCATGCAGCCCCGGGGTGATTTTTACCGGTGTGCGGACTGCGGCGCCACCTGGAACCCGGCCCCCAGGTCCGCTAAAGCCGACGCGGGTGTCGTGCTCTACGAAACAAAGGGCAATCGCTGGTAACGGTCAGCTGGTGTCAGCCGGGACTAACGTCGGCCAGAACTGGCTCCCGGGCATGGAGAGATACGGCCGGAGCCACTTTTCCCGGAACGCGGCGCCATGCTCGGCCAGGTACCGGGCGATAATGAGCAGCAGCCGGTCGAACTTATAGAGATTGGAGATTTGAGCATGGGGACGGATGATAAAGCGGTTTATTACTGTAATCAGGCCGCGAAGTTGCATGATTTTGACGGTCCGCCAGTACGTAGCCTTACTACACCCTGGTTCCGCAGTGATCGCGGCGCTTTTCACGTACACATTGCCGTAGTAGGCCCAATATCTAAGCAGCCGCAGGGCTACCTCCCGCTGCGCCGTGGTGAGGCCGAGGATATCCTCCAGGCAATCGCGGACTCGGTCGTATCGCTTAAGCAGCAGCTGGGGAGACAGGACACGCCGGGACCGTGATACACCATAAGGAGGAAAGGGGTATTCCCTCTTTGAATATACTATACGTTTCTTTAACTGTGTCGTTTCCTTATGGTGTATCATCGATTTCCTCCAGACATTTATTGCGGAAGACGCCGTCGCGGCGCTTGTGCGCGGTGAGAACGTTACGCTTACAACGGGAGCATCGTTTTACGCCGGTGAACAGGGGGAGCTGAGAATTGACGAGGGAGTTGACAGATGGGAACGGACGTTTTATACTGGGGGTGAGTGATGCGTTCATTAAGGCGTACCTCCTGACTATGATAGCCCTGGCGGCCCTTACCAAGAGCTCCAGGGCTATCATATTATACTGCCGGTCGCCCTGTCAATGAGACAGGTGTTCTAAAATTCTGATTAACGGGGGTATAAGTGAAGTGTAAGAATTGCAAGATGCTGGGGAAAAGAAATAGGAGTGGTGTGTCCGCTGATGGGCGGAGATACTGCTACGGTAAACAGAGGATGATCGATCCTGAGTCAGAGGAGGCTGATAGCTGTAAACATCATTCGCCTATATATGGAAGGCGGAAGTAAAATGGAGGTTAAGCAGTGGAATATATAATTATCGACCAAGAGGACCTGGGGATGGTGAGCCCGGTCGAGTGCGGCGACGTTGCGGCCGTCGCCAGGGAGATCCTGGGGAAGTTAAAAAACGGCCGTACGCCGCGGGTGTTCGTCGAGGTTCCGTTCGACGTGAATGTTAAAGTCAGGGAGGGAAATATCGGT
>DAOUDZ010000005.1:0-3958 GCA_034430575.1 Dehalococcoidales bacterium
AGGAGGTGCAAATACAAACAATCAATCGTCGTAGAGACTACAACCAGGGCCTCAGGGAGCTTGTTGATGCCGCCTGATCATACCAAAGTGTTCGGTTTAAAAAGTGTCCCATTTCGCTGATTGACAACAATTACTGCATCCAGCTCTGTCCTATGACCATCCCGCCGTGCGACGGCCCCATGAAGCCAGGGGAGGAATATCTCTGCGGCAAATGCGAATCACAGCTTATGATAACGGAAGAAGTTCCGGACAGCTGTTCATGGTGCCGGCTGGGTGAAGGCTTTAACTGCGGACGCTATGCTGGGACTAAAGCTCTAAGATAAAAATGCCCGGCCTTGATATCTGAGTAAGAATACTACAATGGGGTAAAACAGAAGGGGAGCATTTCTGCTCCCCTTATTTATTGAATCCCAATGTTTGAGAATGCCCGTCCCCGCGTATGGACACCGGCCGGTCGCGGCTAGCGGTGCCCCCACATCGGTGTATTGCCCATGGTAAAGCAGAGCACCGGTTTCTTGATATTGCTGAACACAAGCGGGCAGTGAGGCAATCCATTCGGCACAAAGATAAGCGAGCTTTGTGTAATGGCGTGTTTATCTTCCCCGAGTACGATGGACACGTCGCCGCCCACGGCGCGGGGGTCCTCCCGGCCGTTCGCGCCGATGATGCCTATCATCTCATCGAAATCATGGGTGTGCGGCTGCGGCGACATGGTCATGTCCCCGCTCCATAGCCAGACGAAATCGACGTAGAACCCCCCCGGTGATGCTTCGTCGTCCAGAGAGACGACATGCGTCGTTTTTGCGGGCGGCGGTTCCGGCGGAATATCCGGCGGCGGCCCGGACCCGTGGGGCTTCGGCTCGGTGATGATATACCGGCCGTATCTCGTCCCGGAGGCATCCAGCTCCGGCGGAACGAAAGGAGGCACCTTTGAGGGAGCCGCCCCCGGCGACTTCCCCGCTTCCGACGTACGCCCGTAACGGCTGATAGGCGCAAGGGTGAAAAAGAACACCGGGCGGTTGACCTCGCGGAACGTAAGCGGGCAGTGTTTCATACCCGCCGGGACGTGCACCAGGCAGCTCTTTGTAAGGAAGTGGGTCTCGTCTCCGAGGATAATTTCCATCCTGGCGTCAAGGTCGCGGGGATTATCCGGGTCAGTGCCGATGAACCCGATGACCTCGTCGAAGTCGTGGACGTGCGGCTCTTCCGTCGTCCCGGAGGTGGTTACCCCGCCCCACAGCCATATGCATTCCATGTAGAACGAAGCCCCTTCCACCTTGGTATCATCCATCCAGAGCAACCGCAATAATTCGACGGTTGACTCTACCGGGTGGCTTTTCATCATCTCCTGAATTTGCGCGATTTCCTCCGCGGTATACTCCCTGGTATCGGTCACAATGTTCCTGGCGTAGCGTGATTCGGTCATTTGCTTACTCCTTTCGTCACCGTATCTCTTGTTCCCGCTCCCTGACGCCGCACTGCCGCTATCATACTGCTTTCCCCGGAGCCGGGTCAATCCGTTAAGGTTTCTTTCGGCCATCGGCCGTACCGGTCACCCGCGCAAGAAGCAATATACAATTTACCCTCCTAAATGTAGTATGATTTATGGTGACAGGTCAGACGAATGAAGGAGAATATTAGATGGCAGAGAAAGATAAGCGCGGAAAGGAAGAATCATATATAAAGGGACTTAGCCTGGCGGATTTCGGCATTGATGGTAATCCATCGGTGGTAGATGTCAGTGACGGGAAGATAGTCAGGATTCGGCCGCTGCACTATGATTCACAATACGACAGCAAGCAATTCAATCCGTGGAAGATAGAAGCGCGCGGGCAGGTCTTCGAGCCTACCATGAAGACGCTCCTGCCCCCCTTCAGTTTAGCCTACAAGAAGCGGGTCTATTCACCCAACCGGATACTCTATCCGCTAAAGAGAGTCGACTGGGACCCCGAAGGCGAAAGGAATGTAGAAAACCGGGGCAAGAGCGGCTACGTTAGAATCTCCTGGGACGAGGCGCTGGAGACAATAGTCAGCGAGTTAAAGAGGGTAAAGGAAACATACGGGCCGGAAGCCGTACTTTCACAGTCGGACGGGCACGGGGAGGGGAAGGTGATACACGCTGCACACGGCAGCGCCAACAAGCTCCTGGCGCTGCTGGGGGGCTATACCCTGCAGATGAGGAATCCGGACAGCTGGGAGGGTTGGGCCTGGGGCGCCAAGCATGTCTGGGGAATGGAGCCCGTGGGTGAGATGGGGCCGTCCGGCAACCTTATCCCCGATGTTGCCGAGAACAGCGAGATGCTCCTGTTCTGGGGATGCGACCCGGAAACGACGCCCTGGGGCTTCAACGGCCAGATGGCGAGTCGACTGTGCTACTGGTTTACGAAGCTCGGCATAAAGTGCGTCTATATCTGCCCGGAGCTGAACTACGGGGCCGCCGTCCACGCCGACAAGTGGATACCGATACTGCCCAACACCGATGCCGCCCTGCAGCTGGCCATAGCCTACGTCTGGATTACCGAGGGGACGTATGATAAAGAATACGTTGCCGCTCACACATTCGGCTTTGATAAATTCGAGGAATATGTCCTGGGCAAAGAGGACGGGGTTCCCAAGACGCCCGAATGGGCCGCCGAGAAAACGGGCATTCCCGTCATGACCATCAAGGCACTGGCACATGCGTGGGCGTCCAAACGTACGTCGATAGTACACGGCAACGGCGGGGCCGGCATCCGGAGCGCCTACTCCACGGAGCAGGGTCGACTCGAGGTGCTGCTGCTGGCCATGCAGGGGTTGGGCAAGCCGGGGGCCCACCAGGTCAAGATGCTCGAATGGGGACTGTCCGACCAATGGAACCCGGGGGGAGGCCCGATGCCTATAGCCAAGATTACCCCCCAGATACTGAAGCCTGCTTACGGTGTCGTCGACGTTAAAACCGAGCGGGCAGCGGCGGCGGAAACGGAAGAGGCCGAGAGGTCAGAGCTGGATAAGCTCCTGACGCCGGCGCCGATTAACCCGACGCAGTTCATTCCCAAGGACCTTATCCACGACGCCATTCTCAATGCGCCTATCAGCTGGTACGGCAATTCGACCTTTCCCGGCGCGCTGGAGGACCAGTTCGTGAAATACACCTACCCGGCGGAGGGCTGCTCCGAGGTACACATGATATGGACCGATACCCCCTGCTGGATAACCTGCTGGAACGACAGCAACAACTACATCAAGGCGTTGAGGAGTCCGAAGATAGAATTTATCCTGGCCCAACACCCGTGGATGGAAAACGACTGCCAGTTCGCCGATATTATCCTGCCGGTCAGCACCAAATTCGAGGAGCATGACATAACATCTGACCTTGAAAGCGGGCAGTACACCACCGTTTTACAGGGAGGGAAGTGCATTGAGCCGGTAGGAGAGTCAAAGAGCGATTACGAGGCCGTCTGCGCGATAGCCGAGAAACTCGGCCTGCTGGAGAAGTACACCGGCGGCAAGACCGCTGAAGAATGGGTCAGAATCGTGTTTGAAAACTCGGGTATCCAGGATATGATTACTTACGAAGAATTCCAGGAAAAGGGATATTTTGTCGTTCCGACCGACCCCGATTGGAAAGAATTCAAGACGGGTATGAGTGAATTTCGCGATGACCCAGACAGCCATCCCCTGAAGACGCCCTCCGGCAAGATAGAGTTCTACTCCCAGGGTCTGGCCGAGCACTTCCCCGATGACAAAGAGAGGCCGCCGGTGCCCCACTGGATTGAAAAGGGAGAAAGCCACGACGAAAGGCTCTCCGGCGAGAGAGCCAAAAAATACCCCCTGCTGCTCATGTCAAACCACGGCCGGTGGCGGGTGCACGCCCAGTGCGACGATATCACCTGGACGAGAGAAGCCCCCACCTGCAAGGTCAACGGCCCGGACGGTTACAAGTATGAGCCTCTCTGGATTAACCCGGCGGACGCAGAAA
>DAOUDZ010000006.1:0-3749 GCA_034430575.1 Dehalococcoidales bacterium
GATTTTCTATATTTATCTGGTGCGGCGTGGTGGAAAAAGCCACGTGGCGACGGTGAAGCAGAAGATTACCGAGGAAAGCCCGCCGCAGCCGGGATACAAACGGCGACTGATTGCCTTTTTAACGATGATGATATTGGGCGGCGGTATCGGAATGTCGATCATTCCTTTCCTTACTCTGTATATGACGGACGAACTGGGGGCATCCAACGCGATGGCAGGCGGGCTGATGGCCGTAGTTTTTTCCTCGGGGCTATGGGCGGGCCCGGTCGGCGGCTTTATCTCTGATAAGATAGGCAGCGTCAAGGTGATTATCGCCACGGGACTTGTATCCGGGGTACTGATTTACGCCTTTAAACTGGTAGAGCTTGGTCCCAGCCTCTACTTCGTCCTGTTTCTCCAGGGTCTTAATATGGCACTGCGTATGCCGGTGACCGAGGTATTTATCATGACCCAGGCGCCGGCCAAACACCGCTCCAAGATTTTCGGCATTTACTACTCTACCATGCAGTATACGGGGGCGATATTCGTGCTGCCCGGCGGCTATATGCTGGAGAGGTTCGGCTTTGACAAGATGTTCACCTGGGCGGCAATCGGAGTTACCATTGTGGCGATAATAACCGCTTTCTTTATATTTGACGCCAAGGACCACTACCGGGCCGAAACACAGGTTTCCTAGCTGTTATTAGTCGCTTTCGCCCTTTATCAGCTTCTCCCCGTACTCCAGCAGGACTTTTTGGCGTTCCGGCGGGATGTTCTGCGATTCCAGCCAGGCTTTCAGAGCGTCGAGCGGTTTTATATCCTCTGCGGTGCGGTCGCCCAGTCGCAGGCGCGTCTCGCGGTGTATCTCGCGGGCAATGGTGGAGTAATGGGCTTCTTTCAGGGCATCCCTGATTTCGTTATGACGGAGCTGTCCTTCAAGCGATGACGGCAGGTTTATTTTCAGGCGCACGACGGCATCTCTGACGCCTGTTTCCTTCCCGGCTATCGCTCGCAGTACGGTGGTGGTAGGGTCGAGGTCGTCCGCTTCCGGGGCGACATCGATGGTGAGAAAGCGGCGGACATTAACGGGGTGAAATTCAAAGGATACCCGCCTTTTGCCGGTAGTCGGGTCCGGCTCGATGTCTACCACGTAGAACCCCTTTTCCTCTTTTTCCTCGCCGAAGTCCACGCGCTCCAGACTGCCGGCGTACACCACGGGTGGATTTTCCCGTAGTACCTGGTGCTTGTGAATATGCCCCAGCGCCACGTAGTCGAAGACCGGCAGGGCTATGTTGCTGATTAAAACGGCGGGCTCCTGCCCGATGGACATCATGCTTTCCGAGCCGACTGTAGCCCCGGTGACCCAGACATGGGCGGCCAGTACGGCGGGCAGGGAGGGGTCGAGGGCGGCGGCTTTTTCTGATATAACCCGGGTTAGAGCTTCCTGCATTTTCGCGTTGACCTGCTCCAGGTTGAGGTTTTTCATGTCCTCGCGACTAAGCAGGGTGCTGCGTCTCAACCAGGGCACCGCGACGACCTGTACAATTCCGCTAGCCGTCGGGATTTTGTAAATATCGGGTCGGTTCGAAGAAACGTAGATATTTTTCACCGCCAACGTATCGAAAATTTCGGTGGTGGTGGCCCTCCAGCTGGCATTGGGCATGTCGTGGTTGCCCGCGAGCAGGAATACCGGTATGTCGCCGGTGGCCAGGCGGTTGATACGTTTGGCGAACTCGCGCTGCTGGGTCTGGCCGGGCTCGCGGGTCTTGTAGGCGTCGCCGCAGAACAGGACGAGGTCTACCTTGTTTTCCAGGACATAGTCCACCAGCTGGTCGAGGGCGGCAAGGAAGTCGCTAAGGCGGGAAGACAGCCCGGTATCAGGGTCGATTTTACCGTAGTTCTCAACGCCGAGGTGTAAATCCGCAAAGTGGATGATTTTCATTTTTACTATTATAACAGAGTCAGGACTTCCCGTAACGACCATATTACAGGGCCTTGCCAGTCTTTTTCACGGTCGATGAAGTGCATATCGACGGACTCATCGGGCACGCGGATTAAGACGGGGTGCATGCCGACCTGTAAAGCGCCGGTAAGTTCCCGGCTGCTGCCGTCGCCGACGTAGAGGCAGTCATGCGTGACGACGCCTAGCTGTTCCGTAGCTATGTGGTAAATACGTGGGTCGGGTTTCTTGACGCCGGCCTTGCAGGAAAAAACGGTCACGTCGAACAGGGGGGCAAAAGGCGTAACGTCCCAGACGTTGGGGATTTCACAGGTGCAATCGCTGATGAGGGCTGTCTTATAACCCTCCGATTTTAACTGTTTCAGTACTTCCACGGAACCGGGCCTCGGTTTCACGGAACGCGCCGTGTAGTCCTGCCTGACCCGTAAGGCGTGCGCTACCTGGGATTCCGATACCTCAATATCAAGTGTCCGGCAGATGTATTCGATGCTTTCTCTCTGTGTTTTGTGAACGCCGGTGGTGCGTTCAAAGAATGAATCCAGCCAGAGGCGGAGAAATCCATTGGGTGGGGCTTTAAGTATGGCAGCCATTTCCGCCAATATGCTTTCATACTCGGAACGGGTGAAGTTTTCGATTAGCGTCCCGAAAAGGTCAAAAATAACGGCTTTATATTTCATGATTTACCGCCCGGTTTTCGTTCTACTGAGACAAACAGGTCATCATTTCCGATAACTTGAAATCCCATTCTGCTATATAGCGAGGCTACCGGATTAATACGCAGGTACTGTAGTTTAATCACACGACCGGAGTGGTCCGCTCTATCCATGATATCTTTGAGTATGTGTGACCCGATGCCTTTATTCTGGTATTCGGATACGATAATAAACTGCGCTATCTCTATATGGTCTTCGTTTTCGGTTATTAAAATCGTGCCGATAGGCCGGCTGTCATACGTGATGATAGAAGGTTTTTTATTCAGCCAGTCTTGAGCGTGGAACTCCCGCTGAGCGCTTTCTTCCCAGCCCCATATCTCTTTTATATAGTCGCCATAAGCAGACTTCTTCACCTGATAGCTGAACTCGCGGTGGGATTCTTCAGCGGGGATTAGTTGTAATAAAGCGTAATCAATCATTTGCTATTAATAAACCTTACCCCCTGAGAGGTTATTTTCCGCGTATTCTAGCTTCATCTGAGGCTAAACAGGGTGGTACTCGGGTGATACTTTTAGATGATATTATTAAAATGAAGTCCAAGGCAAATTGCTTTAAAGTATCACCCAAATAGCTTCAATCGGGTGATACTTTCGGGTGATACGCGGGTGATACTATTTCGGGAGTATCACCCGAAATTTCGAAATAGCTTTATTTCCGCATATTCTTCCGTAAATGCCATTATTTTCCGCGAAAATCGGGCCAAAAACGGGTTGGATCTCGGCCTAATTACAGGTGATTCTTTCTGGTGATACTATAATCAAGTCCTTTGTAAATAGGTTGTATCACCCGCCCTAATAGCTTCAAGCGGGTGATGCTATTTCGTTTTTTCTCAAATTAGGATTTCGCATCAATTCGTCCATATATCTGGCTTTTTATTCACATATTAAGATTGATTTTGGGCTGATTACAGTGGATTTCAGGCATATTTCTGAAGGATTCTCCCGATTTCGATAAGCTGTTCTTCGACTGTAGACCGTCAGCGATAATGGGACACGAAAGGGGCTACTAAAACCGTACACTCTAGACAGGTTGGCACAAGCTCCTGAGAGGTAGTAGACTAACCTCAATATAGAAAGGAGCTAATGTGTCCCAGAAAA
>DAOUDZ010000007.1:0-7952 GCA_034430575.1 Dehalococcoidales bacterium
GCGTGCCTTTGCGGGAACCCTTAAAACCGGCCGTTCCAGAGCTTCCCCAGGCCAGGGCATTCCCCTGCGGGTCGGTAAGGGTTACCACGGTATTGTTAAAGCTGGACTGAACGTAAGCCCGGCCGGTAGGAACCGCCTTCCGTTCCCGCCTCCTTGTTTTAGTTTTTCTCTTCTGTGCCACCCTGTCCTCCTTGTAAGCTCAATGATTATTTCTTAGACATGCCGCGCTTCTGGCCCCGACCGGCTACTGTCTTGCGTACGCCGCGCTTGGTACGCGCGTTGGTCCGCGTTCTCTGGCCTCTTACCGGCAGGCCGAAGCGGTGCCTTATACCGCGGTAGCTGCCGATTTCAATCAGGCGCTTGATATTAAAATTGGTCTCTTTCCTTAGTTCGCCCTCAACGTGGTACTGTTTGTCTATAATTTCACGCAGTTTGTTGACCTCATCCTCGGTAAGGTCTTTAACCTTAACGTCGGGCGTAATATCAGCCTGGTTGAGTATTTTATGGCTCTGGGTGCGGCCGATACCGTAAATATACTGCAGCGATACCCACACCTGCTTGTTTACCGGTATATCAACTCCAGAAATACGTGGCATTTAGTACCTCCTTGCTCCCCGAGCGTCACCCTTGCCTCTGCTTGTGCTTGGGGTTGCTGCAAATAATCCTGACGACGCCGCGTCGCCTTACTACCTTGCATTTTTCACATCTAACTTTTACTGAAGCTCTTACTTTCATGATATAAACCCTTGTTTTATTTTAACCGGTAGGTAATTCTACCACGTTTCAGGTCGTAAGGGGAGAGTTCTATTAACACCTTATCACCGGGTAAGACCCTGATATAGTGCATTCTTATCTTGCCCGAAATGTGGGCCAGTACTTCGTGCCCATTGGGTAGTTCGACGCGAAACATGGCGTTCGGAAGGGCTTCGACTACTGTCCCTTCGACCTCTATGGCCTCTTTTTTAACCATATGCTACTTTGGTTAACACCTCCGGTTCATTATTATCAACAGCGATGGTATGTTCAAAGTGCGCCGACAGGCTGCCGTCGGCGGTGAGCACCGTCCAGCGGTCGCCGGCTACCCGAGTATGCCAGTCGCCGGTGTTCAACATAGGTTCCAGGGCGATGGTCATGCCTTTTTTCAGCTCCGGGCCCGTCCCCGGCTGCAAACCGTACGGCGGTTCGGTGCAGTTGGGTATCTGCGGGTCCTCGTGCATTTCGCGGCCGATGCCGTGGCCGGTATATTCACGCACTACCGAGTAGCCTTTCGATTCCGCATATTTTTGAATGGCCGCCGAAACATCGCCGAGTTTCGCCCCGGCGCGGGCAGCGGCGATGCCCTTTTCCAGTGAAGCCCGGGTAGTTTCTATAAGGCGCCTGGCATCCTGGCTTATTTTGCCAACGCCCACGGTTAACGCTGCATCACCATGAAAACCGTTATAAACGACTCCAAAGTCGAGAGAAACTACATCGCCGTCTTTCAAGACTTTATCGCCCGGAATTCCGTGTACTATCTCGTCGTTCACGGACACGCAGAGATTAGCCGGAAAGCCGTGGTAGCCATTAAAAGAGGACTCGGCTCCCAGTCTCTTCATTTCCTTTTCGGCGATGGTATCAAGTTCCTTTGTTTTCATACCCGGTTTTATCTCTTCACTTAATAATTTCAGCACTTTAGCGACTATCTGGCCGGAATCCCGCATTCTGGCAATTTCTTTTTCAGATTTAATATAAATACCCATTCGGTGAGTCCCCTCTATGGCAAGGCGTCGGCTATCCTCTTGTTTACCCCGGCCGCTTTACCCTCGCCATTTATCTCCAGCAGTTTTCCCGCCTTTTTAAAATAATCAATAAGAGGGGAAGTCTCCGCAAAGTAAACCTTTAATCGGTTTTTAATAGTCTCGGTGTTATCATCGGCGCGCTGGTACAGCTCGCCGCCGCAACGGTCGCACTTGCCCTTCACTTTAGGCGGCGAGTCCACCTCGTGGTAGGGCGCCTGGCAACTGCGGCAAATCCAGCGTCCGCTTAGCCTCTTTAAGAGCTCTTCCTCCGATACGTTTATATATACCACCCTGTCGATTGCCTTCGATTGTTTTGCCATGGCTTCGTCCAAAGCTTCAGCCTGCTGTAAATTCCGGGGAAAGCCATCGAGAATCGCCCCGTTCGTACAGTCCGGAGCACCCAGCCTCTCCAGCACCATCTGTATTGTTATCTCGTCGGGAACCAGCTGCCCCTTTTCCATGTACACCCTGGCCTGTTTGCCCAGTTCAGTCTCCTGCGCCAACGCCTGGCGAAACAGGTCGCCGGAGGCTACCTGCACCAGCTGCAGTTTATCGGCCAACATTACGGCCTGTGTACCTTTTCCCGCCCCGGGGGCTCCCAGAAGTATAATATACACCATTACTCCTATTTAATAAAGCCTTCATAGCGCCGCATGACCAGCTGCGCCTCAAGCTGCTTCATTGTATCCAGAACAACGCCTACCACGATAAGCATGCCAAGACTGGACAGCTGTATTTGCTGGACGTTGGTTACCGTCCTCGCCAGGAAGGGCATTACCGCCACGAAGGCAAGGAAGAGCGCTCCCGCCCAGGTAATGCGGTTGATAACTCCGTTGAGATAGGTGGAGGTGTTTTTGCCCGGACGTATCCCCGGGATAAATCCGCCCTGTTTCTGCAGGGTTCCCGGCAGGTCCTGCTGCTGGTAGGTTACCAGGGTGTAGAAGAAGGTAAAGCCTATAGCCAGGAGGAAGTAGAAAATCCAGTAGAAGGCGCCTACCGGCAGGGCGGTGCTGGGACTGAACCACCGCACAACCGTATCCGCAAAACCCGGCTCGTTCGGATTGGCAAAATAGCTGGCGACGATGCCCGGGAAAAGTACTACCGACATGGCGAAGATAAGCGGTATCATGCCGGAGCTGTTGACACGCATCGGTATATGCGTCGTCCCGGATTGCCGGTACATGCGGCCGCCGCGGAAAACGCTGCGGGCATACTGCACCGGTATACGCCGGTGCGCTTCGGTAAATATCACGATAAGAACGACGGTAATGAGAACGATAACAATATAGACAAGCAGTCCCATGGGATTCCCTTTAGCCAGGAAACCCTGTTGAATCATCTGCGGGTATCCGGCGACGATACCTCCGAAGATTATTATGGAGATGCCGTTGCCGATGCCGTATTCGGTGATAAGCTCTCCCAGCCAGACCAGAAAGACGGTTCCGGCTATCAGCGATATTACTATGGCGACGGTGGGCAGGGGGTCGGCGCTGCTGACGGCCCCGGCGCGCTGGAGCAGTACCAACTGGCCATAGCCGGAAAGACCGGCCAGGGGTATCGTCAGCCAGTGTGTTATTAAATTAATCTTGTTTCTGCCGGATTCGCCCTCCTGTGATAACGCCTGCAGTCGCGGAATAATCGGCACGAGGAGTATCATAATAATGGAAGCCGTAATATAGGGATAAACGCCCATAGCCGCCACGCTGAACTGCTTCATGGCGCCCCCGCTAAACAGGTCCAGCATGCCCAGCAGGGCATTACTTTCGAAAAGCTGCTGCAGGGCATCCAGGTTCACCCCCGGCAGAGGCACGTGAGCCACAAAACGGAAGACTACCAGAATGCTTACGGTAATCAGGATTCGGCGACGGAGGTCAGGCAGGCTGAAGGCATCTATCATGGCCTGCAGTAGCCTGGGTCTACTCGGCCTTTGCCGCATATACTACCTCCTCAACCGTTCCGCCGGCTGCTTCTATCCTGGCTCTGGCTGCGGCTGAAAATTTGTGCGCCTTGACGTTAAGGGGGCGGTCAATATTGCCGTCGGCCAGAATCTTGACAGGGTATTTCAACGATTTAATAATACCTGCCGCTACCATTTGTTCCGGCGTCACCTCGCTGCCGGAGTCGAACGCATTAAGCGCGCCGACCTTGACGGTGCTGTACTCCGTCCGGAAGATATTGGTAAAGCCGCGTTTCCGGGGCAGGCGCTTGATTAAAGGCAGCTGGCCGCCCTCGAAGCCGGGACGCATCTTATAGCCGGCACGGGACTTTTGCCCCTTGCAGCCGCGCCCGGAATAGGTGCCGCGGTTACTGCCGTCGCCGCGGCCTACGCGTTTGCTGGCTTTTCTGGAGCCTGGTGCCGGGGAAATGCTATTCTGTCTGACCAATCTCTTCCTCCACTTTTACCAGGTGTCTTACCTTGTTTATCATGCCTCTGACGGAGTTGGTATCTTCATGGACAACGCTCTGGTTAAGCCGGTGAAAACCCAGAGATTTCAGGGTCCTCTTCTGGCTTTCTTCATAGCCAATGCCGCTTTTAATCCAGGTGACTCTTAGTTTACTCACCGGGTGCCGTCTCCTTGGTGCTTACGGTCGCCTTGCGTTTGGATATCTCATCCTTGGGAATTTTCAAATTACTTAGCGCCTGAATGGTCGCCTTGGCAACGTTGATATGGTTGGACGAGCCGAGTGATTTCGTCAGTATATCCTTAATTCCCGCGGCCTCCAGTACTGCCCGGACGCTGCCGCCCGCTATCACGCCCGTGCCCGGCGCCGCCGGTTTTAAGAGAACCCTGGCAGCCCCGAAGTTAGACGTAATTTCATGCGGAATGGTACTCCCGACCAGAGGCACTTTTATTAAATTCTTCCTGGCTTGAGACCCGCCTTTGCTTATGGCGGCGGGGACCTCATTGGCCTTGCCGATGCCCAAGCCGACATATCCTTCGCCGTCGCCGGTTACCACCAGGGCGCTGAACCGGAGGCGTTTGCCGCCTTTCATCACCTTGGCGACGCGGTTGACGTCGATGAGTTTATCGTTGAGATTAAGTTCGACCGGGTCAATCCGACTTATAGGTTGTTTCATCAGACCTGCATCGTCCTCTCTTAGAACTTAAGTCCACCCTTCCGGGCTGAATCCGCCAGGGCTTTTACCCTGCCGTGATATTTAAATCCGCCGCGGTCAAAGGCCACCAGGCCGATTCCTTTTTCTGTGGCACGCTTGGCCAGCAGTGAACCTACCATTTCGGCCCGACCGGTCTTGGATTTTCCTTTCGAATCATTTTTAATCTCCGTATCGAGACTAGAGGCGGAGACCAGCGTATGCCCCTGCAAATCGTCAATCACCTGGGCGTATATATGGTTCAGGCTGCGGAAAATGCAAAGTCGCGGTCTGGAATCGCTCCCTTTAACCTTCTGCCTGACCTTGTAATGTCTTCTGCTGCGCGCTTCTCTGGTAGTTAATTTGCTCATTATTATTACCCGCCAACAACCTTACCGGCCTTACCAGGTTTAAGATGTATCACTTCTCCGGCGTATCTGATGCCCTTGCCTTTATAGGCATCCGGTGGGCGGATGGCTCTGATTTCGGCCGCCATCTCGCCGACGTCTTCTTTACTAATACCGCTGACCTTAATTCGGTTGTTTCCTTCCACGGATAGTGTTACTCCCGACAGCGGCGTTACCTCTACCGTGTGAGAAAAGCCGATGCGGATAACCAGATTATCGCCGACCTTCTCGGCGCGGTAGCCCACGCCGACTATCTCCAGCGTCTTTTCAAAACCTTTGGATACCCCCTCCACCATGTTGGCCAGGAGGCTCCGCGTCAGCCCGTGGAAGGCGCGGTGCTTCTTGCTCTCACTCGGTCGGGTCACCGTCAGCGTACTGCCCTCCAGGTTGATGAGCATTTCAGTGGGAAGAGAGCGACTCAATTCCCCTTTGGGGCCTTTTACGGTAACGCTCTCCCCCGCAATATTTACCGTCACCCCGGACGGTACATCTATCGGCATTTTCCCTACTCTAGACATCTGTTACTCCAGAAGTGATTTACCATATATAACACAATAATTCGCCGCCGGAACCCTGGTGCCAGGACTGTTGTCCCGTTCTAAGGCCGCTGGGCGTGGAGACGATGGCGATACCCAGGCCGCCGTATACGCGCGGGATTTCCCTCTTCTGCACGTATACTCTCAATCCCGGCTTGCTGACGCGTTTCAATCCCGAAATGACCGGTTTATTATCATCCAGATACCGGAGCTGTATTTTTATTACCCGGTGCGGCTTGCCTTTGACAACCTCATAATCGGTGATGAAGCCTTCTTCTTTGAGGATTCTGGCAATAGAAAGCTTAATCTTGGAGGTGGGCACCAGGACGCTATCATGCCTCACCATGATGGCATTTCTTATTCGGGTTAACATATCGGCGATTGGATCTGTGACTGTCATACCTAATATTCCTTACTATATATTACCAGCTGGACTTCCTTACTCCCGGCAGCTTGGCTTCCAGCGCCAGTTTCCGGAAGCATATGCGGCATATGCCGAACTTGCGTATATAAGCTCGGGGTCGCCCGCAAAGGGCACACCGATGGTACTGCCGCACGGGATATTTAGCCGTGCGGCCGGCTTTGACTACTATCGACTTCTTGGCCATAACTAACTCGCTCCATCCTTGGCGAAGGGCATTCCCAGTAATTCCAGCAGGTGTTTGCCGTCTTCGTCCTTTTCAGCCGTGGTGATAATGGATATTTCCATTCCTCTTACTTTATCTATTTTGTCATATTCTATTTCCGGGAAGAGTATCTGCTCCCGGAGGCCCAGCGTATAATTGCCCCGTCCGTCAAAGGAGTCCGGGGAGACCCCCTGGAACTCGTGCATGCGGGGTAGTACCGCGTTTACCAGCTTATCAAAGAAGTCGTACATGCGTTCGCCACGCAGTGTCACCTTTATGCCGATGGGCATTCCCGTCCTCAACCGGAAAGCGGCGATGGACTTTTTTGCCCGTGTAATGACGGCGTGCTGTCCGGCGATGGCCACGAGGTCTTGTTCCGCCGCTTCCAGCGATTTGGCATTGGCGATGGCTTCGCCCACGCCGATATTCAGCACAATCTTTTCAAGGCGGGGTGCCTGCATGATATTTTTATATCCGCAGATTTCCATCAGGCGGGGCACAACCTCCTGGCGATATTTTTCTTTAAGTCTGGCCATTTTACTCAATCACCTCACCGCAGGCACGGCAGATTCTTACCCTGCGACCGTCTTCAAGTTTCCGGTAGCCGATGCGCCCCGGTTTGTTGCACTTATCACAGAGCAGCATGACGTTGGAAATATTTAAGGGCGCTTCCAAGTCTATAATACCGGCCTGCCTCACGGCTCCCCTGGCTTTCGAATGCTTTTTAATAAAATTGATACCTTCGACTATTACCTGCTTTTTCTTGGGATGGGCAAAACGCACTTTGCCTTTCTTACCTCTGTCCTTGCCGGCAATAACCAGTACGGTATCGTTTTTTTTAATTTTCATTATTCTTCTGCCTTTATAAGACCTCTGGTGCCAGAGAAATAATTTTAGTATAATTTTTATCCCGCAACTCCCGGGCTACCGGACCAAAAATGCGGGTACCCTTGGGTTCGTTTCTATCCGTTAAAATGACGGCGGCGTTCTCATCGAATTTTATATAAGAGCCGTCGGGGCGCCGGTAGGGGTGGGCGGTGCGGACGACTACCGCCCGTACGACATCACCCTTCCTGGTGCCGGCGTTGGGTATGGCCCGTTTGACGGAAGCTACGATAATATCTCCGACGTGCGCATATTTTCTCCGGGTACCGCCGAGAACGTTGATGCACATGATTTCACGGGCACCCGTGTTATCCGCTACTTTTAGCCTGCTCTGCATCTGAATCATGTCTGTTTCACCAAAATCCTAATTTGTTATCTCCTGTGGCTTGATGTCGGCAACTTCTCCCTTGGTTATTATCTCCGCCACCCGCCATCTCTTTAATTTTGAGGTGGGGCGGGTTTCTACAATCCTTACCGTATCGCCAACCTTGCCCTGGTTCTTTTCGTCATGAGCGTAATATTTAACGACTCTCCTGATGGTCTTCTTATAAAGCCGGTGATGTTTGGGCGTATCCACGGCGACGACCACGGTCTTGTCCATTTTATCGCTTACAACCTTACCGAAC
>DAOUDZ010000008.1:0-1862 GCA_034430575.1 Dehalococcoidales bacterium
GGACCATCCAGGCAGACGTACTTACTGCCGATGTTACAGCGTCCACACTTACCGACGCCGCACTTCATCCTTCTTTCCAGAGTGGTGATTATGTGCTCGCCGGAGAATCCCAGTTCGTGCAGGGCTTCAATAACAAATTTAATCATTATTGGCGGTCCGCAGGTAATGCCGGTAGTATTCTCCGGGGAAGGATGGATTTCCTTCAGGAATGTCGGCACCAGCCCCACATTCCCCTTCCACTCCTCATCGCCACGGTCAACGGTGAGATGCAGTCTGGTATTGTCCACCTTTTGCCATGCTTCATATTCGCTGGTGAAGACGAGGTCCTGGGGGCTCCTGGCGCCGTAGATGATGTCAATCTTGCCGTACTTTGCCCGATTATCTAAGACGTTGAGGATGACCGAGCGCAACGGTGCCAGCCCAATGCCGCCACCGATGATGAGCAGGTTCTGCCCCTCCATCTCTTCAAGGGGGAAGAAATTTCCGAAGGGGCCGCGAATACCTATTTTATCCATGGGCTTAAGCTCGTGGAGAGCATTGGTCAGCTCCCCAACCCTTCTGATGCTGAACTCGATGGTCTCCGGGCGGGTCGGCGAAGAAGTAATTGATATCGGTGCCTCTCCCACGCCGAGCACCGATACCTCGGCGAACTGGCCGGACTTATATTCGAATTTCCCGGTCCCATCCGAACCATCAATAGTCACCCTGAAGGTGGTGACATCTATCGTCTCCGGCCTCATGCTCTGGATGGTCGCCATACGCGGCAGATATATATTCTCATTCATTTCCGGCTTTCCCACTCGTTACATCCTCTATTATTTGGGTAATATCTATGTTGACCGGGCAGTACCTGATGCACCGGCCACAACCGACACAGGCCAGCCCACCATTCCGGTCAGGGAAGTACTTCAATTTATGGAAGAAACGCTGCTGTATCCTCGCCTTCCGGTTCGGTCTGGGGTTCTCCCCGCTGGCCATCAGGGTGAATTCGGGGAACATGCAGCTGTCCCAGCAGCGGAACCTCTCTCCACCCTCATCCAGGTTGACATCAGCGATGTCAAAACAGTGACATGTCGGACACAGGTAGGTGCAGATGCCACATCCCAGGCACTTCATGCCGATGCTATCCCAGTAATCGCCTTCATAGAGCGGCGCCATTTTATCGGCAATAGCGTCGACGTCCAGTTTCTTCATCCCGGCAAGCCCGGCTTTTCTAGCTTCTCTGAGCTGTTCCTCATCCCCCCGAAGCTCGGTAAAGAATTCGGCAAACCGGTCAAGCAGGGCTGCCCCTTTCTCCGTGGATGCCTCTACCAGATAGCGGTCGCCGATGTCGCTGAACAGTATATCGACATCCTCCCCCGAAGCGGGGCCTATGCCAAATGTCGGGCAGAAACAGGTCTCGGCGGGGTCGAAACAGGCAAGACCGATGAGTGTCGTCTTTTCCCTCCTGTTCAGGTAATAACTATCCTTGTATTGCCCGTTAAAAACCATATCCATGAGGCGCAGGCTGCGCGCATCACAGGGACGGATGCCGAAGATTACCTGCTCACGGTCTGCTTCATCATCTTGCTCTATCCCGAGCCCCCGGCTATCATCCCTGGAAAACCGGAAGAGGGTCTCCGTCTGCGGGAAGAAAGCGTTCTTGGGGGACAGCACCGTGTTGATGTAGTCCAGCGTGACCTCGCTGCCCGATTCCACCCGCCGGAAGGAAACGTTATTGTCCCGCACTGGCGCAATCAAATGGTAGTCATGCGCTAGTTTGTCCAGCAGTTCGGTCAGCCTGTTCTTCTCGATTATTCTACTCTTCGTCTGCCTTACCATATCAACCCCTAGAGAAAATCATCAAGGTCACCGACCTTATA
>DAOUDZ010000009.1:0-4209 GCA_034430575.1 Dehalococcoidales bacterium
GTGTAAATAACCACAAACATTGACCCGGCAAACGGGGAAATCGCCAGAAACATTGACCCGTCTCGCCACTATCATTGACCCACCCGGAAGCAATCAGAGTACCATTGTCGCAGATAGAAATTAAGGAGCGACAATGGCATATAAGGAGGTTTCCCGGGTGGAAATTACAGAAATACTCAGGCGCTGGCAGGCTGGCGCCACGGTGCGCGGCCTGGCCCGTACCTCAGGCCTGTCACGTAACACGGTAAAGAAATACATACTGGCCGCCGAAGGGCAAGGGCTGACCCGTGACGGCCCACCGCCGACCGAGAACCAGACCGTATCCCTGGTCCAGATCAATATAGCCGGTCGCCACCCGGCGACCATACCCACCGAGAGCGTACTCAGCACGTGGGCTGACCAGATCCATCGTTGGCTGAAGGATGATGGGCTGCGGTTGACCCGGATTCAAGAGCTACTCCTCAAGCATAACTGTGATGTGGCTTACACTTCGCTGCGCCGTTTCATCGCGCGGAGAGGCTGGGGTAAAAATAGCCGCGACACCGTCCGCCTGGCAGACACAGGGCCGGGCGAAGTAGCGGAGATGGACTTTGGGCGTCTGGGGATGGTGTGGGACCCCGACAGCGGCCGTAAACGGCTGGTCTGGGTGATGGTCATCGTCCTGGCTTACTCCAGGCACAGCTTCGTCTGGCCACTGTTCCGGCAGCAACTGGCCGATGTCATCGAGGGACTGGAAGCCTGCTGGGCTTTCTTCGGCGGTATTTCCAGGTACCTGGTGATCGACAATTTCCCAGCGGCCGTGGCCGGTGCGGACCCCCTCAATCCGCGGCTCACCCGTGGCTTTCTGGAGTACGCCCAATACCGTGGATTCTTCGCCGACCCGGCGAGGCCACGTCATCCCAAAGACAAGCCCAAGGTGGAAAACGGCGTCAACTATGTGAAAGGGCGTTTCTTCAAAGGCGGTGAATTCCACGGACTGGCCGATATGCGTGCCCAGGCCCGCCGCTGGTGTCTCGGGACCGCCGGTCAGCGGGTTCACGGCACCACCAGGCGTCTGCCGCTGGTCGTTTTCCATGAAGAGGAGCAGTCGAAACTGCTGCCCTGGGACGGCGAGCCCTACGATGTCCCTGACTGGAAAAACGTCACAGTCCATCCTGACCACCATATCGCCTACCGGTACGCTATCTACTCAGCGCCGGACAGCACCTGCCCGCCGGGGACCAAGCTTGAGGTGAGGGGCGACAGCAAGCTGGTGAGGCTCTACCGCCGCGGTGTCCTGGTCAAGGTCCATCCCCGCCAGCCGCGGGGCGGGCGCTCTACAGATCCCGAGGACTATCCCCCGGAAAAGACCGCCTACACATTGCGCTCTCCCAACTATATGCGCCGCCAGATGGCGGAGCTGGGAGAGGATGTGGGCGCCTTCGGGGACCGGCTCCTCGGCGGCCCGACTCCCTGGTCAAGGCTGCGGCAGGCACAGAAGGTGGTACGGCTGGGAGAGCGTTACACCCCGGCCCGGCTCAACGCCGCCTGCCGGAGGGCGGTGGAGGTCGATCTCATCGACGTGCGCCGCCTGGAGCGCATCCTGGTCGAGGCACTGGAGGAGGAAGCCACCCCGGTGACCGCCGTGGCGACCACGCCGCCGGGCCGCTTTGTTCGACCGGGTAAGGTCTTCGCCGTTACCGCTATTCGGGATGAAGGAGAATCATCATGAGCGTCACCGCCGAACTGAAACCTTTACTTAAACGCCTGAAGCTGGGGGCGATGATGGACACGCTCCCGGAGCGGCTGGTCCTGGCTCGCCGTGACCAGCTCGACTATGCCGCCTTCCTGCAGATACTGCTTGCCGACGAGGTAGGCAGACGTGATAACCGGAACCTGGAAGTCCGGCTGCAAAAGGCAGGATTTGAAGAGATATGCAGGCTCGATGATTTCGATTGGAATGCCGGCGTTACGCTCGATCGCCGCATGGTGGATGCAGCCTTTTCGCTGGACTTCCTCAGCCGCCACGAGCATGTCATCTTCGTCGGTCCGGTGGGCGTCGGTAAGTCCTTTCTGGCCCAGGCACTTGGCTACGCCGTGGTGCGCGCCGGGCACAGCGTGCGCTTCACTCGCGCCGATACCTTTTTCAAAGCACTGGCGCAATCACGAGTCGATCATACCCTTGAAAAGACCTTCCGCTCCTACCTGACCCCCGACCTGCTCATCCTGGATGACTTCGGGCTGCAGCGGTTGAGTGCCCAGCAGTCCACCGACCTCTACGAGCTCGTCATCGCCCGCCACCGCCGGTCCAGTTTCGCCATCACCAGTAACCGGGCGGTAGAAGAGTGGCTGGGACTGTTTGATGACCCTATCCTCGGCAATAGCGCCCTGGACCGCCTGGCCAATGCCAGCTACCAGATCGTCATCGAAGGAACCAGCTACCGGGAGCATCTGTCCCCACATCGCCGCAAGAAGGAGGTGATTGACACAGGCACAGCATAATGCTAAAACAATAAGACAACCGGGTGGGTCAATGTATGTGGCGATGGGTGGCTCAATGATGGTGGCGATTCACACAGGTTGGCTGTCGCTATAGCCCTGAACTGTTTCAAAGCTAGTTTGTCGTATACTTCGTAGCTGGCCTCTTTCATTATGTCGGTATGCTTACCCTAACCGGTTCAGCAGTATTGCAGAGTCCTCCCCAACAATGACATCCTCGGCCAGGCTTTTCTCCTCCAGAAGATCGGAGTGTATGTTTCGGGTATGGCTTCGTCGTGGCTGGGAGCCTCAACCAATGAATAAGTTCATCAGGTCCACCAAGTCAGGCTGGGCGTACCCGCCGAGCAGGGGTGCTGAGCATGCTGATGTCATTTAGCTGCTCAGGTGAAGACGTATCGTGAAACATTTCGAATAGAGTATTACACCCCAGTCATATTCTGACGCTATATTCTTTTCACAGGTGTTATCATCCCAGATGCTACTTTCACAGATATTCACGCTGGAATTGATGATTTTACCTACTTGACAATACATCTTGGTAGACTTACAATACTTGGTGGATTGAATCACCTAGAAAGTGGATGGTCAAAGGAGAAGCGCTGAGAAAAACTGAATATTAATTTAAGCTAAAAGTTCAAAGGGATAGCTGAAACTTTAGTTTCAGTGCTTAGACAAAAACGGGGCAAGCGATTTTTGCTTGCCCCGTTCCTTTTTTATGCGTAAAACATGCGAGAAATATTGGCGACTTACATCAAGGGCGAAGTAGGAGAGACGGTGGAGTCCTCCAGTCCGGGCCGCAGCCTGATGAGGCTCAGTTTCAGCATCGGTTACCTGGATGAAGATATATCACGGGAGGAATTTATGGATTACCGCTAGGCAGAAGTCGGCTACATAGAGAAGAAAAAAGCAAGCAAGGTCGAACATACAAAAATGACTAGAGGGATGACAAATACAGCAACAAGGGGGTCGAGGAAAAAACCGGGCCGTGTTCCGTTTGAAATGATGATTCCGCGCGTGGCCTCGGCTGTGCGGAACCTGGATGACCTTATTGCTCTTGATCAGAGTCCGCTGACCAAGCTCAGTTTTGTGGAGAAGCACGCGGCTGACCAATATCAGAATCGGTTATGTTCGAGGGGTCTGGCGCTCCGAGCTCTCATCACAGAATCGCTTGACGACATCATCAGTGAGACCGCTGCAAACGGCTTGGTCAGACTGCACGACCTGCTTGATATGCTCCGAAATGGGCTAACCATATCAAAGGCAAGCAGGGAGATAGGACTATGCCGTGAACATGTCAGCCGAGTCTACGCAAAGCAGGCTTTCCGTCTTGTCACTGAACGATTTTTATCAAGGGGTGAGCGAGACCTTGCGCATCGTGATCACGTTGAGAGGATGAAAGGAAGTGATGATGACAACCGCTGTTTGCAATGAAAAAAGAGAATTACCCAATAGGTCAAATCATATCGAACTAAGGAATGCTCTCGTGGAGGCTAATCAGGGGCTCGTCACTTCGATAGCCAAGAGGTATGCGAACAGGCACGTCCCAATAGAAGACCTTATTCAGGAAGGCAACCTGGGTCTTATCGCCGCGGCAGAGAGTGTAGACCGTCAGCGATAATGGGACACGAAAGGGGCTACTAAAACCGTACACTCTAGACAGGTTGGCACAAGCTCCTGAGAGGTAGTAGACTAACCTCAATATAGAAAGGAGCTAATGTGTCCCAGAAAATC
>DAOUDZ010000010.1:0-2313 GCA_034430575.1 Dehalococcoidales bacterium
CCACATGTTGTAAGTCAACGACGGATGGATATCGATGACGGGCGGAGGGAGATCTTCCGGGTTGACAGGAATCAGTTTCAATCCCTCGATATCGGAGAGTTTCGTTCCGGGACTGTATTCCGTCATCCATTCGCCGCTATCATCGGATTGATTGCCGTTGTGACATCTTCCGCAGATATCGGCTGAATTGGTCGAAACGATTTTATCGACATCTCCTCCATTGTTTATATGATCGCGGCCGGGGCCATGACAGGCTTCACATCCGACGGCATCTTCCTTAGAGGTCTGTCCCAGAGTATCCATGCCCGTCGTATGGCATCGGTTACATACCGGCGGTGTATCGGGGGCCGGCTTAAAGATACTAGCGTGTTTTGAAGATTTCCAGGTATTGTAAACATCCTTATGACATGGCCGGCAGGAATTGGATCCAGCATACCCGGGTGGCTCATTCTCAAGGCCTGTAACAGTCATAGCCATAACGAATATGGCAATACACGCAAAAATAACGATTACTTTTTTCATGTTCGCACTCTAAGGTGATTTTCCGTGTTCCGGGGTCGGGCCAAGACAAGTTCTTGATTATTCAAATTTAATGTCCCAAAAGAAGGTGTCTGCAATACCTGTATCGTCCTTTTTGGCGCAGAAAAAAGCCTTATAGTAAGTCTCGCACTAGGATATAATGTCGCTTCGCTCTTGCCATACAGACTCTTTCAATAACAGCCTTTTTGCTTTTAAAAAAAATGCATTATAGCCCTATCTTACAGGGCATATTTTCTATTTCTTTAAATTATATCAGCCATTTCGCTCGGCCCGACCCCCATCCTCTTTTATTATGACATGATCCGCGGTATAGAGCGTAAAATCAGGGCCGCGTCTTCATCCAAAAATCACCTGCCGGAGCCCATGGTCCAGCCGTTGCCCAATCCATATGGCAGTGTCACGAACGGAAACGCCTCGACATGACGGATCAATCCGTTTCGGATTCCGAAGGTCTCCATTGTCACCAGATTCAAAATCATACCCGGAGGGTCACCCGGCTTGGCGTTCCTGCTGGTTCCGTCGTGTACGAAAAGCGGAAAGGTGCCTACTATCTGTTTCTGCTCATCGATAATCAGTGCGCGGCGCGGGTGAATATGTTTCATATAGGCGAACATTTTGGTATCGATCTGCTCGGAACAGGTCAACATACTGAACTTGAGCATATCACGGCCCTGTGGAGTGTCTGCCGTTGGAATAAAAGGCGCTGGCATCATACGGCCGCCGGGAGGCGGATTGTTCACTGTCTGGTATCCGTTCTCATGGCGGACGCAGTCATCGGCAAACGCGCCGATCTTCCCGTTATCGCCTTCCAGGGCATCAAAATATGAGTTGGCGATATGGTACAGCATATCGCGGGAAACCCGTTCGTCCGGCGGGACATCGGTGGTCAAAACCGGTTTGGGAGTGGTTAAAAGCGGGATCGCCGCATCGTCTATTTCACGGTCATACAGCTGCTCGATTTCCTGGATCTTTCCGCGGTCCACCTTCAAACGAACGGCAACCAGCGCATTGCGGCCGCCGATTTTCAACCTTGCCTGCATGGCGACCTGACCCGAAACCGGATCGGCGACGTAAACTTTGAAGCTGGTCGGTTCCGTCTTCGTCCGCCAGAGGACCCCCTCGCCAACGTCAATGACGCCGGTGTTTTCGGTCATTCGTATATCTTTTGCCAGGGGCGGGACGGCACCGGGGTCCTGCTTGAATAGGGCATGCATATAGATGTCCATGATGCCGACCAGGCAGGCGCGATCACACTCCTTGATCGCGGCCGGATTCCATTCGGGTTCTCCTGCCAACGCCCCATTAGCCAGCAAAACAGCCGACAGCAAGGTAGCTGCCAGTATAAAACAGTGCCTAGATTGTATTAGAAATCTGGATCTCATATCGGCCCCCTGTTTTTTTGATGTTGTTTTGTCGTGAAGCGGGACGCGCTTTGACAATCTAATAACTCCTCTTTCGAGAGAATAATCATCCTCTTTTGCGATTAATTCTCATAGCTGGACGGAAAATCCGATATCGGCTAAACTCATGTCCAGTTTCCACGCCAGTGTGGTATGGGACATACCTCAATAACTCAGATTGACAATTGAATTATTAAAGAGCGTCCCGCTTCATTGCTCCGGCATATCTTCTGGAATTTGACCCCGGAAGTCTGACATCAACAGGTGAGTCAGTGTATGCACGTATCGCAACGTGCCGTTTTCCACCCGGAACAGGTGTGTATCAGGCGCGCCCATTCTACCATCCGGGGTTTCCGGACCAAAGGTGCAGAAC
>DAOUDZ010000011.1:0-15179 GCA_034430575.1 Dehalococcoidales bacterium
AGCTCGACTATTTGATTGTCGACCTGCCGCCGGGCACGGCGGACGCGCCGCTCACGCTGATGCAGACCTTCCCGATTTCCGGGGTAATCGTTGTCTTTACACCCCAGGACCTGGTCGAGATGATAGTCAGGAAAGCGGTGAAAATGGCGCAGAAGATGGGAAAACGGATCCTAGGCGTGGTGGAGAATATGAGCTATCTGTACGTGCCGGAAATAGACAAGAAAATTGAGATATTCGGCAAAAGCCGGGCGGAGGAAATGGCCGCCGAGACACAGGCCCCCCTGCTGGGGCAACTGCCGTTAGACCCGGAACTGGCCAAGCTCTGCGACGAGGGCGAGATTGAGCGATACGACGGCGAGATTATAGAAAAGTTGAGTGATAATTTGAGCCAGCTGGTAAAAACCGATACAAAATAACGCAGGAGCAGGATATGCCTTCGGAACGGGACGACCTGATAGTAAAAGTGATGGCAGACGCCCGGAAGATATATTCCGAGACGGTAATAGACCATGCCACTAAGCCGAGGAACCTGGGTATTATGGATGATTGCGACGGCTTTGCCCGAACTACCGGGACGTGCGGCGATACCATGGAGGTCCGACTGAATGTCAATAACAACAAGATTAACGAAATCTATTTTGTAACCGATGGCTGCGGCACCAGTATCGCCTCCGGCAGCATGACGACCGAAATGGCAAAAGAGAAAAGCGTCATCGAAGCCATGCGAATAAGCCAGCAGGATATTTTAAGCGCCCTCGGAGGACTGCCTGAAGAAAGTGAGCACTGCGCTCTCCTGGCGGCAAATACCCTCAAGGCGGCCATCAGGGACTACCTGGCGATGCAGAAAGAGCCGTGGAAAAAGGCTTACCGGAAGTACATGGGATAACGGAATGAAATCCAAGGAAATGCCGGAAAAAGATGAACGCACCCCGGAGCAAGTATACCGGAGCGCCGTCAGCGGCCTGTACGCCAGGCTAAAGAGCAACTACGATTTCATCTACCGGAAATTCGGCGATGACGGGATAAAACTTATAGCGGAAATGAGCCATGAATACGGCTTGAGCATCGCGGCTAGGGCCCGGAATAGACTTAAAGATAACGACCTTGCTTCCGTGGCCGGGTATCTCTTGAGGATATTTAGTACGGTGGGACGGGGGGAAAACGATATTACAGAGCTGTTAAAAGAGAATAAGTCCAGGGTAGTGATTAAAGCCCTCGAATGTCCGCTTCGCTTTACCAATTCGCAAATGTGCCTGGCGCATACGACCATGGAAAAAACCGTGGTAGAAGAGCTGAATCCCGATTTGACATACAGAATAGGCAAGTCCATTCCCGCCGGTGATTCCTACTGCGAACATATAATAGAAATAAGGTCGCCGGATGCAAAATCCAGCGGCATAGATAAAGCAAAGCAGAAAAAGGCCGGTGGTTAGCTCAATAGTCTATGGTCCGGTACCGTCCCGAAGGCTGGGCCGCAGCCTGGGGATAAATAACGTACCTCCCAAAAGATGCTCCTATTCGTGCGCGTACTGTCAGATAGGACATACTCCGTATAAGCAAATTCATAGGGAACAGTTTTACGAGCCGCCGGAAATCGCCAGGCAGGTCAGCGAAAGAGTCACACAGGTCAGGGGTAAGGGCGAAGCTATAGATTACCTTTCATTCGTGCCTGACGGCGAACCGACCCTGGATGCAGACATCAACAAGGAGATACAGCTTTTACGGTCGCTGGGCATAAAGATTGCAGTTATTACCAATGCTTCGCTCGTCTGGCGTGAGGACGTGCGTCAGTCTTTACAAAAAGTCGACTGGGTCTGCTTGAAAGTAGACGCAGTTACTCCCGGGGCCTGGCGCAGGATAAATAATCCTCATAGACATCTGAAGCTCGATGTTATCCTGAAAGGAATGCTCGTCTTTGCCGAATCCTTCCGGGGTGAACTTGCCACGGAAACCATGCTCATCCGAGGGATTAATGATGACCCGAAAGAAGTCACTGGGATAGCCGATTTTCTTAAAAAGCTTGGGCCGGCCAGGGCCTATCTTGCTATTCCCACAAGACCTACTGCCGAGCAAGTAAGTCCCGCCAGCGAAAATGCTATCAATACCGCGTACCAGATTTTCAGCGAGCGGCTTAACGACGTAGAATACCTGATTGGATATGAAGGGAATGACTTCGTGTCCACCGGCAATGTTGCGGAAGACCTGCTCGGCATTACTGCGGTGCACCCGATGAGACAGGAGGCGGTTATAGAAATCCTGAAAAAGTCTAAAGCCGGCTGGGATGTTATTGAGGAACTGGTGGAAGACGGCAGGATTGTCGAAACGGAATATCAGGGGAATAAGTTCTACGTGAGGAAATTGCCCCGACTTTCTTTTTAATAATAAACTTTTATTGATTCGTCTTCCCCTTATGTGATGTTGCGGTTAAAAGTCAATATTTAGTATACTTTTTTACGCAATGACGAAAATATCGACGTTTATTACTTTAAAATAAAAAGCCAGCGCACCGGGCAACAGAGTTATACTCTGCAAAAAAGATAAAGGGGGTAAACATGATTGATGCAAAGAAGCTGGTGAAAATTGTCGGGGCCGCCAACGTTATATATGAACAAGCGACCCTGGATGAATACTCCAGGGACATGAGTTTTGTCAATACGGTCAGGCCGGAGAGCGTGGTGAGGCCGAAAAATGCCGATGACATACAAAAGATAGTGAATCTCGCCAACGAGACTCTAACGCCGCTGGTACCGGTGAGTTCAGGCCCTCCCCATTTTCGGGGTGACACCGTTCCCGGTACCGGAGGGGCCGTTATAGTGGATTTAAGCGGCATGAAAAAGATAATCAATGTCGACCGGGCGCGCAGGGTTGCCATGGTCGAGCCGGGCGTGACCTTCGGTGAACTCATACCGGCGGTGAAAAAGGAGGGCATCAGGCTCAATATGCCGCTGCTTCCGAGAAAGTCCAAGACCGTTATCGGTAGTATGCTTGAGAGAGAGCCTGTAATAATGCCCAAGTATCAATGGGATATATCAGACCCGTTGGCTTGTGCTGAGGTAATCTTTGGAAACGGCGATGAGTTTAGAACCGGGCAGGCGGCCGGGCCGGGTACAATAGATGAGCAGTGGGCAGTCGGGGGCGTGCAAAAAGCGCCGTACGGGCCTGGCACGGCTTCCTGGCACAGGCTTATCCAGGGGGCGCAGGGAACCATGGGCATCGTAACGTGGGCATCAATGAGGTGTGAATTACTCCCCAGTCTCGAAGAGCCCTTCCTGGTTAGCTCCTCCAACCTCGACACGCTGCTCGAACTGACTTCCTGGATGATAAGACTTAGAATGGTCAACGAATGCTTTATACTCAATAATACCAACCTGGCGGCTATTATGGCGAAGAAATGGCCCGGGGACTACCAGAACCTGAAGGATAGTTTACCCGCATGGACTCTTTTCTATACCGTAGCCGGCTACGATTATTTACCGGAGGAAAGGGTTAGCTCTCATATCAAAGGCATCACCGATATAACCCAGCGGTTGGGGGTGGAAGCGGTAAAAGCAACCGGCGGAATTTCAGCAAACGAGTTATTGAAAGTAGTCCAGCAGCCTTCCGGGGAGCCCTATTGGAAACTTCGGTATAAAGGGGCCTGCCAGGACATATTCTTTTTGACAATTAATGACAAGCTCGAAGGTCAAATCGGGGTCATGTACGACCTGGTTGAAAAAGCCAGCTATCCCACTTCAGACGTGGGTGTTTACATCCAGCCGATAGTACAGGGCACCGGCTGTCACTGTGAGTTCAATCTGTTTTACGACCCCGGAAACTCGAGTGAGCTAGAGCGAGTCAAGGAGTTATCCACCTTAGCCGTTAAGCACTTAATGGCCAAGGATGCGTTCTTCTCAAGGCCTTATGGCGAAAGCGCAGGGATGATTTTTAATAGAGATGCGGCTACCGTTGCTGTTTTGAATAAGCTTAAGAAAGTTTTTGATCCAAACAATGTGATGAATCCGGGGAAAGTGTGCTTTTAATGGATATGGAGAACAGGAACTCATTATTGAATAAATTCAGGAGGGAGCGAAGATGGCACTAGAAGATTACCAAGGCGACATGGAGATGTGCTGCCGGTGTTCGGCCTGCAAATTTATACCCATGCAAAAGGTGAAGGGACTTCAATATACAAATGTGTGTCCCAGCATAGCGAAATATAATTACCACGCTTATTCAGGCGGCGGAAGATTAAATATCGCAGCGGCGATGTTGAAGAATGGGTTTAATTATACCGATAAGCTGCTTGATATAGTTTATAACTGCCAGATGTGCGGCGCCTGTGGTGTCTCGTGTAATTATGCCATGGACATGGAAGTCCTCGAGCCCATCAGCGAGTTCAGGCTCAAGTGTGTCGAGGATGGTAAGACCAACCCCATCCTTGACAAGGTAATCGCCGGTCTCCGAAAGCAGGGCTCGATGGTACCCGCCAAAGGCAAGCGGGGCGACTGGGCGACAGGTTTGAAACTGAAGGATGCCACCAAAGAGAAAGTAGACGTGCTCTTTCACGTCGGCTGTCTCACGAGCTACGATAAGGATATGCAGAAGCTGGCCAAAGCTGCCGTGAAGATACTTCAAAAGGCTGGCGTCAACTTCGGCATCGCCGGTGACGCCGAGACGTGCTGCGGCGGCCGGGCCTACCAGATGGGCTATAAAGAAGACTTCCTTAATCAGGCCAGGAAGAACATGGATATGATTAAGAAAGCCGGCATCAAGACGGTGGTAACTGCCTGCGCCGACGGCTATCAGGCCTTCAAGGTGCTCTACGATAAGTACAACCTGAAGGGCGACCTGGAAGTACTCCATATTACTGAGTACATCGACAAACTGATAAAAGACGGCAAGCTGAAGCCGCGGAAGAAAGTCAATATCCCGGTCACGTACCATGACCCGTGCCATCTCGGCAGGCTGGGCGAGCCGTGGATACACTGGGAAGGGAAAAAGATTCCCGGCGACAGGTTTGTTTTTGACCCGCCGAAGGAATACAGGCGGGGCACAAAAGGCGTCTACGAACCGCCCCGGGATGTTCTCAAGAGCATTCCCGGTATAAAACTCACGGAAATGACCAGAATTAAGGAATACGCCTGGTGCTGTGGGGCCGGCGGCGGTGTCAATGAGTCAAATCCCGGGTTTGCCAGATGGACTGCCCAGGAGAGAATAGAGGAAGCCGTGTCTACCGGCGCCGAGGCGATTGTTACCGCCTGTCCCTGGTGTGAGAAGAACTTTAACGAAGCCATCAAGGAAAGCGGCAGCAGCCTGAAGGTGTACGATATCGTTGAACTCGTAGAAAAGGCTATCTAAGAAAGGGAGGTTAATGAATCATGGCTTTAAGCAAGGACATTTATAAGGCGTTAGAAGATGTGGTGGGAGAGGAGAATATCTGTGATGACCCTGCAATAATGCCTGCGTATTTCTCGACCGAGTTCGCGGCTGTGATACTTCCAAAGAACACGGCGGAAGTTCAAGCGTTAGTCAAGCTATGTAATAAATACAAGTTGCAGTTCAGACCCATATGTACAGGCTGGACGGGGGGGTTCCCCAAGGGCATTATCCTGTTAGACCTAAGAAGGATGAACCGCATCATCGAAATCAATGAGAAAAATATGTATGCCGTAGTTGAGCCGTATGTAATCTCGGCGCAACTTCAAGCCGAGTTATTTAAAAGGGGCTTGAATTTTTGCATAAAGGGGGCCGGGACAAACTGCTCGGCGCTTTTAAGGGGTCACGGACATATGGACCAAACCACGAGCGGTGACGACCGAAATCATCTGGCTATAGAATGGGTAACTCCCGAAGGGGATATAGTCAGGTCAGGTTCGCTGGGTTCTTCGGATGATTGGTTCTGCGGCGACGGGCCGGGGCCGTCTATAAGGAGCATACTTACCAGTGCCGTGCCGCCGGGCGTGACACCGGGTGTATTTACGAAAGCCGCGGTAAAGCTTTATCACTGGCCGGGGCCATCAAGCTTTCCGATAGAAGGGTTATCACCGCGTTACACGCTGAAAGAGATACCGGCCAACATGATGGCGCGGTATTACAGCTTCCCGTCGGTAGAGAAAATGTGGCAGGCAGAGCTCAAGATAGGCGAAGCCGAAATAGCGTTCGAGCTGATGGGCTTTAATGCGGCAATGGTGGCCTGCAATATAACAACCTGTAACGAAGAAGAGGAGGAAGTCTTCGGGCGACTAAATAAGTCGGTGCAAGGGCCCGGCTTCTTTGTAATAATAGCCGGCAACTATCCGGAAGACTTTGAATATAAGAAACGTGTATTGCAGCAAATTGTCAGTGAAGCTGACGGGGAATCCTTAGAAGCAGTCGAAGACCCCGAGATTGAAGGAATCCTGTTGTGCCAGTGCACCAGAATTTCCGCCTCTATCAGAGAGACATTTCGTGCCGGGGGAGCCTTTAATTCGATTCCTATTATGGGCCAGAGAGACTTGACTATCAAGTGGGCGATAGGAGCCGGCAAAGCGAAGGAGCCTTTGATAGACAAGGGGCTAATAGTGGATGACGGCGGGGCCTTTTTCGGGTGGGGGGTTGAACAGGGGCATCTTGGTAAAACGGAAATATTCTGCAAATTCGATCCTCTCAACCCTGAAGCCAAGGCAGCCGTGGAAGGATGGCAAAAGGAGCAAAGCGCCAGGGCTTTCAAGGAACGCTACTTCGCATTGACAATGGGCCCACAGGATGAAATCGGGCCGGCTTTATCCAATTACTATTCATGGTGGCAGAAGATTACGAAGGCACTCGACCCGAACGGCGTATCGCCGGAGGGAGGCTCGCTCGTCTAGTTCTTGCCAACGGGGGATTAGCAGCCTTTACGATAGAGCGGATACAAACATATATAATAAGCAGTCTGAATAAAGTTTGACTGAACAGCAGCACCTCCAGACCCCGGATTTTCCGTACGGCCCGGGGGGGTTGTTTTCCATTTGCCGCCGGTATTTCTATTGACTCGCTACTACTTGAGCATTCCCGTGTGCTCAAGTTTACAGACAGCAGTGTTAAACGCTATAATTTTCCCGTAACTATTAAGGAATACCAATGAATCTGGAGCAAATTCACGCCAGTGTCAAACAGGAATGCGATTACCTGGACGATAAAGACTGCATAAAAGTCCGTATCGGGGCATCAGCGGATAACCCCGTCCACACAGAGGTGGTGAGTCGATTTCAACAGGAAATCGACAAACATGGTATAAAAGCCAGGGCCATCGCCGCGGGTTCCCGGGGACTGTACGATATCGAGCCTGTCACGCTAATCGAAAAGCCGGGTAAGCCCGCCATCCTGTATCATAACAATTCTCCCGAAACAGCCGTGGAACTGGTTAACGACTATTTACTGAAGGACAATGCGAGGTCGGACCTGGCTCTGTGCAGCTTCGGCGGCGAGAAACTCGATGGCATTCCGGATATTTCAGGGATACCGTTATTCAGCCTGCAAAACAGGATAGCCTTACGAAATTGCGGCTACATCGACCCCGATAACACCAATGAGTATATAGCCTGCGGCGGCTACGGCGGACTTTCCAGGGTCCTGCAGATAGGCTGCGAGAAAGCAATCGAAGAGCTGGGAAAGTCCGGGTTGAGAGGCAGAGGCGGCGGGGGTTTCTCAACCGCCGAGAAATGGCGAATCTGCCATGATACGGAGTCCGGCGATAAATACGTCGTGTGCGACGCCGTAGACGCCGACCCGGATGCTCGCACGGCCAGATTATTAATCGAGAGCGACCCGCATTCAGTAATCGAGGGGCTTTTAATCAGCGCCTATGCTATCGGCGCCTGCCACGGCTTTGTCTGTATTAACTCGGATTACACTGCCGCTATACAAAGGCTCGGCATGGCCCTGGAGCAGATGAGAGACTACGGACTGCTGGGCGATAATATTTTAGATTCCGATTTTAACTGCAATATCGAGATTATAGAGGTGGAGTCATCGCTGGTCTCCGGCGAAGAAACGGCACTCATCCGCTCGCTGGAGAACAAGCAGGCGATGCCCTATTTACGCCCCCCGTATCCCGCCGTCAGCGGCTATAACGGCAACCCGACGCTGGTCAACAACGCTGAAACCCTGGCCAATGTTTCGGCCATATTCCAGAGCGATGCCGCACTTTCTTCAACCGCCGACACCAAAATCATCACGCTAGCAGGCGATATAGCCCATAAATATACGGTAGAGGTGCCGTTCGGGACAACGCTCCGTAGTATCGTCACGGATATCGGCGGGGGGACTTCAAGCGGCAAGGACATTAAAGCGGTGCAGTTCGGCGGGCCGACGGGTCGGTTTCTTGCTGTCCACTCCTTGGATATTCCAGTCAGTTACGAGTCGACGAATGAAGTCGGCGGGATTATGGGGTCGGGCACCATCAAGGTCTTTGCCGGTGAATTCTGTACTGTGGAAATGGCGAGGGACTTAATGAATTACCTCCAGGCAGAGTCCTGCGGCAAATGCGTTTTCTGTCGCGAGGGAACTTACCAGATATCGGACATATTAAACGATATCGCCGGGGGTAAGGGCAGGCCTGAAGACCTGGAAATGATAACGGAAATTTGCGAAGGCATGAAAAGCGGGAGCATCTGCGGCCTGGGGCGGACGGCGCCCAACCCGGTTTTAAGCAGCATCAAGCTCTTCCGCGATGACTATGAAGTACATATAAAAGAGAAGAAGTGTCCGAAGAAATAATCAAACTGAATATCGATGGCCGCGATGTCGAGACGCAGAAGGGTAAAAGCGTACTCGAGGCCGCGCTGGATGCGGGAATCTATGTTCCCCACCTCTGTCATCACCCCGACCTACCGTCAATCGGGGCATGCCGCTTATGTATCGTAGAAATCGAAGGCATCGAAGGGCTTCAATCATCGTGCGTGACACCCGCCGAAAACGGCATGACGGTAAGCACCAAGAGCGAAGAAATCGACCGCTGGCGGTTGCTAGCCATGGAGCTTATGCTGGCCGGACACCCGGCGGACTGCGGCTCATGCGACAAGTACCTCAACTGCGAACTGCAGTCGCTCAAGCAGTACCTGGGCTGCGAAGAATTGAGTGTAAGAAGGCGTTCCAAACTACTGCCGATTAATAACGACAACCCTCTTTTCGTGCACGACCCCAATAAATGCGTGGCGTGCGGTCGGTGCGTCAGGGCCTGCGGCGAACTGCGCGGCGTGGGTATATTATATTATGTAAAGAACGGCAGGGAAACAATGACCGGCACGGCTTCCGATTTACCGCTGACCGAGGCCGGTTGCCGATTCTGTGGCGCCTGCGCCGAGGTATGCCCCACCGGTGCTATACAGGACAAGGAAGAACTCGTCAAGGGGAAAAACCGCAGGAATGCCTTAATCCCCTGCCGGTATGCCTGCCCCGCCGAGATAGACGTGCCGAGATATATACGCTTTATCCGGGAAAAGGATTACTCCGCCGCCGCGGCGGTTATCCGTGAGAAAGCGCCGTTTCCCGGGGTGCTCGGTTACGTGTGCGACCGCCCCTGCGAGGAAGTATGCCGCCGGGGAGAGGTGAACGAGGCTATTTCCATCAGGGAGCTAAAGCGCTTTGCGGCGGAACACGATATTAATAGAGCCTGGGAGGATAATTCCGGCAACAAGAACTCGACCGGTAAGAAAGCAGCCATTATAGGGTCGGGGCCTGCCGGACTGACCGCGGCCTATTATCTGAACAATAAAGGCCATGCCGTGACCGTGTTCGAGTCCGCGCCCTTCGCCGGCGGCATGATGCGTGCCGGAATCCCGGAATACCGCCTCCCTAGAAAAGTCCTCGAAAGTGAAATTCAGGATATTATTAAGAAGGGCGTGGCGATAAAGACCGACACGCGGGTAGAATCCGTCGACGCGCTTTTAGAAGAGGGCTTCGACGCCGTGGTGGCGGCCATCGGAACTCATAAAGGCCAGAAGCTCAATATACCGGGGGCAGACAGCCCGGGGGTACTGATAGGAATAGATTTCCTCAAGGATATAAACCTGGGAAATAAGGTAGACATCGGGGAGAGAATTATAGTCCTGGGTGGCGGTAACGTGGCTTTCGACTGCGCCCGTGCGGCCAGACGACTCGGCGCCGGCGAGGTGTACCTGGCCTGCCTGGAAAGCCGCGAGGAGATGCCGGCCACGAGCGATGAAATCAGGCAGGGGGAAGAAGAGGGAATTGCAGTTCATCCCGCCAGGAGCTTTACCGGAATTATCACCGAAAATGACCGTATTACCGGCGTGGAATGTACCAGGGTTGCCTCGCTAAGCTTCGACGAGGATAAAAAACCCTGTATAGAAATAGAGGCAAACTCCGGGCACGTATTGGAAGCGGACACCGTGATATTTGCCATCGGCCAGTGTCCGGAAATACCACCGGACTTCGGGCTGGATACGAAGACCAACAATCTCATAGAAATAGATTCGTTTTCCTTCAGCACAAGCAAAGAAGGGGTCTTTGCCGCCGGAGACGCCGTAAACGGCACGTCATCGGTAATCAAGGCCATAGCTTCCGGCAGAAAAGCCGCCGTCGCCGCCGACAGATACCTGGAAGGAAATGGTATTATAGATGAGAAGCTCGCCGCCGTCAGCGAACCTGAAAAATGCATCGGCTTCCAGGAAGGGTTTGCTTTTATGAAACGCTGCGAGGAGTCCTGCGTACCGCCGGAAGAACGGGTAACTAACTTCGAGAAAGTAGTGCGGGACATGGATGAAAAAACGGCGACCGAAGAATCCGAGCGTTGTTTACAGTGCGATTTAAGGTTGAAAATCACGTCCGTCAAGTTCTGGGGCAACTACTGACCGGCGTAATATCTATAACATATAATCATTCAATCAACAGTCAAGGAGGAAGAAAATGAGCAATATACCGGCAGAAGCCGAAGCTGTGGTAATCGGCTCCGGCGTTGCGGGTCTGGCGGCGGCGCTAACCCTGGCGGAAGGCGGAGTCAAAGTTATCATTTTTGAAAAAGAACGCTCTCTGGGAGGCACCTCCAATTTCTTTCACGGCATGTTCGCCGTGGGAAGCGAGATGCAGAAAGAAAGATATATATTCTACAGTTGTGATGACGCATTCAAAAATATCATGGACTACAGCCACTGGCGGGCCAACCCCCGTCTGGTAAGGGCTATCGTCAACGAGTCAGGCGGGACAATTGCCTGGCTCCAGCAGTCGGGGGTCGAATTTACCGACGCCACCATCAACATCCCCGACGCGCCCCGCACCTATCATACTGTGAAGGGTAAAGGTGAGGCAGTAGTCAAGGCGCTGACCACCAGGGCCAGGGAGCTGGGGGCAACCGTAATACCCGGTATGCCCGTGAAGCAGATATTCAAAGCGGGCGACCGTATTGCCGGCGTAATCGTCGAGGAGGACGACGAGGATAGACAGATTGCGGCTAAAGCGGTGATTATAGCCAGCGGCGGCTACGCTAACAACAAAGAATGGATTAAGAAGTACTCGGGGTTCGACCTGGACGTCAACGTGGTGCCGGTGGGCAATGTCGACAAGGATGGAGACGGCATCCGCATGGCTTTCGAGGTCGGCGCCGCCGATGAAGGTCTCGGCGTGCTGGAGCTGGTGCGAGTCGGCCCGGTAGGCACGGAATTCGCCATGGGGTCGCACCTCGAACACGCCGCCGTCCAGCCGGACCTCTGGGTCAACGGTAACGGGGAGCGGTTCTGCGACGAGTCAATCGGCTTCGACGACGCTTACCAGGGCAACGCCAACGCCCGACAAAAGGATGGCTGCACTTACAGCATATTCGACACCTCCATCAAACAGGAACTCATCGAAAACGGAATAATCAAAGCTATGGGAATGGATTTTCCGCCGGGCTCACGCATCACCGAGCTGGAGCGGGAACTCGATGTTGCCCGGAAGAACCAGAGCACAGAAGTATTCGAGGCGGATTCCATAGAGGAACTGGCCGGAAAGATAGGGACCGACCCGGCGGTATTCAAGGCCACCGTTGACGAATATAACCTTTTCTGCGAGAAGAGACAGGACGACATTTTTGCTAAAGACCCCAGATATCTCCGCCCCATCATCGGGCCGAAATACTACGCCGTAAGGGCAAGGACCGTCTTCCTGGGGACGCTCGGGGGTATCAAGGTCAACCACAACCTGGAAGTGGTAGATAAGAAAGATAAAGTTATTCCCGGCCTTTACGCCGCCGGCTACGACGCGGGCGGGATGTACGGAGACAGCTACAGTATCGGGAACTCCTCCGGTCTGTCATCGAGCTTCGGCGCTAACTCCGGCCGGATTGCCGGCAAGAACACGCTAAAATATCTCGGCAAGTAAAAATATGTAAACAACGCCTTAGCGGAAGTTCGGATGCCTGCTCCTATCTCGACCTTACCTCGATGATAATACCGCCGACGGCGCCGGTCTCAAAGTAAGCGAAGCTGGCCGCTTCTCCCGCCCCGCTGGTGAGCATCTCGATACCGTGTTCAGCCAGTTTTTCTATCTCGGCGGGGACATCATCGACGAGATAACCGATGTGATGAAGGCCCTCGCCGCGGCTGTCAAGGAACTCCTGAATTGCCGATTCTCCACCGCATGGTTCAAGCAACTCAAGCTCGGAGTTCCCAACCCTGGCATAGCTGATTCTAAGCTTCCATTCGACAGGTCTGCCGTGCAGCTTTCCCTCGAACGACTCTTCGACGTAAGGCGAACCGTCCGGCATGCCGAAGGTTCCTATGCCGAGGGCTTCTAAATACTCTATGGTCTTTTTAATATCCCTGACTATCACGCCGACGTGATGATAATTCTCGGGCTTAAACGGCGAATTTTCCAGTATTTTTAACACCATTAGAAATCCTTTCCTAGACGCTTGAAGCAATCATTACTCTCTCACGTTATCCGGGCGGACCGAACATACCGGGGCGCTGGGCGGGTGGATATATATCGTCGGCCACGTCGTCAAGTCCAAGTTCCTGCAGCTTTCTCAAGCTGGGTTTCGTGGTAAACCTGTCCCAGTCGAGGGCGCCCAGGTTCCAGTAAGCCTGCGCCTCATAATCGCGGGTAACGCCGGCCAGCGGGCCATCCTCCTGCGGGGGGACACCCGGGATGCGGGGATGGACAAAGCGTTCCAGAGGATTATCACCTTCCCGGAGGGTAAAAACATGTCTCATGACGGCAATCCTCTCGCCGTTCTTGTGCAGTTCCTCCCCGGAGCGTTCCCAGCCGGTAACATGTTTCAGAAATCCAATTATATATTTATCAGGGTTTCCCGCAATACCGCCGTGCATGCAGAGTCCGGCGGCGCTGCTGACGTACTGCATGAACTGTTCCGGCCCGAAACCGGTGGTATGCCGGCCGGGGGTGGCGTCCATGTGATACATGGCCATCGTCATCCTTTCGCCGAAGAAGCTGCCCTTGGGGTCGTGCATGCCCAGTTCCTGCCCGCCGATATGAACCGCGTATTCCTCGGCGCCTTTGCCGATTTTCCTGGCGGCCGCTTTCACGCCGTCGGCGAGGATATCCCCGAGGCCTTCCCGCTTGACCATCTTCTCGGTCATGGCCACCAGCGCATCAGGGTTGCCCCAGGTCAAATCGATGCCGTCCGTATCTTTCCTGGTAATGATGCCGTGCTCGTATAATTCCATGGCGAAGGCAATAATGCTGCCGCCGGAGATAGTATCGAACCCGTAGGAATTGCAGAGGTGGCTGGCCATGGCTATGGACTCGGCATCGGTGTTACAGCAGTTCGCCCCGAAAGCTCCTATCGTCTCGTATTCCATTCGGTGATTGCCGGCCGGGTACGGGTATTTCACGCCCGCTTTCAGGCTGCCCTTACAGGCGGCGGGACAGTGCCAGCAGCCCTTCCGCTTGTCCAGGTTGGCTATCATGTTATCGCCTTTAAGGCCGGAAACATCAGGAATCTCATTAACGCCGATACCGCCCCAGTTTTTTACGGGGGTATCGCCGCTGTGCGCCGAAGCATCAGCGTGACCGCTGGTGCCGTAGACGCCGAAAAACTCCAGGAACTTCTTCCCTTCTTCCATTTGCTCTTTACGCAGCTTATTGGCCCCTTCAGGGTCGAATACCGTCACCTTGAGCTCGCCCCTGGCCACAATCGCCTTGAGCTTCTTCGAGCCCATGACCGCACCGATGCCGGAACGCCCGGCGGCGTCTCCCCGATTAGTCATGATACAGGCGCATAGAGACACCTTTTCTCCGGCGGGACCGATGCTGATGACTTTAGAATTCGGGCCGTACTCCGCTTCGAGCGCGTCCTCCGTTTCGTAGGTGCTCTTGCCCCAGAGTTGAGAGGCGTCCTTCAACTCGGCTTTGCCGTTATCCAGCAACAGGTAGGCCGGCTTTTCCGAAATCCCGGTAAGGAATACGCCGTCATACCCGGCGAATTTCATATAAGGCCCGAAATGACCGCCGGAGTTGGCATCGCCCCAGCCGCCCGTGAGCGGTGACTTCGACACAACACAGTACCTTGCTCCGAACGTGGCCGGCGAGCCGGTGAGCGGGCCGGTCAGCACGCCGAACGTATTCTCCGGCCCCAAGGGGTCGACGCCGGCTTTCTGCCGACTGTAAAGAATCCTGGCTCCTATTCCATAACCGCCGATGAAATCCCTGGCGAGATTTTCATCGAGAGGTTCATCTTTTAACTCACCTTTGGAAAGATTCACGAACAATAATTTACCCATATAGCCTCTAGACATAGTGTATCCTCCTCTCTTGTTTCTGTAATTATAACTTTGCCCCAGATAAGGGGTCAAATAACCGTATTTGCTGATTACAGACAGAAGTATTAATATAAGCGGGAAATACATATGAAAAGAGGTAAAAAAAATGAATCGAGAGCAATACCTGGAATACGTCGACCACTTTAACAACAAAAGTTACGATAAAGTCACGAGCTACTTTGCCCCGGATATTACGGTGGAGTACTTCGATAACGCTTTCACATCCACTTATCCCGCCCGCACCCTGCACGGCCCCAAGGAGTTCGAGGCAAACTACAAGGCACTCCACGAACATACGAAGGAAGTTCTGGAGCTGGGCGATTTCCTGGCGGAAGGCGACCTGGTATTCGTCGAGCTTTATACCGAGTTCCATACCTTTAAAGAAGTGGAGGGGACGGGCCAGCAGTTTAAAAAAGGCGATATCAACATCATGACCAACTGGGTGATTTACAACCTCGA
>DAOUDZ010000012.1:0-13520 GCA_034430575.1 Dehalococcoidales bacterium
GCCGGAAGCGATTATCGTAAAGTCATTAACGGGAATAATGGCACTTCCGCAATCAATATATTCATCAGTGCCAGGTAAAAAAACAGCAGAACCATATTTACCAGAATTCCAAGATGGTGCTGTACCAATAAAAATTCCCGTATTTCCATTCCCGCTCAAATCATAGACTTTATTACCTGAGCCTTCATTGAATGGCCAGGCACCAACTATGCCTCGATTTATCTCAAGATAGGGATTCAGCACTACCCCCAAGGGTGGCTTCCTGTCTGAGATGTATATTTCACCGTTAGAGTACAAAGTTCACAGCCCTCGATTTATCAACCGCAGAGTTGTCGATAGGACACACCGCGACTTGTATCAGGTCGGTTATCACAAAGTCAGTTGCATCGCTCGGCCAGGTAGTATTGTCGTCACAGTGTTCAAAATACAATCGACAACATCCGACTGCCGCGTCCAGGTCATGGGTAACCTTGAAAACGCCGTGTGCACCTATATATAAGTTTGAAGTATTGTCATTTACATCGCCCTCTTTCGTGCCATCATCGGCTATAGTACCGCCAGCAGCAAAGGCCATGTCATCCTCGATGACATTACCATCCACCTTGGCGCCTTCCGAAAATTTCCAGGGCGAAACCCTCACCTCTATCTTTGCACCATCGTTGAATGTCATGGTCTGACCTGTCTCGTTTATGAAGTGTAATCGCCAGTGTTTCGGTAGCATTATCCGGTCTCCTTCGCATTGAGATAGGCAACGTCTTCAGTAGCTATGGCATCTTCTTCAGGCTCTTTAGTCCTTTTTGTATGCTGTCTCCATATCTCGTCCCAGGCCGCTTTCTTATATGCCGCTGTCCCGGTCCGGGCTTTTAGAAAATAAGTGTTACCTGTCTCAATGTGAGTAGCTGTTATTTTTCTTAATTCCGTCTTGTCACCATCCGGTAATTTCTCATCTACCGGCTCCGTGCCTATAAATTCAGTCTCTAATTTCCACGACATAATTCTGTACCCTTGTCTTCTTAATTCCTGCCGAGTCTAAAATCTCCTGCAATCCAAATAAAGATGGGTTGTATTTGTATCCTTGGTCGACATTATGATACCTCCTGTGATTTATCTATACCAAATTCATCAATATTAAGGGTATCAAACGCTATGAGACTGATGTCGGCGGCGGGATTTTCCATCAACTGTTTACGTATAGCCAGAAGTTGGGTCATCTTCTGACCGGCTTTGACGCTTTTGTCCCCGATAGTATAATCGGTTTGAGGTGAGGTTATCAACGCCACGATTGCGGCGTTAACGTCGGCAATCGAAATCTCTGCCATTGGTGCACCTATAAATTATCAGTCAGCTAAACCCGTTAATTAGTCGTCTTTGATTCTAAATCTGGAACTGTATTTACTGAATTTTGATTACCGCCGTGACCAAGTAGATTACCCACTGAATTTGTAGGCTCAAAATCCCAACCAGTACCCTCAGCATAAGTGTTGCAATCAACATCGGTAACCATCCTGTTACCAACTACAGTAACATTAGCATCTTCACAGTCGATGGGTAAGCCAACAGCCCTGATAATGTTATCTGTAATCCAACTGGCGTAGGACGCAGTTTCATCCCAATCGATACCTATAGCACCGGATTGAATTAAACAGTTCTTTATTTGGCTACCGTAGCTGGAGACAGTACCATTAACAACTTGAATTGCGGCGGTACTAAAGCCCGTTGCAGCCCCAACACCTATTGCAGAGAAGTAACAATTATCAACAATAAATACCGGGCACTCATCAATTCTAAGACCTATTGTATCTGTAGCCTTAAACGCAAATTGGCAATCATGAAATTCAATACCGGTTTGGCCGTCAATATCCCATAGAATGCCACCGGCGTCATCATCCCAGAAGTTCACATTGTAGAAACGGCAGCCCATATAATCTGCAGTAGCGGCAGTCGGTATTACATGAGCACCTATTAATGTAGGACTTTTGCGAAAAGCATCACTACCAACGCCAATAATATCAGTCTTTTGAGCCAGCGTAGTGAGGTCCGCGGTTTCCTGGTCGGCGGTATAATAAATGATATTACGATCAGTAGCATGGCCACCACTTGCAATCTTGGCATGACTTAATGCCATAGCTTGGGCAAGAGTTTTAACAGCCGTTTCCCAGCTAAGTCCGTTCTCGGCATCACTACCATGATTGTTGTCACAATAATATATCGTTCCAAGACCCGCTGCAGGTCCGAGACTGCCGGATATATTGCAATTTCTAATGGTTGCCCCCTCAATAAGCCAACCTTTACCTACATGGGTAATATACGTTTGACCCATAACCATAAAGGTAATTGCTGCCAGCATAATTCCGGCAAGAAACCAATTATAACGTCTCATCTTCGTACTCCTTAAAGGAAGTTAATATTTATGTTTCAATTTTAGTCGTTCGGCCCAACACAATAACCTGCTATACGGCTCCGGTTGACTTGACCACGTGGCAATAGTCGGTCGCCTTGCAATCACCATAAAACCGAATTTTAAACTGTGCCTTGATGTCGCGCTCCCATGCCATATCGTTCTTGTCGTCCCGGCGCGTCAGTACCTGTAAGGGAATGACTTCCTTCCAGACAAACTGACTCTTGAAGTCACCGAGATACCAGATTATGCTGGATTGAGCATCAAGGTATGGACTCGACAGCACTTTGAACTTACCGGCGTACGGGTTCGGCTGGGCGTTTGCACCGCCAATAAGGACGGACGATTTGTAGATCGACTCGGCAACCATCGTCAGGGCTATGGGTACGAGTAGAATCTTATTGAGTCCAGTAACGATTGGGTCGCCCTTCTCATCCACCATCAGACCAAACAGCACAACTGCGGCGTTGATGTCGGTATGATTGACCAAAGCGTTGGTAATTTGATTGCTGGTCCTATGGGGAGCGGTCGTACTCGTACCGTACAAGGCGGTCCGGGTAACGCTCTCGGCATCGGCGGAACCGACGTACCATGCATAATAACCGGAAATGTCCTGCACCGTATTAAGGATCATCTTCTCACGATAAATTGCAGCGTCCCTACCAATCATACCGGCACGTCTGATTATCTGCCCGGTCTGGTCAAACATCAGGGTCTCTTCGGTAATGTCGAGAATTTTGCCGTACTTCTCGCCAACGATCTGTACCCACTTCTCCTCAATTACGCCAGTATGCTGGTAAGGAGCACCAGGTCCAACCTGTTCGATTGCACCGCCGGTGGAGAAGCCCGGAATCCTATCAATCAACAATTTGGACGTCATCGCATCGACAAGCTGGTCGCCGATTGTCGGAGCGTCGTTGTATGCCGCCATAATCTTCTTTGACAGCAGCTTACCGGTAACAAGCGGGAAGGCCGTTGGATGGACGGCCTCGTGGATTTCCTTAATGCTGAAGTCTTCAGGCTTCATCGCTGGCTTTTCACCGTCCATCAATTCATCCATCATCCGACACATACCTTCTATCCGCTCCGGTTCCGTCCTACCAAAGCTCTGATATACGTCACTCATTTTCTTAATCTTGTTAACGAAACTCATATTCAGTCTCCTTTACAATGTGGCCTTCACATTTAAATTAAAATTGTTAGCTGCCAACTATCAACCTTGAAGCGTGTTAAGCAGTGATGGCAGTAATTTGACCATAACACCAGTGAGTGTGGTACTGGTCTTGTTTTCCACACAGTACCCGATAAGCGACGTAGTACCTTCAACAATGGTCTGGTCTTCACAGTTAGTACCGTCGGAGTAGACTTCAACGCCATCACCAATATGGATTGCCGCCGCCGTCTTCTGCACCAACTCCCAGACACCGGCGGTAGCAACCAGCAAGTCATCGGTCTGACCGTTCAATGACTGACTCATTGCAATACCCAAAAGCTGGTCACCGGCCTTTTCACGGTCGGCTGCAGCATTACCACCGGTAACCATATAGGTAGCCGGGCAGCCATAGTTAATAGTCAGAGTGGCATCTGCATCAACGTCGGCCTGTATTATCCGGCAGATGAAGTCACCTATCTCAACCACGGTGGTGTCGTCAACCGGCACTTTGATGAGTTCCTGGTCACCCCATCTGTAATAGTTTTTATTACTCATTATCTTTACTCCTTATAATTTAGGTTAATTTTTCCCTAATTTCCTTCTTCTTGATCTCCGACGACCGTTAGCTTGTGAAGGTGTCCTTGAACTGCTCTTTCGTGACCTTGCCGGTCTGTCTGCTTTGACTGACGCTCTTCTCGGTGTTGTCGTGTACGCCACCAGGCTCAACGACATCAATCCTGTCCTGTATGAGGGCCTTTATACCATCCTCAACCGAAATGGTCTTGTCCCCGTCCTTAGTTTCCTTCACCTGTAGAAGTTGTTTACGGAAGGCATCGGTCCTTGCGTAATCCGGCAGGTCGCTTTCAGCAATCGCCTTGTCAACCAATATCTCGCGTTCGGTCCTGGCCTGCTTGACCTCAAGCTCGTCCGCCTTCTTGACGGCGGCGTCCCGCTCCTGGATTACCTTCTCCACCTCCTCATCACGGGACTTTGCACCTTCATCGAAAAAGAGTTTTTCCAGATCCGGGCGATTGGTCCTAACCAGTTCCTGTGTTAAATCTTTAAATTCCATTTCGTTCTCCTTAGATTTTGATTTGGTTCGTCTACTCTGAAATAAGCTGATGGTGGCCGCCGGGTCCTCTACCAAGTCGATGGACGGCTTGAAGCCGTACTTGGTCCTCGGTGTAAGCTGCTCAACTATCTCAATATCATTCTTATCAATTGTAATGATCCCACCAGCATGAATGCTGTTACCTACGGCGTGCGGCGTCCTCTCCGCAATGCTCATCACCTTTCTGGCGTTATCACAGTCCCACAAATGTAGGTCACCATATATCATATCACCTTCCCGCCTCACGTTCTGGTATACGCCGTAGCCGCTTCTTACCCCTCTTGATTCAACCGTACTCTGATTTTCCCTTTCGTGGTCAACACGTGCCAGAGCACTCTCAAAAACTCTAACGGCGTCACTTAAGGCTCTGTCCGTAAATATACGAAATATTTTATTATCTGTGTCATAGGCTTCAGTTGAAAGAATGGAGACATGATTAATAATATTGTTTTCCTTATCAATCTTCGAAGTCTTTAAGTCAACAATAGTAAGGTTTTCTATGTCTCTCTTTTCTGGTTTCATTTTTAACTCCTCATGATGCCTTTTTTATATTAGTGCCTATCATAGATGATCCACATTTTGGACATTTGGTTTCCTGACATGGTGTATTCCTATTATGCTCCATTTCATAACCACACTTGAGACACCTACAGTATTTGGCCCCACCAATCCCCTGTCTCGGACCACCCTGACCTTGGCCCTCTCCGAGTGCCTGTCTCATTTGTCCGATCTCTCTATTTCGCCAAGCTTCATAACACATAGCCTGTACCTGATCTTCAGGTCGACCCGGACTTGCCTCTTTTTCAAAGGCTATACATCTCGAAACAAAGTGGGATTGCTCCTCTCCCTTTCTTGGCGTTGGAAGCGGCATTGATAATGTCCTTTACATAGTTACAATCTTTCAACCTTATATCAATCCTCTATAAGAGGTCTTCATATAAATAATACGCTCACCGAACTATTCCTGTTTGCAGACTATCTCTGGCCAACAATAACAGTGAGGATGTAGCGGAATGTTCGGCGGCTCGTCCTTCGGAAAGTATTCACCCTCGTTGTCCTCACACTCCTCACATGGGTTTCCGGAACCGGTACGCCATATGTAACCCAAAATCCAATTTTTCTCCATACCATACCTGAAGATGCCCTCGACAAAGCCCCGGTTAATCTCCGTCCCCGCCAGTCTTAAGGCATTCTTGTACGCCGAGCGGTATACTCCTGGACCCGGATGAAATTCCTTAAAAGCCAACCCACGGAAGGCCTTGGGAAGGCCCAAATAGCTGCGTATATTACGGCTGACCTTATCAGCGCTCATACCGGTCAGGACCGCAAGGTTTATCTGATTTCTAATTTGTCTCTCAACCGGCCAGGTAACGTCCCACACCCTCCTTGAGAAGGCTATGCCGCCATATGAGGTACGCACCAAGGCATCCATGGCCTGACTGTGAATGCGTGCCCACATGCTGGCGGCGTAGGCCTCTAATCTTGCATCGTGACGAACGACGTTGCCGGTGCTGCTTATAAAGCTCGACCCTATACCGGTCTTAAACCTCGGCGGCATGGCCACACCGGCCCCAATTATCGACGTCTTTAAGCCGTAATCAACCGACTTGCCCTGCGCCGTGCGAATCATGCTCCTCAATCGCGGTCTCAATGCATCCATCTTGGCCTTAATCTGGTCAAGCAGATTCCCAAGCCTCGCTGGCGGTATCTTACCCTCAACGGTATATCGGGCAATCTGGGCCGTCAGTGAATTTGATGCCTGTTCAAACAGTTCATAAATATACTTCTCCTGCTCGATGGTGTAGCTAACCCAATCCCCCCTCGCCCTCTCAAGAGCTTCGCGAATCATTTCTGCTGTTGATTTAGCCATATGGTTCGTGATTTAAGAACGTTTCAAAGTGGCCGTCGGTATACTCGGTAATACCTCTAATATCAAAGTCCCCACAGCCAATTGGAAGTGGTAATAAACTATATATCAATCCGGGAAACTTTAATTCTATACCTATATCAGAATCACTCACGTCAGGTGGTGAAAAAGTTGGTGGTGAGCAGTCCAGTACGACATATATCCAATCACATCCATCTGGAAGATAAAAATCATTCCTCGTCATTATTTTGTCCCTTATAACCGGCGTCGGATTCCTCCTCCATTTCCTTTTTAATCTGCTTTAACTCGGCCTCATAATCATAGCCAAACTTTTCACTTATCGTCTTCTTGGAGACTATATGATTTAATATTTGAAGGACGTAAGCCTCGGTCTCATCCTTTATTTGCCTGTGTATTAAAGCCGCAAAATTGGCCTCACATTCGGTACTTGATCCCCTTGGAATCCGCCTTAATTTAATACCTATTTCAATAACCTTCGTATATATCTCCTTTACCGGCTCCTTGAAGATGTCCTGCCAGGCCTCAAACATCTTAACCATTGGCGATTCCGAAACCATCGTACTTGAATAATTGGAATTACTGGAATCGGCACGAACGACGTATTCAACCAAATTCGTACCCTTGGCCACCTGCAGTTCGATAAGCCGCCCGTCCTTTCCCGTATCTTCGGCATGAACATTCAAATTTTTATATTCATAATCAACGCCCGGCGTAGACACCAATACCGAACCGGACTTTGGTACTTTTTTCTTGGCTATACTACCTGATAGCTGGCTCTTTCCCGTAACGTCGTCAAACTTCTCACCAAACGAGGTGGGGCTGATACCGGTAACCTTTATTATCATGTTGAACATGGCCCTGATCTTATTAAGTTGAATGCGGTCATCCAGCCAGCCGCCGTATTTGACGATGTATTTGGCGATCCCAACCAGGAACGACACCCCACGCTTCACGTTACTGTCTACGTTTATCTTGGTGTGTATTATATCATCGGCCTTGACCCTCTTGGCGGTGTTTGTCTTAGCATTCATTAAATAATATGCTTTAACATCTTCAACGTCGTCTTCATCCACTTCAATCCCATATGAATGTTTTCCCTGTGGGTCTTTAATCTTATCCGGTTCAACGAATCGTACCAGTGGAACGTTCCTTCTTATCTTATTTTTAAAGAACCGTAGAAAGGATTCGCCGTCCCTAAAGCATCGTCTAACCAGTTCCTTTAGTCGCATGTCGAACTTGTTAACCCTACAAAACTCACCCCACCATTCTTTTACTTTTGGGTTCTCATCAACCGGAGTCACATGAGCTTCACTGCCGATAACGAAATTAACCATAGTGTCTATGATGCCCCTGGCACCTGGGTCCGTATAATAAAGCTCAATTGCCTTGTTCTGCATGTCGGTAATGTCCTGCTCAGTATATAACCGCTTACCGGTGTCGAGGGCCGACCATTCCGACTCATCGGCATCCTTGGCAAAGGTTGGCAGGCTCTGTAAAAGGTCGGCAACCCTGTTCATATAGGCCGTATGCAGCCTGATTTCAGCCTCTTCCTGCTGTTTTTTAATTGATTTTTTGGCCATTATTTATACTCTCCTATTACTACGAATTCCGGAATTTCCTCGAAACGGATTTCACCGAGGTAATATCGCCTTGCGTCCATAAGGTGGTCGTTAAAGTCAACAGGTATGTCAAGCGGATCACCGTTGAAGTCCTCCTTCCACTTATAATCGCTTATCTCATCGATAAAATTGGTACCGTCTCCGCATATATGGGTTTTAAATCGCTTGGCCCGGTCGATCCCAATTCTTACCGAATGTGGACCCTTGCTGCATGGCCAGCAGTTGAATCCCGCCTGCTGGATTTCCGTAATTCTGTCGGGTTCGGCACAGTCGGCGACGATGATTCTCCCCCTATATTTATTCGGAATCGCCTCTTCGAGCCTCTCGATGACCTGCGCATTCGTAAGTTTGCGTTCATATAAAAGTTCCCGTTCGAAAGTTTCAAGTATACCTTTATTTTCCTTTATTCTTATTTCAACGAGTGCGGACGGCGCATTGAACCCAAAGTCAAGTCCGTAGCCGACATTTCTCCACGCCTCATAATCCCACTCATTTGCCGGAATGATGTCCCAGTTGGTATAAATCATGTTCTTGACCACCGCCCATTTACCGAGGCCGTAGATTAACCAATAGGTCTCATCTTCCTCTTTAAGGGCTTCAATCTCTGCGATGTATTCCGGATCGAGAAAGGCGTTGTCGTGGTAGGTGGTGTGTAATACGGCGGTGTTTTCAGGTGGGTTCTCTGTGATCTTTCTTAGATACTTGTTGTGGGGCTTTAATATCGGGTTGTATGAAAATATTAGCTGATTTATACCGTTCGGATTGTGACCCCTGCACCGCAGACCAAGCTGCTTGTAGTCGTCCCAAAACAGTTCGGTGGTCTCCTCCACCCAGATGTAATTAATCTTCTCAAATGACTTAAGCTTTTCGGGGTCATCAAGGGCCACAAAGTACATCTCGTTGCTGCCGATACGAATAAGTCTGTCGGTTATATTTAGATCAAATGGAATGTTGTGAGCCTTGAGTAAGTCCAGCACCAACAGCCAGGCACTCTTCATAAGGGCAGGACCGGTCTTCCTGGTCACAACTGTACGGATGTCATACTCATTAAGCATCTTCTCAACAATAAGGGATTGAGCAATCGACCAGGACTTACCCGAACCAGCGGATCCATATAGATGTAATTTCCTCTTCTTACAATCACGACAGAAATTATAAGTTTTAGGGTTAACCATCATATCGATGGTTAATTCTTCATTCTGTAATTTCGGCATCTGTTGCCTGTACTTCCTGAACGTCTATGTGGGGTAGCTGTTTCTTCTGATCCGGGTAGTTGATATTAATCTTAACGGCTGCAAGCTTGGGACCGGACAGCTTTCTAATGTCCGCCCATCCCCTGTGCTTGCCCTTATTGCACAGGAAAAAGAACAGGGAATTTTCCTTACCCGCCTCTATATTCTTCAACAACTGCTGTTCGGCGAGGTCGAGCAGTGCCTCGTTCACCTCTTCAATGGTGTCCGACATTTCAGGATATTTCTGCAGCCACCTGTTGAACGTGGCCCTCGTTACCCCCACGGCCATACACGCCGCTGAGATGTTGCCGTTGTACCTGTAAAAGAACTGGACAAATGCCTTGCGCCGCTCCTCGGAATCTACCATCATCATCTGCTGGCTCGTCAACGGCCTGCCGAGGTCTTCAGTCAGCTTTTCCTTGACCGTAGCGGAGGCCTTTTTCGGATCTCTGATTTCCTTACGCTTCCGCCTGGCCGTCCGCTCCTTGCGCCGGATTTCAACCAGCTCAGCCTTTGGGATATCCTTTGGTTTTCTACCATTTCTACCGTATCCCAAATTATGCCTCCTTCCTAAATATTCTTGGTTTCCAAATCATTATACATCAGCCAATTCCTTTTTCGGTATTTCTGACGGCTTTCGCCCGTTGCGTCCGTAACCCATCAATCAGACCTTTCACATCATCTTTGTTGCAATCCGTATAACGACAAAGTTCTTTAGGTTTTCTCTGTGTCATTCTCTTTGCACGTATGCAACTTTCTGAATCCATTTCCATTCCTATCGGTATTCCTTCTCTCATTTTTTCACCTCAAATAAGTCTGACCTTCCAATCTAAACCAATATTCCTCAATTGATCGGTCTCCGACCGTTGTCTTTCGGTATTTTTCGATGTAAATTGAAAAATCATCGTCTAAAATTACACTGGTTACTTGTTTGCCGTCCATGTAAAAGATTTCTATATCACCAACTTTATTACAAACAAAGTGATGCCATTTACCGGATGGCTTATCATTAAGGATCATACCGGTCTTACCAAAAACCTTGCTGGCTTTAAATAAACCTACCAAGCAAGTACCACCAATACACCCTTGAATGCCAGCATCTTTTAATTTTCTTAAAAATTCTCTTCGTTTCATTTTTCTGACCTTCCGGTTAGTATCATTTACTTGAAAACTTTTTGTTCAAAAGCAAATCGCCTCCAAGCCCGGCTTCGCCCCCCGACCCCTTAAGCGGGGTTTCCATTCGGCCCTACCCCCGAATGGTGAGGAAGGCGGGCCGCCGCCTCATAATTAGTACGTAGGGAAGCCCCTGCGCATTTGTTGGAAATCCAGCAAATGAGATATCCCCAGGATTTACCGGGAGGGTATTCCCGGTGCATCCTGGTTTGTGAACCTCCGGGCATTCCCGGCGGCCAAATGCGCATAGTTCCCGGTAAAGGCCGGTCCCTACCTCCTCCAGCAAAAAGGAGTAATATATCTGCAAAACAAAAAGAATGGGTATATCTGAAAAAGACACACTCCGGGTTGGCGGTGCGGCAGGGGCGGGTGTCCCCGCTTTGTCCCGCGCCCGGTGACGTCACGTCCCCAGTGACGTCGCGTCCCCGGTGACGTCACGTCCCCGCGCCGTCCCTCAGCGCGGGACGCGCGGGGGACACGCAGGCCGAGCGCGGGACACGACGGCCCGCCGCCCGCCCGCGCAGCGCAGCCGCCCGCCGCGCCCCCCGCCCCGGGCGCCCGCCGCCGCGCGGGGCCGCCCCGCCGCCGCCCGCCGCGCGGCCCGGCCCGCCGCCGCGCCGGGGCCGCGCCCGCCCGCCGGGGCCGCGTCGCCCGGACGCAACGCCGGGGGCCGGCCGCGTCGCCCGGACGCAACGCACCGGGCGGGCCGGGGAGGCCCCCGGAGGCCGCCGGGCGGGCGCCGGACGCGGCGCGGCCCCCGGACGCCCCCGGCGGCGCGGCGCCCGCCCGGCGGCCAGCGGGGGGCCGCGGCGCCCCCGCCGGGCGGGGGTGCGCGGCGCGTCCCCGCGTGTCCCTCGCTCGGCGTGGCGTCCGGGCAACGCGCCCGCGCCGCTTGCCCGGCTTGCCCGGCTTGCCTGGCGCCGCCGCGCGGCCGCCGCGCCGCGGGGGGCGCCGAGGCCGCCGGGGGCCGCCGGGCGGGCGCGCGGCGGGGCGCGGGCCGCCGGGGGCGGGCCGGGGACACGGGGCCGCGCCGCGGGCCTCCGGTGGCCTCGGCGCCGCGCGGGCGGCGGCCTGGCACGCCGCTTGCTCCTCTTCTTGCGGGGGCGGCGCCCCGCGCGGGCGCCGGGGCGCGGCCGGGGGGCCGGGGCCGCCGCCGGGCCGGGCGCCCGGCGGGGGCGGAGCGCGCCCGCAGGGACACGGCAGCCGCCGGGCCGGTGACACGGCGGGGACAGGAGCAAGTGACATGACAGGGACAGAAGCAAGGGACGCCGCGGCGCGGGCCGCCGAGCGGGCCGCCGCCGACGCGGCGCACCGCGAGGCCGCCGAGCGGGCGCAGGCGTACGCGGAGTGCGGCGCGCCCGCCGGGTGCGCCGCCGACCAGACCGAGCGGGCCGCCGCCGAGCGGGCCGCGCGGGCCGAGGAGGCGCAGCGCGAGGCGGGGGACATCTGAGGGACATCCGAGGGACGCCGGGCGAGGGACATCGCCCGGCGGCGCCCCCGCCGGGGCCGGGCCGAGGGGCCGGGCGTCGGCGGGCGCGCCGCGCCGTTGCGGCCGCGCCGACCAAGGGACACCCGCACCCACGACGCGGGGACAGGAGACAGAGACATGCAAGGGACACAGGGACACGCGGCCGAGGCCGCGGCGCACACCGCCGCCGCCGAGGCAGCCGAGCGCACGGGCCGAGCGCACCGCCGGGCCGCCGCGCACGAGGCGCAGGCCGCCGCAGAAGAGGCGGCAAGGGACACCGAGCGGGCGCAGGAGCACGGAGCGGGGGCACCCGGCGCACGGGAGGCCCGCGAGCGGCAGCGCGCCGCCGAGGAGGCCGCCGCCGCAGCGGAGCGGGCCGCCGGGTAGGGGACACCGAGGCGGGGACGGGGCAGGGACACCAGCCCCGGCCCACGCCCGGCGCCGCCGGGAGGCGGGGGCCGGGCGCCCGCGCCGCTGGCCGCTCGTTGCGGTCGTTGCGGCGGCGCGGGGCCGACAGGGCGAGGCGCGGCCCACGACAGCGCCAGACAGGAGACAGTGACATGACAGGGACAGAAGCAGACCAAGAGCGGCGGGACAGAGCCGCCCGCCGGGCGAGCCAGCGGGCCGCCGAGGCCACGCGCGACACCAGCCCGGCGCACGCGGCGGCACGGCGGGCCAACGAAGCCGCCAGGCGCGGCGACCACAGACAGGCCGCCGCCGAGCACGACGCCGCCGCCGACGCCGCAGCGGCAGGAGACGCCGACGACCGGGACGCCGAGGACGACCACAGGGACGCCGCCGAGGCCCACAGGCACGCCGCCGAGGCGCGGCGGCAGGGACACCACGCGGCAGCGGACGCCCACGACACGGCGGCCCGCGACCACGAGGACGCCGGGCCGGACGACGGCGAGGCGGAAACACAGCCGGACACCCACGACCGGGCGACGGACGCCGCCAGCCGGGCGACCGCCGAGGCCGAGCGGAGCACCGCCGAGCACGGCACGACGGACGACGGGCGCGAGCACCACGCACACGCCGCGCACCAAGCCGCCGAGGCGCACACGCACGCGCGGAGGAGGCGGCACAGGGACGCCAGCGAGGCGCACCGCGAGGCCGCCGCTGCACACGACGAGGCCGCCAGGGGACACGGGCGGGCCGCCGAGGCCGCCGCCGCCGAGGGAGACCGAGGAACAGCGGGCGAAGAGACCGAGGCGCAGGCCGCCCACCGGCAGGCCGCGCGGGCGCACCGGGCCGCAGCCGAGGCCCACGACGAAGCCGAAGGCCCCACCGAGCCGGGCGACGCGGGCGAGGCCCACCAAGCCGCCGCCGAAGCCAGCCGCATCGCGGACGAGGGGGCCAGCGGGCGCGACGAGCACGCACCAGAGCGGGCCGCCGAACTGCACGAAGCCGCCGCCGAGGCGCACATGCGAGCCGCCGCCGCCATCCGTGCCGAAGGCACGGGGGACATCTGAGGGACA
>DAOUDZ010000013.1:0-12935 GCA_034430575.1 Dehalococcoidales bacterium
GAAATAGAGCTTGAGATGGGTAAAGCGGTGGCCGGCAATTTCGTCGGCTACTTTCAGAATTTCGTCTTCGGAAACACCCTTGTTTATCACGTCGCGGAGTCGCTGCGAGCCGGCCTCGGGGGCGATGGCGATGGACTGTGTCTTGCCTTTGTCCAGCGGGTCGAGGATATCCGTGGTAATAGAGCCTATCCTTAGAGAACTTATTGAAATTTCAGCCCTTAGCTCGTTAAGTCCGGCCAGCAGTTCGTTTATCCGGGGATGGTCGGTAACGGCCGGGCCCACCAGGCCGATACGCCGGCGGTGGCTCAAGCCGTCCTTTGCCTGTTTGAGGAGATTGTCCACGGAGCGAAAGCGCATGGGGGAGAAAGCGGTATTTACCAGGCAGAAACGGCAGCCGCGCTGACAGCCGCGCTCCGCCTCGATGAGGTATAAATCGCCGAGCTCGGTATCGTTGGTGAGTATCACCGAGGCGGCGGGTGATTCATCCAGGCTGGCGGCGTACTGTCGCGCTACATTATTCTCCGGGGGGTGGGCGGGCACAAAGACGCCAGGCAGGGTCGCCAGCTTTTTCAGCAGTTCATCCCTCGTTTCCTCCCCGGGAAGGATGCTTTTCAGCATGACGGGAATCATGGGGGGGGCGATGGCCTCGGCTTCGCCGATGCAAAAGCAGTCGAAGAACGGGGCAAGGGGCATGGGATTGGCGGTAACGCAGGGGCCGCCGGCGATAATCAGGGGATGGGTCTCGTCGCGGTCGGCGGCGTAAAGCGGTATACCGCTGGCTTTGAGGATGCTGACGACGTTGAAATAGTCCAGTTCGTAGGATATCGAGAAAGCGACGACGGCGAAATCGGTCAGCGGTCGGCCGGACTCCATGGCGACGGGCGCTTTCTTATCTTCTTTTTCGTAAAACGCGCGCTCGCAGACGACCCTCAACTCGTTGTTGAGGAGCCTGTAGACAACATGGACTCCCAGGTTGGACATTCCCAGGAAATAGGAGTTAGGGTAGACGAGGGCAACCGGCAACCTGCCGCCCCAGTCTTTGATAATATTGCCTTCTTCCCGTGAAAGCCGGGGGCTGGGGCGCCCCTTTGCTTCCCGGACTTTTCTACCTTTGTCCCTCATCGGCTTCTTTCCGGAAGCCGCGAGCTATTTCCAGCAGTCTTTCAACAGGCGGGAATTCATGGTTATTACCCGGTCGGCGACGGTCCTTAGTTGCTGGGAGGTACCCTGCTTGCCGAATAAGGCTACCTCGACATGCTTCCCGTTGTCCTTAACGGCCTGGACGGCGCCGGCGAAATCATTGTCTCCGGCGATGAGGATACCGACATCGTAATTGCCCTTATAGCTGTGGGTTATCATGTCGGTAGCCAGCTGCACATCGGTGCCCTTTTCGTAGGGCGGTACGGTCGGCCACTGGTTGGTGTAGACAAGACGTCCCAGTCGCAGCTCGGTATAGGGTATGGCGTTGATACTGTTAAAGAAAGCCTGCTGCTGCTTATAGAGCTCGGGCTCCTGTTTCTGTCCTACTTTAGCATTATAATAATAAATTCTAATTAGCTGACGTTTGCGTAATATTTTACGGCAGAACTTGCCGATGTCCAGGTCCGTTCTCTTGAAGTAATTCTTAAGTGAATGATAAAGATTACTCCCGTCAATGAATATCATGACTCTTTCTTCCATATTTCACCTCCTTTCATCAGGATTGATAGCTAGTTCCGTTTATTTTACTGTATTATAAACTTTTTATGGTAAGAATGCGACTTTATGTTAGACGCGGTTGCCTGTAGCTGAAAACGAATGTTATAATTGGCGGGTAAAATACGTGTAAAAAAAGTTACCGGGAGTTAATTATTATGAAGCTTAGCAGAGAAGAAGTGCTGCATATCGCCCGCCTGGCCAGGGTTGCTCTTACCGAGGAGGAAATCACGCGTTTCAGCGAGCAGCTGTCCAATCTTCTGGAGAATTTCGAGGTATTACAGCAGGTGGATACCACCGACGTGCCTCCCACGGCGCAGTCCGTAGCCCTCCAGAGCATCATGCGTGAGGATGAGGTTTCGGCCTCGCTGCCCCCGGAAGATATCCTGGCCAACGCCCCGCAGCGGGAGAAGGACTGCTTTAAGGTAAGGGCGGTGCTTGAATAATGAGTATGCAGGTAACGATACACGAAGCAAGCGCGTTATTGAGAGAGAAAAAAATATCTTCCGTCGAACTGACGAGGGAATACCTGGGGCGCATCGAGCAGGTCGAACCGAAGGTCAAGGCCATGGTGACGGTCACCGGGGAATCGGCGCTGGAGCGGGCGCAGAAGGCGGACGAGACTATCGCCGCCGGCAACGGCAGCCCGCTGACGGGGATACCGATAGCCATCAAGGACGTTATCTGTACCAGGGGTGTGAGGACGACGTGCTCGGCAAAGATGCTGGAAAATTTCGTGCCGCCCTACGACGCGGCGGTCATGGAGAAGCTGAACGCCTGCGGCGCCGTGATGGTGGGCAAGACCAATATGGACGAGTTCGCCATGGGTTCTTCGACGGAGAACTCGGCGCTGTTCGTGACGCATAATCCCTGGGACCTGGACCGGGTGCCCGGCGGCTCAAGCGGGGGCTCGGCGGTGGCGGTGGCGGCGGGGGAGGCTGTCTGCGCTCTGGGGTCGGACACGGGCGGCAGCATACGCCAGCCGGCGGGCTTTTGCAGCGTCGTCGGCCTCAAGCCGACCTACGGCAGGGTAAGCCGCTACGGGCTGGTGGCTTTCGCCAGCTCCCTCGACCAGATAGGCCCCCTGACGCAGGACGTTACCGACTGCGCCCTCATAATGAACTCCATCGCCGGACACGATAAGCGCGATTCTACCTCCGTGCCCGAGTCGGTGCCCGACTATACGAAGTGCCTGAAAACCGATTTGAAAGGCATGAAACTCGGCGTGCCGAAGGAATATTACGTCGAGGGGATGCAGCCGGAGGTGGCGGCGGCCATGAAGGCGGCGCATAAAAAGCTTGAGGAGCTGGGCGCCGAACTTGAAGAGATGTCCCTGCCCCACACCCCCTACGCCCTGGCGGTCTATTATATTATCGCCCCCTGCGAGGCCTCGGCCAACCTGGCGCGCTACGACGGCGTGAAATACGGCTACTCGTATCTGGGCGACAGCATGTGGGAGTCCATGGAGAAGACGCGCGGGAACGGCTTCGGCCCCGAGGTTAAGCGTAGAATTATGCTGGGGACTTACGCCCTTTCGGCGGGATATTACGACGCCTGGTATGTCAAAGCCCAGCGGGTGCGCACCCTGATAAGACGGGAGTTCGACGCCGCTTTTGAGAAGTACGATGCCCTCATTACCCCCACATCCCCCACCGTGCCTTTCAAGATAGGGGAGAAGACGGACGACCCGCTGGCCATGTACTTAAGCGATGTCTGCACCCTGCCCATCAATATCGCCGGGGTGCCGGGAATCTCCGTGCCGGCGGGCTTTGCGGACGGCCTGCCCATCGGCATGCAGATAATCGGCAAGCACTTCGGGGAGGAGACATTATTAAGGGTCGCCTACGCCTACGAGCAGGCCACCGAGTGGCATCAAAAAAGGGCGGAGGTTTAGGGGGGGATTGTAAATGACTACTGAAAAGAGATTTTCACCACAATATATTGACGCTTTAGCAGAATGCATTACTGGGGGTTCAGCTAATATTGGTACAATTTCTATTGGATTATATCGAACTGGGCCTTCGATAGTGAAATTTTTTCGAAATGTTGGATACGATGTAACATATGGTAATTGGTCTAGGGTTCCTTTCACGCAAGACTTATTGAATGAAATTAACCAGGGAGAAAACGGATTCGAGAAAATAGTAGAAATTACTATAACACTCTTGGATCCGCTTGATTATATAGACCATGAGGATAAACTGGAAAATGTGGTCAATTATTTGAATAAGCGCCTAAGATACGATGGCTTTGAAATTGTTAAAATGGGAATGTCATATAACTTAGTAGAAGCAGGGGGAACGGCACCAGTTACGGAATTTTTTGGGAATAAAGCATTAACACTTCCAAGTGTGAAATCTGATTTTGAAAGAGCTATTTCAAGTATTGATTCCGATGCTAAAGGAGCTATTACTAGTGCTTGTTCAACATTAGAAAGTGTAGCAAAGTCAATTCTTGATGGACTTGGAAAACCTTACCCTAAAGACCAAAGTATTCAACCTTTAGTATTCGCAGTATTGAAAGAATTAGAATTAGCGCCAGACCAACATTCCGAAGTTGAAATCAAGAGGATATTGGGAGGGCTGTTTAATGTAGCTGCTGGAATCGGAGTATTAAGAACAAAATATGGCGATGTACATGGTAAAGGTAAAGAATTTACTGTACTATTATCACGACATGCTCGTTTAGCAGTTAACTCGGCAAGTACGATAGGGCTTTTTCTTCTCGAAACATATTTACAGGTGAATAATTAGGGAAGCCTGAAGAGGGTCGTCAACCCCTCTTAAAAAATCCCCCTCATGTCCCCCTTTTTCAAAGGGGGAAGCTGGGGACGAAAATCTCCCTTAGTCCCTCCTTACGAAGGAGGGAGATAGATTCGGTTAAAGCATCGATTTAGAGTTTGTACCAACATCCTCTCCCTTTGGTAAAGGGAGAGTTAGAGAGGGATTTTGGGGTGGGGCAAATTGCGGGCTAAGCCGCTGATGGCGCGAGGGCGGTATGGGTGGGAAAAGATAAGAAGCGAGGGGGGCGGGGTATAAATAATATGGAAGTCGGCAGCCAGTGGTATAACCGCATCGCCACGGAAATAGCCCAGTACCAGACGTCGCTGGGGAAGGACGGGGCTAAAAAGTACAAGCTCGACCTGCTATTACGGGCCTCCAGAAGAATCGACGAATTTTCCGATATATGCTCGGAGTGCCAGACGTCAAAGCAGGAAATTACCAGCCTGGTGCAGGAGTTAAGCCTGCTTATACAGATGCCCGACAGGGAAGGTCTGAAAAAACACATCAAGACTGTCAGTAAGCTGGTAGAACACCTTAAAAAGGTCCACAAGCTGGTGGCCAAAGGGCAATACCTGGGAATGGGAATCGGTATCGGTCTGGCAATCGGCGGGGGACTCGGCGCGGCGCTGGGTTCGTTTTTTGATAATTCTGCAATCGGCACCGGTATCGGCATAGCACTGGGCGTAATTATAGGCATGTACCTTGATAAAAAGGCCGAGAGAGAAGGAAAAACAATTTAAGGGTAAGAGCTTTGATTATACGGGAAAAATCATAAGCGAGGTCATATGGAGGTAAAAGCCATGAACAGAAGAGAGTGGTTTATGTCTTTCTTGTTGAGGGTGATAGCACTGGCGCTGGCTATAGCGTGCATCGTGCTGGGTCTCATGGAAACGGCTTCAATCGAGACCCTGGCGGTGCTGCTCGGGGTGGGAATGGTGGCGGTGGCGCTCGCCGGAATACGCAGAAACCAGACAACCTGAACTATCATCGAGGAGAGAAGGGGTAGGGGGCTTGAATAACCCGACCGTAAAGTGCTACTCTGGACATACGTATGCCCAGGAGCCGCGCTCTTTCACGCGGGAAGGCGTGGAATATGAAGTCGCTGCGATAGAAAAAGCGTGGCAGGAACCCGGTGAAAGGCACTTTCTGGTAAAAACGGGGGATAACAAATTCTTCCAACTCTGCTATAATGAGGCCAAAGAACGGTGGTCTGTAAACGAGGTCGTGAGGAGGTAAGAACATGTTGAAGGACGTATTAAAAATACTGGAAAATGACGCGCGCACCACCACCAAACAGATAGCCACCATGACCGGAACGCCCGTCGCGGAGGTTACCAGGCTTATCAAGCAGGCGGAGAAAGACAAGCTTATCCTTAAATACAAGACAATCGTCAACTGGGACAGGATTGAAGACGACCAGGTATGGGCGTTAATAGAGGTTAATGTAACGCCGGAGCCGGAGGCGGGGTTCGACTCCATAGCCGGGAGAATCGCCCAGTTCGGGCAGGTACGTTCCCTTTACCTCGCCTCGGGGACTTATGACCTGCTGCTGGTGGTGATGGGCAAGTCCGAGCGCCAGGTGGCCGACTTCGTCTCGGGGAACCTGGCCCATATCGAAGGGGTTAAGGGGACGGTTACGCATTTTGTGCTGAAACGCTACAAGGTAGACGGTGAAATTTTAGAGGGGGGAGAAGGGGTCAAACGACAGCCGGTAATACTGTAAGGCTGCGTTCCCAGGAGATATCATGTCGGCAGGAAAAACGGAGAAAAGTCGAATAGAACATAAACTAATATCGGAACGGGTGAATCGCCTTTCGCCTTCCGGGATTCGCAAGTTCTTCGACCTGCTGGCGTCCATGGAGGGCGTTATTTCGCTGGGGGTCGGCGAGCCGGACTATGCCACGCCCTGGCATATCAGCGAGGCAGCCGTGCAGTCGCTGGAGAGAGGCTACACGATGTACACCTCGAACTCCGGGATACCGGAACTGCGAGAAGAGACGGCGAGATGTCTCAAAGATAAATACGATATAGAGTACGAACCTTACGGGGAGATTTTAATGACCGTCGGCGTCAGCGAGGCGCTGGACCTGGCGATGCGGGCGATATTAAATTCGGGGGACGAGGTCATCATGCCGGACCCCCATTACGTTGCCTACGATTCCTGCGTTATCCTGGCCGGCGGCGAGCCGGTCATGGTACCGACCAGCCAGGAAAACAATTTTGAGGTCGAGGCGAAAGACATCGAGGCGAGGATTACCGGTAAGACTCGGGCGATATTAATCGGCTATCCGGCCAATCCTACCGGAGCGGTGATGAGCCGGGATAAGCTGCTGGCCGTAGCGGAGGTAGCCAGGCGGCATAACCTGATGGTTGTCTCCGACGAGATTTACGCGCGGCTGGTTTACGGCGTGGAGCATACGTGTTTCGCCGGCCTTCCCGGCGTTAAAGAGAATACGATTCTGCTGGGGGGGTTCTCCAAGGCTTACGCCATGACCGGATGGCGTATCGGCTACGCGGTGGCGCCGAAAGAAATCATTGCCGCCATGACCAAAATTCACCAGTACACGATTATGAGCGCCCCCACCCCGGCCCAGGTGGCCGCCCTCGAAGCTCTCAAGACGGGGGAGCCGGATGTGCTGGAGATGGTGGAGGACTATAACCGGCGGCGAATGATAATCGTCAAGGGTCTTAATGAAATCGGCATGCCCTGCTTTGAGCCGAGGGGGGCTTTCTACGCTTTTCCTTCTATTACGAGTACGGGGATGACATCGGAGGAGTTCTCCGAGAAGCTGCTCATAGAGGAGAAGGTGGCGGTGGTGCCGGGTTCGGCTTTCGGGGAGTGTGGGGAGGGGTACGTGCGCTGCTGCTACGCCACTTCGCTGGCGGATATAGAGGAAGCACTGGCGCGGATGAAGAGGTTCGTGAAGAAGTACAAGAAATAGGGGGCGGTTGTCAACGCCGCCCTTTTACCCGTTACCCCCGCATCAGGCGGGGTTTTTCTTTTACGCCCCGCTGCCCTGTGGGGAATTGGGGGTCAGTTCTCTCTTTCTTGGTTGTGCTATAATGGAGTTGGGAAGGAGAGGGAATGGAATACACGGTTATCATAAGAAAAGCGCCTGACGGGTTTTATATCGCCGGCTGTCCTTTAATTCCAGAGGCACATGCTCAAGGTGAAACCTATGATGAATGTATGGTCAATATCAAGGAGGTTCTGGAGCTTTGTCTGGAGTACCGCAAAGAGCATGGCGAAGAAATCCCGCAGGAAATTGAGGCAAAGAAAGTTACCGTTGCCTTATGACAAAGCTGCCCGCCTTGAAAGCCAGGGAAGTGGCTAAAGGACTGCGGGCGTTGGGATTTGAAAAGGTCAGGCAAAAGGGTGGTCACGCCATATTTCACCATCGGGATTGCCGCCGGGTTCCTGTGCCGGTACACCCCGGCAGGGCTATCAGCCCGTACTTCCTTTCTGATATTCTTAAACAGCTTGAAATTGATGAAGAGGCCTTTTTACAGGCTACAGGCCGGAAATAGACCAGCTTTACAGCGAAGGGAGGTGCCACCCCGCGCCTCGTTTTTTCTTTTCCACCCAACACCGCCCCCGCGGGGTTTTCTATGGGCTAAGCCGTAGATGATACTAGGGTGGTAGGGTGGGAATAGATAACACCCGAGGGGTTGGGGTGGTCTGGATTCCCGCTTACGCTGGAATGACATGATGTATTATTGGGATTGCTTCGTCACTGCGTTCCTCGCAATGACAGATAAATGCTTATCCCAGCCCCACCTTTTTCTGAACTTCGGAGAGCATTTTCTCGGCGAGGGGGCGGGCTTTAGCGGCGCCGGCCTTCAGAATAGAGTCGATAAGGCCGGGCTCGGCGGTAAGCTCTTTATAGCGTTCCTGCAGCGGGCGCAGGCCTTCGATAACCACCTCGGCAAGGACTTTCTTAAATTCGCCGTAGCCCTTGCCTTCGAACCTGGCTTCTATCTCCTTTTCAGGCTCTCCGGTAATGGTCTGGTAGATGGACAGCAGGTTAAATATACCGGGTCGGCTCTCATCGTAGAGGATATCGCGTTGGGAGTCGGTGGTGGCCTTCATTATCTTGGAGCGAATCATGTCAGGCGAGTCCAGCAGGTTAATGGCATGGCCGGAGCCGGCTTCGCTTTTGCTCATTTTTACGGTGGGGTCGTCGAGTCCCATAATGCGGGCGCCGACATCCGGGATAAGCGGTTCCGGCACCACGAAGGTCTCGCCGTAGATGTTATTGAATCGCTGCGCGGCGTCCCTGGCCAGCTCCACGTGCTGCTTCTGGTCCTCGCCCACCGGCACGACGTCCGTCCGGTAAAGCAGGATATCGGCGGCCATCAGTGACGGGTAGTCGAACAGGCCGACGCTCACCTGCTCCTTCTGTTTCACCGACTTCTCCTTGAACTGGGTCATGCGCTGCATCCAGCCCATGGGGATAAAGCAATTGAGGAGCCAGGCCAGCTCGCTGTGGGCGCTGACGTGCGACTGTACAAAGAGGATAGACCTCTCGGGGTCGATTCCGGCGGCCATGAGCAGTCCGGAGACCTCGCGGATTTTGGCGTTAAGCACCTTCGGGTCCTGCGGCACGGTAATGGCGTGCAGGTCAACAATACAGAAGACATTATCGTAGTCTTCCTGCATGGACACCCAATACTTAATGGCCCCCAGGTAGTTGCCGATGTGGATATTACCCGTCGGCTGAATGCCGGAAAAGACGCGTTTTTTCATCTAGACCTCTCGTTATCTATCACATTCTTTCGGGGGCGGTCATGCTCATCAGACCGAGCGTCCTGCCCAGCACGAGCTTGGCGGCCCTCACCAGTTTAAGTCGCGCTCCGGTCATGGCTTTATCGCCGGAGACGACTCGGCACTGCTTGTAAAAGCTATGGAAAACGGTAGCCAGGTCCTGCGCGTAGTAGGTCAGGTGGTGGGGCTCGAGTGTCCGGGCTATCGTTTCGACTATTTCCGGCAGGAGCAGCATCTTGCGTATGAGGATAAGCTCCGGTTCGGTGGTCAGCAGGGAGGCATCGCCATCGCTGCTATCGGCGCCTTTTTCCTGTGCCACTCGCAGGATGCTGGCGATGCGCGCGTGGGCGTACTGCACGTAGTAAACGGGGTTGTCCGCCGACTGCTTTTTGGCCAGCTCAAGGTCGAAGTCCATCTGGCTGTCGGCGGTGCGGGACAGGAAGAAAAAGCGGCAGGCATCGGCGCCGACCTCTTCCACCAGCTCGCGCAGGGTAACGATATCCCCGCTGCGCTTGGAAATTTTCACGACCTCGCCGCCGCTCCGCAGGGTAACCATCTGCGATATGATAACGGTAAGCTGCTCCGGTTCTATGCCCAGGGCGCCGACGACGGCCTTCATGCGGGAGACGTGGCCCATGTGGTCGGCTCCCCAGATATCGATAACCTTGTCGAACTTACGCTCCAGGAATTTATTGTAATGATAGGCAATATCGGTAGCGAAGTAGGTTGGCGTGCCGTCGGTGCGCACGACCACGTTGTCCTTGTCCTCGCCGAGCGCGGTGGAGACGAACCAGGTGGCGCCCTCCTTTTCGGCGATATAGCCGCCCTGTTTCAGCATCGATAGCGCCGTCCGGTACTGGTTGTTGTCGTAAAGGCTCTGCTCGCTGAACCAGACATCGAAGGTAACGTCCAGCAGCTCAAGGTCGGCCTTTATCTGGCCGAGCATCTTATCCAGGCCGATTTGCCCGAGTTTTGAAATCAATTCCTCCCCGGACAGCTTGCCGAGTCCAGCACCTTCTTCGGCGATAATCTCTGCGACCATGTCTGTAATATAGTTACCCAGATAGCCGTCGGCGGGCATCTCGGCTTCTTCTCCCAGAGCCTGCCGGTATCGGGCATACAGCGAGCGTCGGAAAGCGTCTACCTGGTTGCCGGCGTCGTTGATGTAGTATTCCTTCTCCACCTTGTAGCCGGCGGAGGTAAGGGCATTGGCCAGGGTGCTGCCCAGGATAGCCCCGCGGCCGTGCCCCACGTGGAGGGGGCCGGTGGGATTGACGCTGACGAATTCTATCTGGACTTTTTTGCCCTGGCCCAGGTCTATGTTGCCATAGGAATCTCCGGCATTTAGTATGGCATCCACCTGCTGCGTCAGCCAGTCGTTTTTAAGGGTGAAGTTGATGAATCCCGGCGGGGCGACGGTAACGCTTTCAATCTCGGCGGAAGGCCTTATAAAACCGGCTATCTCATTGGCGATGGTCAGGGGGCTGGTGCCGACGGCCCGCGCCAGCTTGAGAGAAATACTGCAAGCGTAGTCACCGTGCTCCGGATTCTGGGGTCGCTCGATGATTATCTCGGGCAGGGTAAGTTCGGGCAGCTTGCCGGCCTGCCGGGCGGCAATAACCCCATTTTTAATCAGCTCGGCGATTGTCTCTTTGAGTGTCAATGTCCCGGTTCCTATCCTGCTGGTGATATTTACGCATGAATTATAGCATAGTATGGGTGGAAAGGGTAAATAGAATAAATCCCTCTCACTTTCCCTTTACGAAAGGGAGACGACCCATTGTTAAAGAAGTGTTGTCCCCCTTTGAAAAAGGGGGATTAAGGGGGATTTTGAGACCTCACCCCCTTGTGTTCCCCCTCTCCGATATTTCTGCTAAAATAAATAGTGATGGCTTAAAGATAGAATTAGAAATATAGTATTGGAAAGAGATGAAAATTGAAAGTCTCTCCCTTCAAGTAATAAAAGGCGAAAATCTCTCCGGACGCGAATACTCGGAAATACTTGCATTATGCTCCGGCGCTTACGAGAGGGATTACAGGCCTTTTCTTAAGTCTTTTGGTAACGCTACTCATATTCTCGGACGCGTTCGGGAACATCTGGTCAGCCATGCCCTATGGGTTACGCGTTGGCTTCAGAATAGCGCTTCGCCGTCCTGGCGGACAGCCTATATAGAAGCGGTCGCTACTGATGAGCGCTATCGTAAAAAGGGATATGCGTCGGCAGTAATGCGCCGGTTAGCAGAAGAAATCATAGACTATGATATCGGCGGTCTATGCACGGGCCACTCTTTCAATTTGTATTCCAAACTCGGCTGGCAATTGTGGCGGGGCCCTCTGTTCATTCGGACAGCAGATGGTATGGCAGCCACTCCGGAAGAAAAAGGTGTAATGGTTCTGGTACTGCCAAAGACTCCGCCTCTTGACTTGGATACTCCCCTCTCCGCCGAATGGCGTGAGGGTGAATTGTGGTAAGCACCTTCGGAAAGACAGGAATTAACCCCCACACCTTAGATGCCCCGGGGGCGGCCCGGGTGGGAAAAGATATCACGGATGGGTGGTGGGGTTCACCGCTAAAAAATATATTTTAAAAATGTTTGGGCGGCCAGGCGTATTAGCCTCAAAATAATGTTGACAACCTAATAACCTTATGATAGACTTATATTTGCGTATGATGAAGGCAAAGACATAGCAAGCTAAACTGGTGGTAAATAACCGGACAATGAGGTCTGGTGGCAAAACCGCCAGACCTTTTCTTTTGCCTTCCGCACCTTAACAACTGAATATAGTTGAGGGTCTAATATCAAACCTGAAGCAGGTCAAGTAATAAGGGCATACGGTGGATGCCTTGGCATCAAGGGCCGAAGAAGGGCGTAGTAAGGCTGCGAAAAGCCCCGGCGAGCTGTCTAGCAAGCCTAACCGGGGATTCCCGAATGGGGCAACCCGGCCGGATAAAATCTGGTCACCCCCGGCTGAACACATAGGCCGGGAGGAGGTAAGCGGGGGAAGTGAAACATCTCAGTACCCCGAGGAAAGGAAATTATTCCCTGAGTAGTGGCGAACGAAAGGGGAAATAGCCCAAACCCTATAAGCTCAGTGGCTCTGGAGCCTATGTTTATAGGGGGTTGTAAGGCAGACATGACCCAGTCCAGAATGGGTTAAGGAGTTACAAACTGAACCCTAGTTGAAGGTCCCTGGAAAGGGTAACCATAGAGGGTGAGAGTCCCGTAAACGAAAGGGGTAGGCTCCTTGTCTGTACTTGAGTACCACGGGACACGAGAAATCCTGTGGGAATCTACCCTGACCACAGGGTAAGGCTAAATACCCTTGATGACCGATAGTGGACAAGTACCGTGAGGGAAAGGTGAAAAGAACCCCGGAAGGGGAGTGAAATAGTACCTGAAACCGTATGCCAACAAGCAGTCAGAGGGGGAGTAATCCCCTGATGGCGTGCCTATTGAAGAATGAGCCGGTGAGTTAATCTGTGTGGCTGGTTAAGCAACTAGCGTTGCGGAGCCGTAGCGAAAGCGAGTCTTAATAGGGCGACTTTGTTGCACGGATTAGACCCGAAGCCGGGTGAGCTACCCATGGCCAGGGTGAAGCTTCGATAAAATCGAAGTGGAGGCCCGAACTGGTCAGTGATGCAAAACTGTCAGATGAGCTGTGGGTAGAGGTGAAATGCCAACCGAACCCGG
>DAOUDZ010000014.1:0-2557 GCA_034430575.1 Dehalococcoidales bacterium
AAATTAGTCCAGCCCGCGCCATGCATTACCAGGAACATCTCCTGCGCCCAGGGGTAGTTCTGGCTGCCGTTCTCGATATTCAACAGCGGCTGGTAGGTGGTTAATACCAGCGGGTAATCGCCGCTGTCACCCATGAATTCAGCGTTCCGGTAGTAAGGCATGCCCGTCAGGCTGTTGATTTCTTCACCCTGCTCTTTAAGCAGGCTCTCCAGGTTGCCCGAACGGAATTCGAATTTGCCGGAAGGGGTCTTAAATATGCGGTCGTATTTATAATACTCGTAGGCCGGCCCCACCCAGACCCCTTTTTCTTTGAGTTCTTCCCAGGGCATCAGGGTTTCAGTACGGTAGCGGACAAACCGCTCGGCAGTGCCGCCGATACCGATAGAGTTCTCGGCGACAACGCCCCCCAGTCTCAAGCCCAGCCGGATAATGATATCGCAGATGCTCATGGTGTTATACAGCGGCTCCACTACCGGCTGCTTTATCCTCACCTCGGCGAATCCCGAGCCCGGCGGCGAGTGGTCGTAAGCCCACTCTTCCATAAAAGTGGTCGATGGCAGGATAATATCGGCATACTCCGCCATCTCGTTGATAAACGGGCTCACGTGAACATAATAGGGTACCCTGGCGAGCGCCTCGTCCCATCGCCGTGCCCCGGGGGCGGACATGTTGAAGTTGCTGTTAAAGCCTATGGCGATTTCGGCCGGATACGGCTTATCTTCCAGAATGGAATCCGCCACCTGATTGGTGGCCACGGCGGCGGCTGGAAACCGGCCTGTTTTCCTTAAGTCCAGCGTCGGCCTGGCCCTGCCCGCTCTGGCAATATCATCTTCGGCAGGGTCGGGCATAGGAGTGTAAGGCGGGTCCTCCTGATAAGTCACGCCGCCGGGAACATCTATGCTGCCGACTAGCCCGTTCAGGCAGAATATGGCATAGCCGGTGTAAGAGCCGTTGGGCCAGCTGGTGGCACCCCGCCCCCTCCAGGCAATCGCCGGTCTGGTGCTGGCGAATTCCCTGGCTATTTGCCGGATAGTATCGGCGGGGATGCCCGTTATGGCCGCCACCGCTTCCGGGGCGTAATAGTCGATAGCCAGTTTTTTATATTCGTCGAACCCGGATGTCCAATTCTTGATGAAATCGGCATCGTAAAGGCCTTCGGTTATAATGACGTGGGCTATCGCCATGGCCAGGGCGGCATCGGTACCCGGATTGATGGGCACCCACCGGTCGGCCTTGGCGGCGGTAACCGAGTAGCGGGGGTCGATGACGACTACTTTAGCGCGAATCGGCCGTTCCCGCCGGATTTTCCCCCACATTCTCAAACTCCGCGCCAGCGGCTTGTACGATTCCAGGATACTCGCCCCGAACGAGAGGATGTAGTTGGTGCGTTCGAGGTCATAGGCGCTCTGCGTGTAGTGACCGTCCGCCATCCATTCGCCGGCCTTGTCCGCTTCGTTATGGAGTCCGTCCGAGGAAATTAAATTAGGTGTGCCGTAAACATCGGCAAATCGGCGTAAAATATCCTCGTCGCTGACGGTAGTCAGTCCGTGGAGAAGCAGCAGCCTTTCGGGCTGCGCTTTCTCTCTAAGCGTTTTAAGTTTTCCGCTAACCTCTTTAAGGGCCTGCTCCCAGGATATTTCAGTCCACCCAGGGTCTACACCCCTGCCTTTCGCCGGATTTGCCCTTTTCAGCGGGGTGGTGATACGGGCGGGGTCGTATAAAACCTGGAGGCCGACATGGGCGCGGGCGCAGTTCTCCCCTTCGGAGACACGGGACAGGGGATTGCCGGTTACCTTAACCGCCCGGCCGTTAACCACTCTCACCCTGGTGGCGCAGCGGGTGGCGCAGTTCAGGCAGGAAGTAGGCACCCACTTCTCGGTGATGATGCCCTCGCCCCCGGGTAGCTCCGGGGAATAAACGGCGGAACCCAGGGCGGGGCGGCCGAATATGCGGGTGGCGGCGACCGCGGCTCCGGCCAGCGCCGTAATCTTAATAAAAGTCCTCCGGCTCATGCCGGAGAGTCGGCTTTGCCTGATTCTCGAACTACCCGACTTTCTGCTATCCATTACACCTGTTCACTCATTCCGGTGCTCGTTACCGAGCTACGGTCGCATCTGGTTTTTAAGTAATGGGTCTGAATTGATTACGATATCGGCTGGTCATGTATGTGATGCAAGGTCTGCCCGACCCGAGCCGATTTTACAATACACCATAGCAGCCTGAAAAACAAGGGAACCACGCGTCAGGCGGATATTAAATATTGGGGTTCGCCTTCATGTCAGCAGGTATACGTATTTATTTTTTTACTATGTGTAGGTCTTGGACATGCCGGCGGTGAAGTGGAAAATCGGCCTGTCCACCCTTCTGATAATTAGCGGGCAGTGCTTGATTCCCGCCGGTATAAAGGCGATGAAGGTCCTGTCCAGGATATTCTGCTTGCCGTCTACCCATAGTTCGACTTCACCACCGAGGTCGTAAATGTCGTCCGGGTTGGTGCCGATATAGGCGATGGCTTCGTCATAGTCGTGCACGTGCTCTTTAGCGACGCCCTCTTCGC
>DAOUDZ010000015.1:0-67019 GCA_034430575.1 Dehalococcoidales bacterium
ATAGCGAAAAGTGATTTTCGACTTATTCTTGGGTATCGCATAATCGCATATTTCTGAAAATGGGTTATAATTGCAGTAAAATAGTGGCCTTTAGAACGAACGACCTGTAGTGGGATTAGTTCGAACGGCCCGAATCCTGTAAAATGGTTAGTTGGGAGCGCCACGCGAGGCGGATACTGATTCAAGAAGTCATGGCAACTATAAGATGCACCACCAAGCTGTTGAAGGAACTTGGAACCAAACCCACAATCGTACCAGCACAGCCTCCTAGCTTGTCCGATTGGCACGCCAACCTGTTATGGGTAGATCGCAAAAAGTGTGTGCTGTTCACCAACGATCTAACTCTTTATTCGTTCCTCATTCATATGGTGAAGAAACCACCATCGGCAGGTTTTGGTGAGCTATTCAGGTTAGGCCTATTGAAAAGTCTGATGAGCGATGTATTGGATAATTCGCAAATAAAGCATATGATGGGCAGCCAAGGTTCCATTATGATTACGAAGACCAACAGTCGCAGTATTTTGGGATCTATGAACGACTTGGCTTTCCAAATCAAATGTATGGTCCACGTAATGGGTGGATTGGTTATCGCCGATTTATCTGAAATTAATCGGCAGCTGAACTACATTCCGATGAGTGCCATAAAGTACAACGTTGGCATTGAGGAGTTGAGACGTAGACTGGTTGAGCCGGAATCTAGAACAGAGAATCCTGGGCCGCAGACATAGTAGATTGGCGGTGTCACAATCGTCCAGATTGTTATCCAGATAACAAAGAAGTAAGTTGTTCGATATGATGATCCCGACCTATCGCCATTGAGCTTAGTCCCTACCCCATTTTCGTCGATGCTGAACAATGTCGCCCCCGAATCAATGCGTTTAGCTACGGCTTTGTCGCTTCCGCAGATATAAGCCGGTTACCGTTTGTCGTAACCAGTTTGACATCTTTGGCTATAGAAGAGGGAGCGGAGGAAAATGCTATCCTAGTTATGCCGGAGCACTGAGCGCTCCAGTATACTTTCAGTAGGGAAGATTACCCCTAGCGTGTAATCCAATAATCGGAGTGTCTCACGATACGTCTTCACCTCAGCAGCTAAGTGGGACAGCTTGCCAGGACTTCTAGCAGGTGTTCCGTGGTATTTTCCACCGCTTGGCAATAGATTTTTACCTCCACGGCTGAGTGGGGGTGTTGACAAGGGTATGTACATATGTTAACATCTCTTTGTTTGTACGTTTGGGAGGATAGTTTGAACGACGAGGCAAGGGAACTCTACACCGTACCGGAGGCGGCCAAAGAGATGGAGAGGCCTCATGTGACGCTATATCGCTGGATTGAGGCGGAGAAACTGATCGCTGTCCGGCTCGGTGGTATTTTGTTTATACCTAGGAGCGAAATCAACCGAATAAAAAGGAACACGGAAACAGAGAAGGCTATTAAGTCGCGGTAGCCTTATTACTAAAGGCGCGAAGTATATACGCCTGACGATGCTCACTGGGAGGGGGCTTGCACATACTGTGGAATTAAGAATTATATCAGCCGCCCGAACTGGTGCCAACCTGACGGCAAGAGCGGCGCGAAGGATTTGGAGCTAACAAAATGACTCAGGTAGACAGCCTGCTTTTGAAAATGTTCTATAAAAATAACACCATGTTTAACCATGTTAACATTATGGTCAAAAAAATTTGAATCTAAAAAAGGAGGGAATGCCCTCCGCCACCGATTTTAAGCGGGAGTAACTCAGTGGTAGAGTCCCTGCCTTCCAAGCAGGTTGTCGCGGGTTCGAGTCCCGTCTCCCGCTCCACCTGTTAAACAGGCTGATATGACAGGCTGAGAAACTGAAAAATCCGGATATCAGCCCTTTTTCTAAGTTGCCTTAACAATCAGGCCTTTCGGAACAACATATCCCTTAAAGGGGACCCGGAAACCCTGGTAATAAGAAACAACTATATCGCTAAATCCGGACTCTTTAAGCATTCCGGTCATTTCATCAGCGCTGTATAAGTTTAAATTCATTTTATTGATGTGCCCGGTGTGGTCCAGTCCGTCATCTTTATTATATCCCATTTCAATTACCAGCCTGCCGCCCGGAGCTAATACTCTATATATTTCCTTAAGCGCTGCAACCGGTTCGGGCCAGAAGTAAAATGTCTCAACTACAACAACTACAGAAAATTCATCATCTTTCCAGGGAATAGATGATACATTCCCTTGCTTAAATTCAGCTTTGCCCGCTTTGATAAGATTTTTATTGATACCGCCGGCTAATTTTACCATGTCTTCAGAATAATCTAATCCGGCTATTCTGGCGACATGCGAAGCATACTTTTTAATAAATAATCCGGAACCAAACCCTATTTCAAGATATTTATCATCATGCTTGAGATCAAGCACCTTTGCAGTATTTTTATAAAAATCTCTGTGCCCCCATGCCATGCCTCTCGCCAATATCCTCCCAAGAAATCCAGAAGGGTTTCCAAATTCCGGCATTTTATATTTCTCCCTTCTATAACGTGTTATTAACTAAAAATATATTTATTAAAGATTACCCCGGCGCCTCCACGGTGACGGTCGTTCCCTTGCCCGGCCCGGATTCCGCCGTCAGCGTCCCCCCGACGAATTGAGCGCGTTCCCGCATGCCCGCCAGGCCCAGCTTGCCGTGCTTGGCAAGGTCGCCCATATTATCGGGCATTTCAAAGCCCTTGCCGTCATCCTTAACGGTCACCCGCGCCTTCTTATCCTCGAACTCCACTATAATCTCCGCCCGGGTAGCGCCGGAGTGCCGCCACACGTTCCTCAACGCCTCCTGGGTAACGCGGAACAGGGCGATGGCCACCTCCTCCGGCAGGCGGTGTTCCTTACCCACGAAAGTGACGCTGGTATCTATCCCGGAATACTCCTTGACATTGGAGGCCAGCCATTCCACCGCCGGCAGCAGCCCCAGGCGGTCCAGGGCCGCCGGACGCAGGTCCTGGCTCAAGCGGCGCACGCCCTGCAGAATATTATCCGTCTGCTGCCACAGCTCCTCAAGTCGCTGCCGGGCTTCATCGGATAGTCCTTTGCCTCCGGTAGCCAGCGCGTCCAGCTGGCGGGAAAGCACCACCAGGGACTGGACGGTATCGTCATGAAGCTCATGGGAAATACGCTTCCGCTCCTCCTCCTGCGCCCGGTTAGCCTGCTGTAAATAAAAATGCAGGTTCTCGTCCATGCGCTTCTGCTCGGTAATATCCCGCGCGATGTGCTGAAACGCCACGGCCTCGCCTTTATCAAGGACGAGACTTGTCGCCAGCTGAAGAAATGCCTCGCTACCGTCCCGCCGGCGAATACGCTGTTCGTAAGGCTGCTCGACCACCTCATCGTTAAGCAGCTTGCTCCTAGTGCGGTGAGCCAGTTCCAGGCTTTCTTCAGATAGAAAGCTTTTAACGTTCATTTTAAGCAGTTCTTCCGCACTGTACCCCGTCATCTTTTCAGCCGCCCGGTTAACCGTAACGAAATTACCATCCAGGTCGTGAATCCAGATAGCATCGTGAGCGTTCTCGAACAGCTGCCGGTATCTCTCCTCGGATGTGCGGAGTTCCTGCTGCGCCGCTTCAAGTCGAGTACGGTACTCCCGCTCCCCCCGCAGCGACGCAAAACTGATAGCCAGGACATTGCCGACGATGAAAATGGCCCCGGTCTCGAAGAAAGCGTCTACCCGGTAGTCGGAAATTAAGATAGCCCTCGGCAACATGCAGCCGAGAGCCGCCAGTGAAGTAACGAAAGCCCCCCTCCAGCCGAAAATAAAACCGGCCCAGACGATGGGCGCCAGATAAAGGACTCTCTCAAAAGCGTGGCGTGACAGGCCGAGAGTGGCCGAAAACTGGCTGACAAACGCCGGCACAACCAAGGTTTCCTCGTAGTGGAGCAGGGTGATAAGCGCCAGCACAACCAGAATAAGCCAGAAACCTGGTTTACGAAGCGTCTTTACTATCCAGCCAGTATCCAAACACCGTACCAAAGCTATACCTCGAACATCCTATTAACCAAGTTTTATCAGGGTATATCCTCTAAAGTAACCCAGCCCTCTTTCAGGGCGCGCACAACGGCTTCGGTCCGCGAACTCACCTGAAGCTTGTTGAAGATATGCCCCAGGTGTGCCTGAACGGTACGTAGACTTAGACAAAGCTCGTCGGCGATATCCTGGTTGCTCAATCCACGCGTCGCCGATTTAAGCACTTCCAATTCCCGTTCGCTTAAAACTTCAGAAGGTTTCTGACCTGCCGTCTTGCCGGGAGCTGGCACGAAACGATTAAGGACTTTACGGGCAATGGTCGGGTGCAGCACAGATTCGCCCCCGTAAACCTGGCGTACGGCATCGACTAATTCGCGACCCCGCACGCTTTTCAGTAAATAACCGGCCGCTCCCGCTTCCAGAAGGCTGAAAACGAACTGGTCATCGTCATAAGCGGAGAGTATCAACACAGCGATAGAGGGATACAGCGACTTAATTTGCCGGGTAGCCTCAATGCCATCGACTCCAGGCATGGCAATATCGACGATGGCGACATCCGGCCGGGCGCTTCCGGCCAGTTTCACCGCCTCGGCGCCATCTGCGGCCTCCGCGACTACGTCCATATCCACTTCTGCCTCCAGAATCTGGCGGGTGCCATCCCGCACCACGGCATGGTCGTCAGCAATTAATATCTTGATTTTTTCCATATGACACGCCCCGTCATTCTATTATTTATACCATAATCATACACCCTAATAAAAAAGTCCTCAAACCCCGCTATTACTTAATGTCTCTGGTGATTTATAAGTATAAATACCTAAAATGCGCAGGCTGAAAATAGGTAGCAAGACAGAAGTATATTTCTACATCCTAGTGATAGAATTATATTGAGAACCAGAAGATGGTCTTGAAAGGAGATTACCACGATGCAATGGGAATTAGTAATAGCACTGGTAATAGCGATACCGATTATTCTCTTCCCGGCAGCCTATGTCTGGTATTTGAATATCGGCGGTATTTATACCGCTATTAAGGAAGCCAGAGCCAGACGTGTTGCCCGGCAAAAGAAGGTCAGGACAACGGTAGACATAAAGTCATAAAAAACCCGCTACAATATCAAGAGAGGACGTTAAATAAAATGGAATGGCAAATTATAGTAGCTCTAGTGGTAGCAATCCCCATCATATTGCTCCCGGTAGCGTTTATATGGTACCTGAACCTGGGCGGCATCTACACCGCCATCAGGGAAGCCAGAGCCAGACGGGCTGCACGCGTCAAGGAAAAGAAGGTGGCTGTAGAAGTCAAGTAGACGGTTGCTGTAATAAACGCATATAGAATGCAATCGGGAAAAGGGGCAACGATAGGGGATTTACTCCTTGCGAAAAGCCCTTTTTTTGATGAAATAACACTCCTTAAGCGGATGAGGGAGGTAAAGAAATAATGCGTAAAGTCACTTTCAAATCGTTCATACTGCCGCTGCTTCTGGTAGTATGCACGCTTTTTTATTACTTCGGAGAGCTGGTGGACTGGACTACCTGGGAAGTTTTGCGTAAGAACTTTTTCTACGGCGTCCACGATGTACACCGCCTGCTTTTCCTGGCCCCGATAGTCTACGCCGGCTATACCGCCAGGATAAAAGGGGCGATTATTATTACCCTGATAAGCTTTATTATATTCCTGCCGCGCGCTTTCTTTATCTCCCCCTATCCCGACCCATTACTTAGAATGGTGATATTCACCTTCTTCGCTGGAGTCATCGGTTACCTTGTGGCCAGGCTGCGCAACGAGGAGGAAAATTGCCGGAAAATCGAAACGACCCACACCCGCCAGAAAGACAGGATGCTGAACGTAATAGAAAGTATGGCCGACGGCGTTGTCATTACCGACCCGGACTATCGAATACGGTTCATGAATACCGCTATGACGAAGAACTTCGGTGAGGGCACCGAAGTCACCTGCTATAAACACCTGCATAATATTGATACGCCGTGTCAGGACTGTAAAATCACCACCACCATTAAAGATAAGCGAATCTGTAACTGGCAATGCCGATGTCCTAACGGCAGAACTTATGAAGTGATGGCGGCGCCCTTCACCGATAATGACGGGACAGTCTGCCAGATTTCTATATTCCGGGATGTATCTCAACTCAAGACAGACTGAATTGAGAGACTGAATTAATCACGTTCACCTTACCAGACTTTTCCTGCGAACATATAGTATCATAGTATATTAGCTAATAAAGTATCGGAGTCTGGGCATGGATCTCGATTGGATTATAAGGATTGTCCTCTTCAGTATCGTGCACTGGATACTGGCCGGGATCATGCTCAATGATTTATCATCAAGAGAGAAAGTATTCGGGCGGCGTAAGGCACCGTGGGCAATAACGATACTGGTAATTCCCTGCTTCGGTTCCCTGTCATATCTGGCATTTCATCCTCAAATATTATCTCACGACCAGGACCGGGACCGGCACGACGGTGAATAAAGCGCAGGAACGGTTATCCGGGCATTATACCGCCACTTCCTATCCGGTTATTACCAGGGTTGTTCTCTTTCTTTCAGGGTCGCAATGAGGTCTTCAATACTTATGGCGGCAAGAGTCAACGTTTGAGTGGTTCCCTTGGCGCTTAAACGTATGGCCAGTTTGGCTACGGCCTCGTTATTGGGAGCATCAACAATATTGACGAAATCATACTGGCCGAGAAGCGCGTACTGGGTCAGCATCTTTACTCCCATAAACTCGACTTCTTTGTTTATTTCCTTGAGAATCTCCGGGTCATCCTGAAGGGCCTTTCGCCCCGAATCGGTAAGAGTCGTCAGCATAAGATAGGTGGACATCGCTACCTCCTTTAAGCACAGTATCCGGCTTTATTATGAAGATATATACACCCCGTTTGTCAACATGCCGTAATTTTGCCTGACAACAAGTTATGCTATAATGTAACGAAATTAACATCGGAAGGGAAGTGGCAGGATGTTAGCAAGGGAAAACGAGCCGTCCGATAACGTGGCGGAGTTGAAAGAAAAAGAGGCCGGGGAACCCATTGCTTCCTTTCTTAAAATTAAGCTGGTAGAACTATCCCCGGGGTACTCCAAAGTAACCATGAAACTAACGCCCGACTATATGAACTTTAACGGCATGGTCTTCGGGGGGATTGTAATGTCCATAGCCGACCAGGCCTTCGCCTACGCCACGAACTCACTGGTGAGCCCCAGTATCGCCACCCAGTTCAATATCCACCTGATTTCCGCCGCCGCCGGCGGCGATGAATTGACCGCCGAATGCCGTGTAGTTAAGAGCGGGCGGCGTATCGGCGTGTCCGAGATGACGGTGACCAACCAGGATGGAAAGCTCATCGCCAAGGCTACCGGCACTACCGTTACCACGGCGTGAGCACAGAACGGGCTGTTTCAGCTTCAATTGAATTGACAGGACGACCTCCCGTATGGTAAGCTAGTCCGTCGTTTAGCCTGTATGAAAGTGTTACGGAAATGACCATTATCCGCGGTAAATTGGAGAAACCGAAATTCATCTTTACCAAGCGCACGGAGGTGCGCGGGGAGGTGATGATTTACTTTTAGATTGGCAGACTATTACTGGCTACAATCGATGGGTTACAGATTACCTCCCGGTCGGGAGGTAATTCAATTTATGGAGGTAAAAAACAGGCTTTCAAGCAACATGGAAAAAAGAGAGACCATTCCGCAGGTTATTAAGAGCAATCGCGACAGGTGGAGTTCACGGACAGCCATGTCCATGAAGATGTTCGGCGTCTGGCACAGGTACAGCTGGCAGGACTACTACGAGAACATCAAGCATTTCTCGCTGGGTATGATAAGCCTGGGGCTGGCACACGGTGACGTGGTCTGCATCATCGGGGACAACGAGCCGCAGTGGTTCTGGGGCGAGTTCGCGGCTCAGGCGGCCGGAGGCATCGCCACGGGCATCTTCGTCGACTCTATTCCGTCAGAAGTTAAATACGTTGCCGAGCACTCCGACGCCAAATTCGCCATCGTCAACGACCAGGAGCAGACGGACAAGTTCCTGGAAATCAAGGACGAGCTGCCCCTGCTGAAAAAGGTCATCTACTGGGACCCTAAGGGACTGCGCAACTACGAAGACCCGATACTCATCAGCTTCGACGAGGTAATAGGACTGGGCAGGGAATACGAAAAATCGCACCCCGGGCTTTTCGAGCAGAATGTGGACGAAGGTAAAGGCGAGGATATCGCTTTCATCTACTACACATCGGGGACTACCGGCCTGCCTAAAGGGGCCACGCTTAACCACCGCGCCCTGATAACCACAGCCCAGGGATTTGTCGACCGTTACCCGCTGGATGAGAACGACGACCTGATTTCCAATTTCCCGGCGGCCTGGGTCGGCGACAGTTTCTTCGCGACCATCCCGCATTTACTGACGGGGGCCAAGCTCAACTTCCCCGAGGAGCCGGAAACTATCGCCGAAGACACCCGGGAAATTGGCCCGAACTTCGTTATCTACGGCCCGCGGCAGTGGGAGGGGCTGGTCAGCGAAATCCAGGTAAAGATGATGGACGCCAATCCCCTGAAGCGTTTCATCTATAACCTCTTCCTGCCGGTAGGGCATAAAATCGCCGATATCAAGTTCGATGGTAAAACACCGAATTTGTTCTGGCGTATTCTCCACAGTATCGCCTATTTAGCTTTATTCCGGCCGCTAAAAGACCGTCTGGGACTTAGCAAGGTAAGGTTCGCCGTGACGGGAAGCTCGGTGCTAAGTCTGGATACCTTCCGACTCATCCACGCCATCGGCGTTGAGCTCAGGCAGTGCTACGCCAGCACTGAAGCCGGCTTAATTTCATCTCATGGGAAAGGCGAAATAAAGTTCGAGAGCGTCGGCAGGCCGTCACTCGGCACTTCACTTCGGATAACCAGCGAGGGTGAACTCCTGGTTGCCAGCGACTGCATGTTCAAGGGTTACCATAAAAACGAGGAGAAAACGGCGGAAACCCTCATAAATGGCTGGTGCCATACCGGGGACGCCGTCAATATCAACGAGCAGGGGCACCTGATATTCATGGACCGTCTGGAACATATGGGCCAGCTGAAGTCGGGCGCCAAGTACGCTCCCCAGTACATCGAGGGCAGGCTCAGGTTCAGTCCGTATATCAAGGATGCTATGGTCATAGGAGGCAAGGATAAAGACTATGTCTCGGCCATATTAAATATAGATTTCGCCATGGTGGGGAAATGGGCGGAGCGCCACCGTATTCCTTATACTACCTTTGTCGACCTTTCCCAGAAGAAAGAGGTGGCCGACCTCGTGCGGCAGGACCTGGAGCGGGTCAACGGTTATCTGCCGGAGCAATCCCGCGTACAGAAATTCGTCCTGTTGCACAAGGAGTTCGACCCTGATGAGGCAGAGCTCACGCGCACACGGAAGCTGCGAAGAGAGTTCGTGGAAGAACGTTATAAAGATTTAATTGACGCTTTATACGGCAACAAGGATAAGGTTGACGTACAGGCAGCGGTGACCTATAGAGACGGGCGGAAAGGCCAGGTAACCACGAGTATTCAGGTAAGGAGTATCTAGGAAAGGGGCATACTGGTAAATGGCTGAACTACTCCAGTTTGTTATCACCGGCATATCGGTGGGCATGGTCTATTCACTCATCGCCCTGGGATTCGTCCTGGTCTGGAAATCGAGCAGCGTGGCCAACCTCGCTCTGGGGCAGATAGTCTTGATTTCTTCATGGTTCACCTACTCAATGCTGGCACAGGCCGAGTTGCCCGTTTATATTGCGTTTCCGCTGGTGATTCTCTTCGCCCTGTTCTTAGGGTGGGTAATCGAAAGGTTTGCCCTGCGCCCGCTCATCGCCCAGCCTATTCTATCGCTTATCACCGTCACACTGGGGATAGGCTACTTTATCGAAGGAGTGATAACATTCATCTGGCCGTGGAGCGTCGACGCTCTGCCCCGCCTCTTCCCCAGGGACGTAATACACATCGGCCCGGCGGTTATCTCACAGGAGTACGTATGGGTAATCGTCATCTGCCTGGTGGTATTCATTTTACTGACCGCATTCTTCCGCTACCACAGGATGGGTATCGCCATGCGGGCCACCGCCGATGACCAGATGGCAGTGCAGGCCTGCGGTATCCCCGTGACGAGGGTCTTCTCCACATCGTGGATGTTCGCCTGCTGCGTGGCGGCTATCGGCGGCATCCTGATATCCAGTATCGGCGGCATTACCCACGGGCTGGTCGAGACCGGGCTGAAAGCCTTTTCCGTGGTGATACTCGGCGGGCTGGACTCCTTCGCCGGAGCTATCATCGCCGGCCCGATTATCGGTCTTTGTGAAAGCCTCGGCGGCGGCTACCTGACGCCGTATATCTGGGCCGGGGTCAAAGATATTATACCCTTCGTTATCATTATAATCGTCATGGTTATCAAGCCCTACGGGCTGTTCGGAGAGGAGCGCATAGAGAGGATATAAGATGAGCTTACCGTGCGGGACGCGTAACCATAACTACGCTGAAGACATGGCTATAGTGCGCACCAAGACCCACTGGGTGCTGCTCATCGGCCTTCTCGTTATTATCTTCACGGCGCCGCTGTATTTCAGCAACTACTGGCTGGGAGTCTTCAATCTTATCGGCATTACCCTCATCGCCGCTATCGGACTGAACATACTGGTCGGCTACTGCGGTCAATTATCAATCGGACATGCCGGCTTCATCGCCGTGGGAGCTTATACTGCCGCCATACTGACCAACCGACTGGAAATGCCTTTCCTGGTGGGACTCATCGGCGCCGGCGTTGTCTCCGGGTTAATCGGCATTATCTTCGGTTTACCATCGGTACGCGTCAAGGGATTTTACCTTGCCATTACTACTATCGCCGCCCAGTTTATCATCATATGGGTCATCAACCACTGGGGTTTTACCGGCGGCTTCCTCGGTATCAAGGTGCCCTATGCTTCCATAGGGGGGCTGGTCTTCCGCAGCGAATCGAGCCAGTTTTATCTTATTATTATTATTGCCGCTCTGTGTGTTTTCTTTGCCAAGAACCTGACCAGGACAAAGGTAGGCAGGGCATTCATCGCCATCCGCGATAACGACCTTGCCGCCGAGGTTATGGGCGTGAATCTCCTTTATTACAAGCTGCTGGCCTTCTTCATCGGCTGCTTCTTCGCTGGTATCGCCGGGGCTCTGCTCGCCCACTGGATAGGATTCCTCAACGCCGAGCAGTTCAGCTTTACGGAGTCGATTCTTTACGTCGGCATGATTATCATCGGCGGATTGGGCACTTCCATAGGCCCCATCTTCGGCGTGGTTTTTATCAGAATTCTGCAGCAATTACTTACCGTGGAGCTGGTTCCCTTTTTGGAGAGCTCGTTTACCATGTTTCCCTCGGGATTTGCCACCGGCGTTACCCCGATGCTCTTCGGGCTGGTAATAGTGCTTTTCCTGATACTGGAACCGAGGGGATTGGCCCACCGCTGGGCGTTATTTAAGTCGGCCTATCGCCTGTGGCCGTTTTCATATTAAATACAAAGTATAAGGGGGTATGGGGTATGTAGTTCACAGATGGCAACCAGAACAACGAACTGATAAATATTAAGAGGAGGGAAAAATGAAAAACAGGACGTTAATTATCACCACAATCGTATGCCTCGCGCTAATAATTGCGGTAATGCCCTTGGTCAGCGCCTGTGGTGAACCCAGTACGGAGGGTAAAACACTGAAAGTAGGCATCACCACGCCGACGACCGGACCCGCTGCCGAGAAGGGTGCCCCCATGGGGCATGCCAACCTTGACTGTATCAAATACATCAATGAAGAACTCGGTGGTGTGGAAGGATACCAGATTGAGGTCATCTGGCGAGACAACGGTTACGATGCGGCCAAGATAGTTACCATTGTCAAGAACTTCATGGATGAGGGCTGTCTGATGTATACTACATCCTCTTCGGCCATGATGACGGCTTCCATGGAGATTGCCAACCGGGCCGGATTCCCCGGTATGGCCGCCTTCTCCTCGCCGATTATCTACCGGCCTCCGCAGCATATTTACGGTCAGATGCCCGATTACGGCGATGACTTCCTGGTGTTCGCCAAGTATTACATGGATAACATCTGGAAAGGTGAAGGCAAACCCAAGATGGCGATGCACCTGCTGAACAACTCCACCGGCTATGGCGCCAAGGACGCCGCCACGGCTTATGCCGCCGACATGGGTATTGAGATTGTGGCTACCGAAGAACATTCCAAGACCACAACCTCCGAGATGGAATCCCTGACCCGAATCAAGGCGTTAAATCCCGATGTCCTTTACATCTCCAGCACACCGGCACCGACGGCGATAGTCGTTAAGAACGCCTACGAACTGGACATGTTCCCCGGCATCACTATCGGCTCGGGCCACGCCGGCTACACCAAGGCGCTGATTGATATTGCCGGAGCTGATGTTACTGAAGGTGTTTATGGCGTGTTCCCCACGGTAAACTGGGGCGATGATGTTCCCGCTATGGCCAAGATGACGGAATACATGGAGAAAAACCACCCCAAGGACGCCGGCAACATGGACTACATCACGTGCTGGGCACAGAGCCTTATCATAGCGGAAATTCTCAAAGAAGCCGTCAAGAATGCCGGATATGATGTTCTCGCCAAGGGCGACGCCGAATCATGGAAAGCCCTGGAGGAACAGGGCATTCAGAAGCTAAATAACTATGATGTCGATGGACTGCACGGCCCGGTAAGCTATTCGGAAGATGATAACCGCCTGTCGAAATCGGTACGCGTCTTCCAGGTCCAAAGCGGCAATATCGTACCGCTGACCGACTGGATTGATGCGCCGGCAGTCAGGTACGAAGACTTCGATTGGTTTGGCAAGTAACACGTAGAACGGGGCTCCGCCGCGGCGGAGCCCCCACCCATCAGGGGAGAATCAAATATGCTCAAACTGAACAACATTGAGGTTACCTATCTCAATGTCATAAGGGTATTGCACGGCGTATCCATGGCCATGGAAGACGGCGCAATAATCGCGCTCCTCGGGGCCAACGGCGCCGGCAAGAGCACCACCCTCAAAGCGATATCGGGGCTGCTCCACATCGAGGAGGGGGAGGTGACCGACGGCAGCATCGAGTGGAACGGCGAGAGAATAGATAAGAAAAACGCCGAAGAGATAGGGAAACTGGGTATCATCCAGGCACTGGAAGGCCGCCACGTCTTCGAGCACCTCAATACCGAGGAGAACCTGATAGTCGGCGCGCATAACCGCCGCGACCGCTCCGCGGTCAGGCAGGACCTGGATATGGTCTACGACTACTTTCCCCGCCTTAAGGACCTGCGCCGGAATACGGCCGGCTACCTTTCCGGCGGGGAGCAGCAAATGCTCGTCATCGGCCGGGCGATGATGGCTACCCCCAAGCTGATGATGCTGGACGAGCCTTCGCTGGGACTGGCGCCGCTGCTGGTCGAGGAAATATACGATATTATCCGGCGGTTTAATACCGAGCAAAATACTTCGGTCCTGCTCGTGGAGCAGAATGTCCGGATTGCCCTGAGCATCGCCGATTACGGCTACGTCATGGAGAACGGGCGGGTCGTGCTCGACGGCACCGCCGATTTCCTTAAAAACAACGAGGACGTAAAAGAGTTTTATATGGGACTTTCGTCGCTGGGCACCAAGAAAAGCTACCGCGAAGTGAAGCACTACAAGAGGAGAAAGAGATGGCTGTAAAGAAGGATGAGTTCTTCGACGAACTGGAAACGATGTCAGCGGCAGCCCGGGAGCAATATCTCAACCGCAAGCTGGCAGAGCATATACACCATGCTTATAAACATTCTCCCGCCGTGAAAAGACTCCTCGACCGGGCCGGGGTCATCCCCGACCAGATTCGCACGGTAAAAGACATGGAAAAGCTGCCCGTTACCCGTAAGACCGACCTCCTGGAGATGCAGAAGGAGAATCTGCCTTACGGGGGAGCCGCCGCCGCACCTCTGGAAGACATCGAGCGCGTATTTATATCCCCCGGCCCGATTTACGAGATTCAACCTTCCAGCATCAAATGGTTCGCCAAGTCGTTCTGGGCGGCCGGGTTCAGGAAGGGCGACGTAGCTATAAACACCTTCACCTACCACATGTCTCCCGCGGGCATTCTCTTCCACGAAGGCATACGCGACTGCGGAGCGACGGTGGTCGTGGCCGGCACCGGTAATACCGACCTCCAGATACAGATAATGAAGGACCTCAAAGTAACCTGCTTCGTGGGCACGCCCAGCTTCCTGATGGCCGTTATCAATCGGGCCGAGGAAATGGACTTTAACCTTAAAAAGGATTTCTCCTTAAAGCGCGCCTGGTTTACCGGTGAGATGCTGCCGCCTTCCCTCCGCAAGACCTTCGAGGGGGACTACGATATTGATACGTACCAGGCCTACGCCGTCACCGAGCCGGGCGGCGCCATCGCTTACGAGTGTCACCAGAAGTCCGGGATGCACCTCATGGATGAGTATGTTACCGAGATAGTCGACCCCGAGACGGGGAAACAGCTGGGCCCCGGCGAAATCGGAGAAATAGTCACCACGCAGCTGTTTAATAAGGACTGGGGACTTATCCGATTCGGCACCGGTGACCTTTCCTCGTATGTTACGGGAAAATGCCCCTGCGGCCGGACGGCTCACCGGATTACGGGCATCGTCGGCAGGGCAGGGGACGCCGTCAAGGTACGGGGTATGTTTGTCGTGGCCAAACAGGCGGAGCAGGCGATTACCGGCTTCAGCCAAGTCAACCGGTACCAGCTGGTCGTGGGTCGTCGTCAGCACCGCGACGAGATAACTCTCAAGCTAGAGTTGAAAGACACCAGTGCGGATAAGGCAAAATTTACCGAAGGCATTAATAAAAAATTCCAGGACACCTGTCGCATCAAGATAGATAAAATAGAATTCGTTGAGCAGGGCAGCATACCGGAGGACAGGCAGGGGATTACCGACGAGCGGAAGTGGGAATAAGGCGAACGGCGGCTACTTCTTTTCCTCGCCGAGGTAAGCGGCGATAACTTCAGGGTTATTTTTAATTTCTTCAGGCGTGCCCTCGGCAATCTTACGGCCAAAATCAAGAACGATGATACGGTCGGCGATGTCCATGACCACCCCCATATCATGTTCGACAAGAACAATGCAGCTGACACCGTCCTGTAAAACGGGTGTATCCGGATAGGTGACACCCTGACCCTCAAAGATATCAATGATGAAGCGGGCGATATCCTCTTTTTCCTCGAGGTTCATGCCCGCCATCGGTTCATCAAGGAGTAAAACCTTTGGCTCCAGGGCTAAGGCCCTTCCCAATTCCACGCGTTTGCGCATTCCGTAGGGTAGAACGCCGACGGTTGTCTTGCGAATCGATTCTATTTCCAGAAAATCGATTATATCTTCCACGGTCTTTCGATGAGTAATTTCTTCCTTGTGCGCCCACCCAAAATATAGGGCGCTGCCGAGCGCGTTCTGGTTCATCAGCACATGGCGGGCTGCCATAATGTTATCCAGGGTGCTCAACCCGGTATAAAGCTCGATGTTCTGGAAGGTCCTGGCGAGACCCATTCTGGCAGCCTTATCGGGGCGTACGCGGGTAATTCTCCTGCCCTCGAAGTAGATATCACCCTGCTGCGGCTTGTAAAAACCGTTGATACAGTTTAGCAGGCAGGTCTTACCGGCGCCGTTGGGTCCGATTATAGCCAGGATTTCTTTATCCCTGATATCAACATTGATATCAATCAGGGACCTGACACCGCCGAAGGAGAGTGAAAGGTTTTCAATCTTTATCTTGGCCTCGTCGGGGCTGCTTTGTTTAGTATTATCTTTATCTGATATCGTCACTTCTTACCCAACAAACTAGCCTTGTATTCCGTTACCCTGAAACACTCCAACCCCTGGCACTCAATCTGCTTGCCAGACCGCTGGCTTTTCTTTTTCATTTCTTTAGCCGTTTCTTTGCCGGGCTTTAAGTATCTCTGGTGGCCGGTACATTTTACCGTGCCATCCGCCGATACTATCAATGTTACTTCATCATCAACGGCGTCGCAGTAAATAGTCGTAGCGGTAACTTGCCAGTCGGCCATGTTCAGAGTCGATTCTCCCGATTTTTGCTTAACCTATATTACTATTATTCAGGCTGTAATTCAAACACTAGGGACACAAATTTACATAATACAAACACTTTTTTATTATGCCCCCGGCATTTCCCGAGACTTTCCTTAAAATACGCCTAATTACAACGTTTGTGCGGGATAACAGAGAATTTATTATCCCTTGATATTGAGGGTGCGGTCAGAGTAAAATAATGAGACGGGCAGGGGAGTTATTGGGGAGAAGAGTGCCCGTAAACCCGGGCTAAACAGGGGCTCGTAGCTCAGCGGCAGAGCGGCCGGCTCATAACCGGTTGGTCGTAGGTTCGAATCCTACCGAGCCCACTTTTGAGGCTAATTCTCCAGTAAAGCCGCCAAATCCACACCTTGTTTGTCCTCCGCCACGGCGTACTTAAGGTAATCCAGGCTTATGGTATATCCCTCGTAGTGCTGCCGGTCGAAACGCGGTATTCCCCAGTCGTAAGCGATGTCATTGTCGCCGGATTCTACCAGCAGCCAGACATGGTTGCACTCCATATACTCTTCGCCATCCATGTCCAGGTTGCCCACAATCGGTATCGAATCGATTCCCAGTCCCTCGAAGTACCGGTACATTCTTAACGTGCCGTCATCGCAATCGAACGCTGGTGAAGGCTCCGGAAGAGCCGGGAAAATAACCGGACTTAACCGGGGCAATGTAAGCATTATAATCATTGCGATAAAGGCGAAAGTCACGATTTTAAAGATGCCGCCGCTGAAATTCCCCATACTATTTTCATTATATTAAAGCCCGGCGGCATGGCGAATAGGTTTTTATTAAGGTTTGATAAAGGTTTGATTAAGGTTTCATAAAGCCCGGCGGTCAGGTTTGCGAAAAAGGCTCCGACTGCCTATACTAATTGGGTAGCAAAGGAGGTACTCGACATGAAGGTTCTGGGAATTGTCGGCAGCCCACGCAAGGGCGGTAATACCGAGATAATGATAGAGGAGGCCCTGGCGGCGGCGCGAGAGCTTGGGGCGGAAACGGATACCTTTCTGGTATACGATAAGAATATCGCGGGATGTGACGGCTGTCATAGCTGCTTTAAGACGGGCAAGTGCAAGATAAACGACGATATGCAGTCGTTATATCCCAAAATGGAGGCGGCGGACGCGATACTTTTCGGGAGTCCGGTCTATTTCAATTATGTCACCGCGCAGGCAAAAGCCATCATCGACCGCACGTTCTGTTACCTGAAGGACCACCCGTTGAAGGGAAAAGTGGCGGCTTCCGTTCTCACATTAAGGAAGATAGGCGGCGGTCAAACACGCGTACAGCTTTACGGCTGGTTTATGTCCCAGGGGATGGTGCCGGTGCAGGGGGCAATTGGTTACGGACGCGAAAAAGGCGATGTTAAAACCGGAGAGGGGGCCGGCATCGGCACTACGGCGCTGGAGGAGGCCCGCGCCGCCGGTAAAGATGTTGTGGAGATGGTAAAAAAGCTGGGCGGATAAAAATTAATACATTACCTCAGGGTATTTTAAAAATCCGGGAGAAATAAGCAGGGGAGCACCCGTTGTTATTATGTAAATTACTTATTCTACGTGTGTAACACTACATAACATATATTGTGCGCCCCAGATATTTTGCTCTTTAGAGGTTGACATAATTAATTGAATAATTTGCGAACTCATAGACATCGCGACGACCTTACCGGCGAACATAAACTCGGCGATGCAGGTCAGGCTATACTCTTTATTCTCTTCCTGGCCGTGTGGATAACCGACGCCTTCTTTTTCAAATACTCCACTCTTCTCGACGATTACATTCCGTTCTTCGCTGTCAGATTACCGCTCGGGATTATCGTGTTAATTATCTCGGCTTACCTGGCGTTGACCGGCCTGACTATAGTTTTCGTCCAGGTTAGAGAAAAACCGCACGTTATCAGGAAGAGCGTCTTCGGGTTCGTCCGGCACCCGATATACATCGGCGAGATACTGCTTTACCTGGGAATGCTCCTGTACAGTACGTCGCTGGCGGGCCTGGCGGTATTGATTATTATCATCGCCTTTCTGCATTACCTCTCGCGCTGTGAAGAGAGGATGCTGCTGGCGCGTTTCGGCGAGGATTATAAACAGTACATACGGGACGTGCCGATGTACTTTCCGCGACTCCGCCGGAAACCCTCAAAATAAACAATCCCGCGATATTTTCCACGGAAAATATTATCAAGGCGCTCAGATTTCGATTTCAGGGCTTGGTTTTTCTAGATTCGGAGACCATATTAAGTAAATTACGAATGTTCTGCTCTAAAACACTATTGTTGGCTATTAGAATTCCTTTTGCTTCTTCACTCTCATCATATGGTACTCCTTGTTTTAAAACGTTAATAACGACATTAAGGGAGTTTAAAATATTATTCACAGCATCACCTAACTCTTGATTAATTGACAACGCAGATTGTTTAATTATTCCTTTTCCTTTGACTTCAAGTAATTGACATCCTAATAATCTATTCACATTAGCAAGTCTTCCCTGTATTACTTTGCTTGGTGCAGCTGTAATTTCTCCACCAAAATTAACTCTTGTAACATTTTCTGCCCACTCAATAATCTCATTTAATAATTTCTCTTTACGTTCTTTTTTCTGTAGACTTTGAGTATACAAAATAGATGCAACACCTATTCCTAATGCTACTAGGACTGCTCCAAGGGTTATCCAATCTCCTACATCCATACCCCCATTATACCTTAATAAGTCAAGTGTATTATGTAAACTTATCACCTGCCCGTATTTTCAGGTCTGGATTCCCGCTTTCGCTGGAATGACGTCATAGCGGGGTGTTTAAGAGGGGCGGTTTCTTAAATCCCTCTTAATCTCCCTTTACGAAAGGGAGAAAGATATTGCAGGATGTAATAGTGTACTGATTCTCGGGCAGTTCGGGAATGCTCCCGCCCCCTCACCTAGATTCTTCGCTACACTCAGACTGACAGGGGAGAGCGCTCAGAATGACAGAAGTGAGTTGTTTAGGAGGGGTGTAAGCCCCTCTTTCTAATACTTTTCCCCCTCTCCTGCTGAAAGCCTTGTCAGGAGAGGGGGACCAAGGGGGTGAGGTTCAATGATATCAGGGGGGAATAACGGGGGACGTGTCGCCAAAAAACTAAAACTGTAAAGCCCTGTAATCCACCGCAGGGCCGGTCAAAAGGTAAAATTCCCTTAACCAGACCCTTAAAACGCCCAGATTTCGATTCTAGCGCGTCTCAGCTTCGGGGAGGGGCGGCCAGGGGCGTATATACTTCAGGTAGCTGAATTTCCAGTCGCCTCTTTCCCGGACGTACCTGCATTCGTACTTTCCCTGGAAATATTGCGTCGACGGTTCGTCTATGAAGAGGTATAAAATCCAGTAGCCCTCCGCCGTATCCCCATCTACCTTGATAACCGGCTGGGCCACCAGGTGCCCGTGCGTCGGCAGTATCTTACCCTCAAACCCCTGGAACAACTCACCTATTTCTTTTTTACCGCGGCGCGGCCCGTGCGTCCAGATATCTGCCACGGCATCCTCGGCAAAGCAGTCCAGCATATCGTCCCACTGCTGGCTCGCCAGCGCGTAGATATAATCGTTATGCATGTTCTTAATCGCTTCTATGTCCTCTAAAACCTTGAGCCTCTTTTCCATTTCCTCTAACGTCATGCCGACCTCCTTCAAGAAAAACGCTTTCACCACATCATTATTATGTCAACTTTCCAACCCTATCGCTGGTCAGACTTTGGCCTACCACTTCCAGTAGCCCATCTAACCCCCATTCCTTTACCGCCGAAATATGCACTGTATCCTCGTCAGTGGGTACTTCCTGATTTGAGAAATAGTCCAGCGCCGATTTTTCATCCCAGACACGGCTGGAATCCAGCAGTAAATCTATCTTATTCAGCGCCGTAATACGCGGTCTATCGGCCAGCCCCAACTCACCAAGGATATCCTCGACCGTCTGGCACTGCTCCGGCGCATCCGGGGAAGAAAGGTCAACCACGTGCAGCAGCAGAGTTGCCTCGCCAAGCTCTTCCAGGGTCGCCCGGAAAGCATCGATAATAGTCGGCGGGAGCTTGCGTATAAAGCCGACGGTATCGGTAACCAGCACCACATTTTTATCAGGGAGTGCCAGCCGACGGGTGGTGGGGTCTAGGGTGGCAAAGAGACGGTCGTCCGCGTAAATATCCGCCCGGCAGAGGGCATTCAGTAACGTGCTTTTACCGGCGTTGGTATAGCCGACCAGCGCTACCACGGGCATGCCGCTCTTGCGGCGTTTCTTTCGATAGAGGGCACGGTGTTTTCTTATCGTCTCGGTCTGCTCTTTAAGATGCTGTATCTTGCGGCGTATCAGACGGCGGTCTGTCTCCAGCTGCGATTCGCCGGGGCCCCTGGTTCCGATACCGCCGCCGAGCCTTTCCAGGTGTCGCCACTGTCCGGCCAGACGGGGCAGGAGATACTGGTGCTGGGCCAGTTCTACCTGAAGACGCCCCTCGTGGGTGCGGGCGCGTTTGGCGAAAATATCCAGAATCAGCGCCGCACGGTCGATTACTTTGATGTTCAGGGCTTCTTCCAGGTTCCGCTGCTGGTTCGGCGTAAGCTCGTCATCGAGAAGAAGGACAGTGAATTCACTGCTTTCTTTGAGAGCCTGGAGTTCTTCGAGCTTGCCTTTGCCTATGTAGAAGTCATGCGAAGGCGCCGGCAGCTGCTGGATAATTCTCCCGACGACATGAGCCCCCGCAGCGCCCGCCAGCTGTGCCAGTTCTTCTACCGAATTCTGGGCTGATTCCCTTCCCCTGCTCCCCTTATGAGCCACCGCCAGCAGAAGGGCTCTCTCCGGCTCGGCCCTGGTAACAATTGCGTTCCTGGCGATACTATTCTCCTCTAAACAGGATTATGTCAAATTACTTTTTCGGTGTCAGTCGCCGCGTATTACGCCATCCGGAAAGCCGCGATAGCCCCTTGACCAGCGCCGCATCCGGGATGGTCAGCGATAACCTCACATACCCCTCGCCGCTACGGCCATACCCTACACCGGGGGTGACCGCCACACCCACCTGGTCGAGCAAATCAGTCGTAAAATCAACCGAGTTATATCCTTCGGGGACCTTGGCCCATACGTACAGGCTGGCCTTGGGCAACGTAACCTCCAGGCCGATATTGGTCAATACTTCAACAATCAGGTCGCGGCGTCTCTGGTAGGTGTTATTATGCTCGGCGATACAATCCTGCGGCCCGTTTAACGCTTCGATGGCCATGTATTGAACCGCCTGTGGTATCCCCGAATCGAGATTCGACTTTAATGTCCTTAAAGCACCTACCGCCTCGGCATTACCGACGACCATGCCAATACGCCAGCCGGTCATGTTATAGCTCTTGGAGAACGAGTGGAACTCCACACCCACATCCCTGGCACCCTCGGCCTGCATCAGGCTCACAGGCTGGTACCCGTCAAAAGCCACCTCCGAGTACGGCCCGTCGTGACAGACGAGTATTTCGTGCTTCCCGGCGAATTCAACCACCCGATTGAAAAAATCGAGCTCGGCAACGGCCCCGGTGGGGTTGTTGGGGTAGTTAATCCATAGCAGCTTCGTCTTCTCCAGAATATAATCGCGTATGCCGTTCAGGTCGGGCAGAAAATCGTTACTCTCTTTGAGCGGCAGATAGTACGGCCGTCCGCCGGCCAGTTGCGTACCGATAGCATAGACCGGGTACGCCGGGTCCGGCACCAGGGCGGTATCCCCGGGGTCGATGAAACAAAAAGCGATATGCCCGATACCCTCCTTGGAACCGATGAGCGGCAACACCTCGGCCTCCGGGTCGAGGGACACATTAAAGCGCTTCTGATACCATGCGGCGATAGCCTGGCGTAGCTCCGGCAGACCTTCCGACTCCGGATAACGATGGTTAGCCGCGTCTTGAGACGCCTTGCAGAGTGCCTCAATGACATGTGCCGGCGTGGGAATATCAGGGTCGCCGATAGCGAAGCTGACTATGTCCTCACCCTTAGCCTTTTTTTCGGCTATTTTCTTATTTATCTCGACGAACAGGTATGGCGTTAATTGTTCTATTCTTCTGGCTATTTTCATAAATCACACCTCAATCCGGCCATTTTCCCTGGAAAACTATCTCCGCTGGTCCGCCCAGTATCACCTCACCGCTTCCGTTCCATTCGGCTTCAAGCACTCCGCCGGGCAGTTTGATATCTACGATACGTTCGGTATATCCCAGTTTCTTCGAAGCAACCGCTATGGCACAGGCGCCGCTGCCGCAGGCTAATGTCTCTCCGACACCCCTCTCCCAAACACGGGCTTCCAGATGCTTTTCATCAAGCACCCTGGCTATCTCGAAGTTGACGCGATTGGGAAAGACCGGCAAATTCTCCACCAGAGGCCCGATGTTAGATAACGGAAAATCAGCCACCGGCCCCTGGCAAAAATGAACGGCATGCGGGTTTCCCATAGACACGAGGTTGAGTGTCAGGCCAGTCCCGTTTACTTTGACCTTATAGCTTAACATATCTTTTATGTCAACTACGCCGTTTTCTCCCGACTTTAAATTTACCGGGATATTACCGGCGTTAAAGTTGGGCTTGCCCATGTTGGCCCGGAACTTTACAACCTTACCGCCTTCCCGTTCAAACGTAACCCGGTTGATGGTGGCTACCGTTTCTATCGTTATCTCTTCCGCATCCGGACTGACCAAGCCTTTCTCCAGGACGTATCTGGCCAGGCACCTGATACCGTTGCCGCAGGTCTCGGCTTCATAGCCGTCGGTATTAAAAATACGCATACGGAATTCGGCACTATCGGAAGAAAGCAGCAAGAGCAGGCTATCGGCACCGATACCCAGATGACGGTCGCACGCGGCTACGGCCACTTTGGACCAGTCGCGGTTTATATTACGCGCGTCCACCACGACAAAATCGTTGGCAGCGCCCTGCATCTTGGCAAAGTCCATTATTGTCTCTCTTTCTAACCCCGACTATTCGCCTTTTAAAAACTCCGCCAGCTCTTTCTCTATCTCACTATCTCCCTGGCTCTCCATATCGAACCAGTGTATTTTCTCGTCCTTCAGCCGGAACCAGGCGTACTGGTGCCGGATAAAACGGTGCGTTTCCGTTTTAATTTTCTCCGCCGCCGCCTCCAGGGCAAGCTCCCCTTTAAGATACTGTCCGACCTGCCGGTAGCCGATGCCGGACATGGACGTTAAGTCTAAATGATACCCCATTTTCAGCAAATTTTCTACTTCCTGCACGAGACCGCGCTCCATCATTTCATCCACTCTGCGGTCGACCATGTTGTACAGCGATTGTCTATCGGCCGTCAAGCCGATGATAAAGGAATTAAAAGCCGGGGCTTTTTTCTTGCCGAGCTTCGAAAACGGCTTCCCGGCCCCGGCATGCACCTCTAGCGCCCTGATTACCCGGCGTACGTTGCGATGGTCAATCTTTAGCGCCGCTTCAGGGTCTACCCTGACAAGCTCTTCGTATAATTCGTCGATACCGCTCTCAATGGCCTTCTTCTCTACATTATACCTGAATTCAGGGTTGGGAGAAACTCCCGGCACCTGCCATCCTTCCAGCACCGCCTTGACGTATAAACCCGTGCCTCCCACCAGAAAGGGCTTCCGATTACGCTTAAAAATTTCCTCAATAGCCTGATTAGCCATTCTCTGATATATGGCCAGGCTGAAATCATCATCGGGGTTAATTATATCAATAAGATGGTGTGGAACGAGGGACAGCTCATGCGGGGACGGCTTGGCCGTGCCGATATCCAGGTAACGGTACACCTGACGGCTGTCGGCGCTGATAATCTCTCCGTTGAATCGACCCGCTAGATACAGAGCCAAGCGGCTCTTGCCGATACCCGTAGGACCGACGATAGCGACAATACGGTTCATGCCATCAGGAAATGCCCCGTATCTCCGAGGCCTGTTGAGCGATGCTCAAGAAATCACCGGCTTTAAGGCTGGCTCCGCCGACCAGAGCACCGTCAATCTCCGGTTTATTCATTAATTCGGTGATATTATTGGCGGTAACGCTACCACCATACAAGATATGGACACTATCGGCAATTTCACCGCCGTGCCGGTGACGTATCAACTGCCGGATGAAGCCGATGGTCTTATTGGCTTCTTCGCTGGTAGCCGACTTACCCGTGCCGATAGCCCACACCGGCTCGTAAGCGATAACCATGCCGCCGAAGAAGTACAGGCGGTCGCAGGACGCCATAAGCTGGCGGGTCAGGATTTCCTCTGTTCTCCCCGCTTCGTTCTCCTCCAGGCTCTCACCCACACAGAAGATTGGTTTTAACAGATTCTCTACAGCCGCCTTTATTCTTAAATCGATAATTTTCTCGGTATCGCCGAAATACTGACGGCGTTCGGAGTGCCCGATGATAACATATTCACAAAGTCCGGCAAGCATCTGCGGCGATATTTCACCAGTATAGGCTCCCTTTTCCTTATAAAAGACATTCTGCGCCCCCAGCTTAATCGAGCTTCCTTCGATAATATTTTTCACCGCCGCCAGTGACACGAAGGGCGGACAGATAACTTTATCTACACCGCTTATCTCATCGAGCCCGGGCAGCATCGCCTTTACCAGCTTGACGGCATCATCTACCGTCGTATTCATCTTCCAGTTACCGGCAATCATCGGTACACGCGCCATTTTTGAACCCCTACGCACCAAATTTAGTCAGTTTTAGAGCATTAGCCATAGCCAGGGGCATGATATCCGCAGATTGAATCCTGCCAAGTCCGCCGGCTACACAAGCCGATTCTGAAAACGCCTTTACAGTGTCCGTGCGGCAGTACTTCGAGCAGAGGAGGACCGGAACCGCGTGCCAGCTGTGGCCCTTGAGCACCGCCGGAGTAGAGTGGTCTCCGGTTACCACCAGTACTTCCGGCTCCAGAGATGTCAGACCGGGCAAAGCCGCATCGACCTGTTCCAGGACTTTCACCTTGCGGGCAAAATCGCCGTCTTCGCCGGCGCTATCCGTCCACTTTACATGCAGGAAGAAAAAGTCGTATATTTTAAAACTATCCTGCAGTGTTTGAAACTCATCTTCGAGAGCTGTGCCTGTTCGGGCGACTTCCATGCCGACCAGCCTGGCAAGTCCACGATACATCGGGTAAACGGCGATAGCCAGCGGGTTCAGTTTGTATATTTCCTGCATGGTGGGGAACCGAGGTTTTTTAGCGAAGCCGCGCAGTAGAAGCATATTAGCCGGATGATGTTCGGCCAGTCTCAATTTAGCCTCATCAATAAATTGATTGACGATATTTGCCGTTCCGGCAGCTTCCGGGTATTTCGCCCTGATTGATTCAGGTGCAACCCCTGTTCGTGAAGGGTCAGACTCGGAAAGTTCAGGGCTTAACTCCTCGCCGCGAAAGACGGTCACAAAACGGTGCTCCCTGACAGGATAGACCATAATCTTTACGCCATTGAATGAGATACCGTCGAGTAGTTTGCATAACTCGGCGCATTTCTCGGTGGAGATACGTCCGGCCCTACGGTCGGTAATAATGCCCTTGCCATCAATGGTGCAGAAATTACCGCGTGCCGCTACATCGCCCGGCTGAAGTTCAACGTCGATGCCGACAGCCTCCAGCACGCCGCGCCCGATGTTGCTGTTGACGGGGTCGTACCCGAAGAGCGCCAGGTGGCCAGGTCCGCTGCCGGGGGTAATACCCGGGGCTATAGGGTCGGCCAGACCGCAAATTCCGCTGGCAGCCAGAGCGTCAAGATTGGGGATTCGGGCCGTCTCCAGCTCCGACCTGCCCGTTTGCGGGTCGGGCAATCCTCCCAGTCCGTCGATTACCAGCATTACAATCTTCGATGGCGAAGTTACCGAGATATCTTTTATTAAGTCCATACCGGTTGTCATTTAAAGCGTTCCTTTGTCCTGTAATGCTACCACACCCGGTAACTCTTCGCCACCCAAGAACTTTAGTGAAGCTCCGCCGCCGGTTGAAACAAAGGAGACTCCATCAGCCAGCCCCATGGCATCTATAACCTCCGCCGTTGAACCACCGCCCACGATGGTCTTGCCATGAAGCTCGGAGAGAAGTGTTGCCAGCACCCGGGTCCCCACGGCAAATTGCGGTATCTCCTCTACGCCCATGGGACCGTTCCAGAATACCGTCCAACTCCGTTTTAGCTCATTACTGAAACACTCAATAGTCAGCGGGCCAACATCGACGATTTTTTTATCGGGGGGTATAGCATCGACGGATACGACTTTTCCTTCGGCTTCGCTGCTGATTTCATCGGTGATTACCACGTCTACCGGCAGCATAAGCCTGACGCCGCTCATCTCGGCCTCTTTAATCAACTCCGCCGCCGTGTCCACCCAGTCCGTCTCAATCAGTGAAGTCCCCACCTCATAAGACTTTGCTTTCAGGAAAGTAGCCGCCATGCTGCCGCCGATTAACAGGCAGTCTACCTTCGCCATGATGTTTTTCAGCATGCCTACCTTGTCGCTGACCTTGGCGCCCCCGAAAACCGATACAAACGGGTGAACGGGATGTTCCAGGAGGTCGCCGAGAGTATTGATTTCCTTTTCCAATAGCAGCCCGGCTACCGCCGGCAGATATTGCCCGATGCCGGCTATCGAAGCGTGGGCCCGGTGGGAGGTGCCGAAGGCATCATTGACGAAGATATCGCCCAGGCGGGCTAAAGCTTTGGCAAATTCGGAACTGCCCGTCTCCTCGTCGGAATGAAACCGCAGATTCTCCAGCAGCAGGACATCACCGGCCTGTAGCGTCTCTACAGATTTTTCCACTTCCGGCCCGATACAGTTGATGGCAACGCCGACCTGCTGTCCCAAAATCTGGGAAAGCCGCTGGGCTACCGGAGTCAACCGCAGAGAGTCGACCACCTTGCCCCTGGGCCGGCCCAGATGAGAAATTAGAATGACCCTGGCGTTACGCTCGGTAAGGTATTTAATCGTCGGCAGGGCCGCCCTGATACGGTTATCATCAACGATTTCTCCCGTCCTGGTATCAATAGGGACATTAAAGTCGACCCGGACCAGCGCTCTCTTGCCGGTAACCTCTATGTCCCTGACGGTCATCTTGTTCATGCATCGCTCCCGAATATCATTAATATAAAATAATAATCAGGCGCTGACTCGAACGCCTGATAAGTAATAACGCTGCTTATATTTACAAAATCGATTGCACGCAATCGACGGATAACAAACCAACTTAAGTATCAGTTTTAACTGCACTCCCCTACCCTTTTCAGGAAGTATAAAATATCGCTCATCTCTGTGTCGTCCTGGCTTCACCTTCAACCTTTAAAGATAAATCCGAGACGGAATCAGGAAATAATTTTAAAATCTGCTTTTCTATTCCCCCGGCATCCAGACCGCACTTGGAGCGTAAAATGGCCTGGGTGCCATGCTCGACGAACTCATCCGGAATACCGATATTCTTTACCTGTACATTGTATTGACCGGACTCCTGCAATAATCTATTAACACTGCTGCCGAAGCCGCCGGTCAGCACGTTCTCTTCCACCGTGACGACACGCCTGATACGACCGGACAGGTCGTTTATTAGCGACGCATCCAGCGGCTTGGCAAAGCGTGTATCTATCACAGCAGCCTCGATGCCCTTCGCCGCCAGTTTATCGGCTGTATCCAGGGATGGCGCCACCGAAGCACCCAAGGCAAAGATAGCCACATCTTCCCCATACCGGAGCACTTCACCACTGCCTATAGAGATTTCATGTAATTTTGCATCCAGCGTCACGCCCAGTCCGGCACCGCGGGGATACCGTACCGCCATGGGACGCCCCGCCCTTACCGCGGTATACAACAGGTGCTGAAGCTCGTTTTCATCCCTGGGAGCCGCGACCGTGAGGTCGGGAATCAGGGTGAGGTAAGAGATATCGAAGGCACCCTGGTGCGTTTTGCCGTCATCGCCGACGATTCCTCCCCGGTCAATGGCAAAGATGACGGGCAGGTTCTGAAGACAAACGTCATGGATTACCTGGTCGAAGGCCCGCTGCAGGAAGGTCGAGTATATCGCCACGACCGGTATAAAGCCCTGCGTCGCCATGCCGGCGGCGAAAGTAACGGCATGTTGTTCGCAGATACCCACATCAAAGACACGGCCCGGGAACTCGGCCTCAACGATGTTCAGACAATTCCCTTCGGGCATGGCCGGCGTAACTATCACCAGCCTGGGCTCTTCGCGGGCCAGCCGCAGCATTGTCTGGGCAAAGACCTCGCTGTAGGTCGTCACTTCCCTTTTATCACCACCTTTAGCGGGAACGCCATGGAAGTAAACGGCATTACTTTCGGCGGGACTATATCCCTTACCTTTTGTGGTTACCACGTGGACGAGAGTCGGCTTATTTGCAGAGTCCCTTACCTGGGTAAGAACGGTATCAAGGTCATGAATATTATGCCCGTCAATCGGCCCGATATAGGTAAAGCCAAGCTCCTCCCAGATGGGCGTCGGCATTAGAAATTCCTTGAACCTGTCTTCCAGCTTTTGACCAAGTCGCCACAGGTCCTCACCTTTGGGAAGAGAAGTGATTATCTTCTTGCCGCTTTTCTTTGCCTTGCGTAAACGCTGGTCAAACCGCACCCGGCTTAACAATTTAGCCAGGGCTCCTACGGTAGGTGAAATGGACATGCCGTTATCATTGAGAATCACGATAAGCCTGGAACCGAGGTGCCCTGCATGGTTAAGCGCCTCAAAAGCCATGCCCGCCGTAATAGCTCCATCACCGATAACCGCCACGACATGATAATCGTCACCGGCGAGGTCTCGTGCGATGACCATGCCCAGGGCGGCCGAAATCGAGGTGCTGGCATGGCCGGCGCCAAAGGGGTCATGCTCGCTTTCATCACGGCAGGTGTAGCCGGATAACCCGCCATATTGACGCAGGGAATCGAACTCGCGACGGCGTCCGGTAAGCAGTTTGTGCACATAGCTCTGATGACCTACATCCCAGATTATTTTATCCGTGGGACTATTGAAGACACGATGCAGAGCTATGGTAAGCTCGACGACGCCAAGGTTTGAGGCCAGATGCCCGCCGGTATTGGTTACCGTGGTAATGACTTCATGCCTAAGCTCGGCAGCCAGTTCTTCCAGTTCCGCCAGCGATAATCCTTTAAGAGCGGCGGGGCTATCGATTTTATCCAGCAATCTCGGCATAGCCTTTTAATAGGTAGATAAGGGACACTAACCTAAATACTATCAATCTGGACGAGTAATTGTCAAGCTGGTTATCCGTTTGAAGTCGCTTCATCCGGTCAGCTTGACGCTATCGGCATACGTTTGCTACACTCGCAGCATGACATCTCTCGAACAACAGATACTCGACTTTATAGCGGCCACCTATAACCTGCTCCAATGGCCGGGGGTAGTCATTCTCATGGCTGTCGAAAGCGCCTGTATCCCCTTCCCAAGCGAACTTATCATGCCTCTGGCAGGCTGGATGCTCATCAGGGAACAGGGGCTAACCGTTCACCACATTTTTATCGCCGGTGCCTACGGGGCTCTGGGCAATACTATCGGTTCGGTTATCGCTTATATCGTCGGCATGCGGGCCGGTCGTCCTCTGCTGAATAAATACGGACGTTATATCCTCATATCGCAGCGTGACCTCGACCTAGCGGATAGGTGGTTTTCAAAAAGCGGTAGCTGGACGGTCTTCATCTCCCGCCTACTGCCGGTAATACGCACGTATATCAGTCTGCCTGCCGGTATCGCCAGAATGAATATTGTTAAATTCCTGATATATACCTTTACAGGTTCGTTTATATGGAGCGCGGGGCTTGCTTACGGCGGTTACCGGATGGGAGAACACTGGGAACAACTACGGGACGCCATGCGTCCTTTCGACCCGTTATTTATTGCGATAATAGTGGCTCTTATTGTTTTCTACATTTACAGGCATGTAAAACACTCGAACAGCAATCAGGCATAATGTTCTTGAGAGAACTGTATTGACCTTAGTCTCTATTCGTGTTACATTTTTAATGAAATGCAGTCCCGTCCCTGTAGCTCAGTTAGGATAGAGCAGCTGCCTTCTAAGCAGCGGGTCGTGGGTTCGAATCCCTCCAGGGACGCCATCTAAGGCTCAAGCTAAGGCTAAATTAACCCTCCAAAAAGCGGGCAAAATCCTCCGAAAATGCTAAAAAGACCCGCTACTTCGTCAAAAAAGCACGATGAAAAGACCCTTTATCTTTTCATCGAAAGAAAGACTATAATGCAACGCGGCCTCCGCCTCCTTGAGTACGGCGATGATTTGTTACTCGGTGTATTTCATGGCTTTCATGAGTCCTCCTGGTGTCTTCATTATATTGGAAAGACTTCAAGTCATGATGTAGCGGTTCCGGGGGGCAGAATTTGTAATATGTTGCCGTTTATATTACGCTATTTAACAATACAAAGGAGGAAATAATGAAAGATTTTGCTGGTAAAATTCTATTTATAACCGGAGGCGCTTCCGGTGCCGGATTCGGTCAGGCAAAGGTGTTTTCAGAAGCAGGCTGTAAGATTGTGATTGCAGACATTCGTCAGGATCATTTGGACGAGGCAATGGAGTATTTCCGGGATAAGAAGGTCGAAGCTCACGCCATACAACTGGACATTACGGACCGCAAGGCATATGCGGCGGCGGCAGACGAGGTAGAAAAGGTATTCGGCGGTCCCCCCCAGCTTCTCTTCAATACCGCGGGGGTGAATACTTTCGGTCCGGCTGAAGCCTCGACATTTGAAGATTATGATTGGGTTATAGGTGTCTGTCTCGGCGGAGTCATCAACGGTTTGGTGACATTCGTGCCGCGCATGATAAAAGCCGGTAAGGGCGGTCATATCGCCACGACTTCCTCAATGGGAGGTTTTATGGCAGCATCCGGGTGTACTCCATACTCGGTTGCCAAGGCCGGAGTCAACAGTCTCATGGAGTGTTATTACCAGGCGCTTAAGCCTTATAATATAGGCGTATCTGTCCTGTGCCCGGGTAATATCAAATCAAATATAGCTGAAGCAACTTTTACACGACCAGAGCATTTACAAAATACCGGATATAATGTAAATGAAAAGACAATCGATTTTCTGCGTTCTATTCATGCACAAGGAATCGAACCTGTGGAGCTGGCACACTTGCTCAAGAGGGGCATTGAGAACGAGCAGCTCTTTATTATCCCGGCCCCGGACCCGGAGAAGATGTTGAGGGATAATTTTGAGCGGCTCATCAATTATGCCACTCCTGAAGGCATGAAGAGACAGGAAGAGCTGATGAAGAAGCGCATGGAAGAAATGAGGAAACACATGGGCGACAATAATCCCTTCGGGGGTGCAGCCGAAGCCGGATGGGGGAAAGCCAGGCAGGATATAACATGGGTCAAAGATTCTTTTGGGCCTCCTCAATAGAAATGAGGAAATAATAGCCACCGATAAAAAACAGACTCGGAATCCTGTCAACCGGGTCCCGCAGGTCGAATGGAGGAATATAATGACAATTGAAGTACGATATTCAGTAATGAGTCCTGAAGCTGGAGTCCAGAAGAGTACGGGTGGACCGCCGCCGGGTATGGGTGGGCCTCCACCGGGTATGGGTGGACCTGCGCCATCTTCACCTTCTTTTGCCAAGCGGTTGGATACATTGGAAAACAAAACTGTGTATCTGGTGGATATCGGTTTCGGCGGCGGCTATGAATTCATGCTGCAACTGCAGAAATGGTTTGCCGAACACATGCCGTCCGTCACCACGATACCAAAACGGAAACCGGGGCATGTGTTCATGGACGATGACAATGACCTCTGGGAGGAAATCAAGGAAAAGGGCCATGCCGTTGTCCTTGGCGTAGCCGGCTGACCGGGCTGTATTGCAGCGGTCGCTGCAGGTAGTACGAATCTTGAACAGTCCTACGGTATCCCGGTTGCTCCCGTCTCAGCATACACGATGGAAAGCGTTGCAAAGAGTAACCCGAGAGCCGCTTCTTTAAGTTTCATATATACGCCGTATCCGGTGATAGGTCTGTCTCCTGAAGTCCTCGATAGATATATCGTAGGCAATGACCCCGATACCGGTAAACCTGTCATCAATGAAATACTTGATGTATTGACCAAACCGATAAGCGAAACAAAGTTAGAGCCCGAGTCTCCTGTAACTGTAAAAGCCAGCCCTCCCCAGGTACTCCTGGAACCGGATACCGAAGATAATTTACAGCGTCTATTTTATGAAAAAGGCTGGACAGACGGGTTACCCATCATTCTTCCTACCGAGGAGCGCGTGAAGAAAATGCTTGCGGGCACCAGCGCTGCTCCGGACGAGGTGGTGAGCGAATCATTCCGGTTCGATACCGGAGAACTCGTTAAGTACACGGTTTCCAATATCGCGGCCATTGCGGTCATGGCCGGCGCCAGGCCGGAATATTTCCCCGTGATACTGGCTATCGCGTCCACCAAACAACCATCACTGATGCCCTCGACAACAGCCTTTGAAGCGATGCTTTTGGTGAACGGACCGATTCGCAACGAGATCGGTATGAACTCCGGTATTGGCGCGTACAGTGCGGTAAACATGGCAAATTCGGTAATCGGAAGAGCCTGGACATTGATGAGCATTTGCCAGGGATTTGCCAAGCCTAAAAATACCCTGTGGAGTTCCCAGGGAAATAATCACACTTACAATAACATGTGCGCTGCCGAGAATGAGGAGAGGAGCGTTTGGACGCCTTTCCATGTCGGGAAAGGTTTCAAGGCCGAAGAGAGCGTTGTCAGTATCTTCAGGGGATGGTCTTTTCTGAACAGCACCGGCGCAGCTTCCCATCGGTCAGTGGGAGAGGAATTGAATATCCAGTTAGCGGTGATGCCCCCGCTTAATTCCGCGGCTACCTTAATCATGGATCCGCTGGTGGCCAGAAATTTAAAGGAGAACGAGGGCTTTACCACCAAGCAGGATTTCTGTCGCTGGATGTCGCAGAACATAAAGATGCCTGCGGGGCAGTACTGGAAAACCGATTATATAGACATGCTGGTGGCATCCCAGGCATACAAGGGTGTCGAGCCTTATGCTTCATGGAAAAAGCTCCCGGATAACGAGCTGATAGCTCCCTATCATAATCCGGACAATATCAACATCATCGTCGTGGGCGGAGAGGCAAGCCCCTTGTGGAAAGCTGCGGATTACGGCTACGCGGCCAGCGCGTCTATCGACCGGTGGCGCGAATAAATCCGATAATGAATACAGTGACGGATCGTGCGGGCTTCCGGATGAAGTGGCTGATGCTGATTATGATTAGCTTTTTCACGACCTGATTATCGTGCTTTTACTAATCAAAATCAGGTACACTACAGGATATTATAGCATATATGCTTATATTATATTTAAGTTAACGAGCTATTATGAGACTGATTACTTATTGAGCTGATACTTAGAGTCCAGCAACGAGGCTTATACTGGTCCTCGGCAAGCCGTGGTATTCCCCTATCTGCTGATAATAACCATGAAAATAAGACCCTGATTGGTCCCGGCATGATGTGGTCTGTCTATACTGATTATATTCGCTTCGGAAAATCCGCCTGATGTTTCAAGATTGTTTACGAACTGTACAACAAGGGAAGGCTCATTTATGTTCCCCAGCACAATAATCTGATTGGTACCAATTTCTATTGATTCGAAAGTTAGACCAGCGGGCATAGCCTCTATAATTGAAGAAATATCGCTTACATAATCATTTGAGCTTAGTATATTCTGATTCTCGTATTTAATTTCCTTAATGTTCGTTTCTATTACCCTGATATCATCCTCGAGTTGATCGGCATTCTCAACCGATTCAAGTAGTTGATTGAGTTCCAGGTTCGCCTGTGTCATATCCGTTTGCAGTTCCGTAAGACTTGCCTGTACATTGTTCTGTAACTGATAACCGGTTATCAATACACCTATACCCACGACCAATGTTAATGGCAATAACATTTTTTTAACTGATAGTCTGTTCTTTCTGCTGTTACGTCGCTCTTCAAGGATTTCACCCAGATTGATATTGCGATATGGAGCCGCATTTCTATCCATGTCCTTGTTTGGAGTGACGTTCATCAGCACAGAGCCTGTATTAACGGCATACTCATCTAAAGGCAGGGCAGTTGGAACATTATTTGCCGGAGCTAGTACCTCCACCGGGTGCGTAATTTCCTCCCGTATGATTTCAACCGCCCTTGCATCATTTATTAACTCACCGGTCAGGAGCACTTTGGTCGTTTCTTGTATCGGATTCTTCGGATTGTTGCTATTATAGAAATCAACCATCTTGGTGAGTTTATCGGTAATTTGCCCGATTTCATCTTGTAGGTTTGCTTCGGGACCCGGTGAGGGTACGATATGCATCCCCAGAGGCACGCCTTCGACAAGCATTACTATATTAGAATGGCCTGGCTCACAATCTACGATGATTGTGTCCTTTTGTTTGGTCAGTCTTGCCAGTGAAAGATGCGGCAGGTCCAGCAAATAGGGTTTAATGCCAGCTTCCGCTAGCGTGCTAATAAGGGCGTCAATAGGTTGACGTGATACTCCTATAACCAGAATTTGCCATTCGCCTTTCTCTGCCGGGTATGCCTGCCAGGATAGATACATATCTTCAAGAGAAATTGGCATTTCCCTTCTGGCTAATCTAAGCGTGGCTTCATTGAGGTCCGAAGGCTTCATTTGGGGTAACGTAAATAATCTGTAGGAAAACGGCAGGCCATTGATGCTGCATATCACTTTATCCCTGGGTAGCCGGAGTATTCTAAATACGGATTTTAACTGGTTTGCGATGGCTTCCGGGTCTAAAATATGGCCATTCCTGATAGAAGCGGCTGGCTGTATATTTTCGCGTTTAAGTACCTTGTTGCCCTTGATTGCAAGGCATTTAATAGCATCCGAGCTAATGTTTAACGTGGTAATTGTCATTATACAGTGTCCTCATTCGCCACCGGAGAGTAGGCGTAAAGAGCAATATTCATGTTGACCGCCACCTGTATATTGTCCTCAAGATTAGAGATATCAAGTCCGTCCAGTCTCTGAACAGTAAGCTCTGTAATAGTCATTGTTGGGTATTTACTACCCTGCAACTTAGATATAAAATTGGTTGCCTGCTCAAGGCTGCCTGTGACGGTGCCACTTAATTTCAAGACACGGTAAGATTGGCCGGCATTTTCTGTTACCCACCCTTGTGATATCAGTGGGACAACCTGTACCTGGCACTCTTCGGCCACATCAATAATATAATCAATCACATCATTTCTGTTTACGGTACCCGGAAAGACATTTTGTACCGCGGCTAATTCAGCCTTAACTGTCTCCAGTTTTACCTCAAGATTCTGCGGAGGTTGGGGTGTTTCCCCGATTCTCTGGTGGACATGGCTTATTTCATTATTGAGGACATCGATTTGCGCCCGCTCGCCCAGATGGTCTTTCCATACAACAATATTAGCCACCACGATGATGACAAGCACAATTAATCCAATTGAGGTTATGGAAAACAACTTCTTTTTATTACGATTGGTTTCCCCTGCCATTATTTTTTCACCATCCGCTTCGTTTAATAATCTCAATCTTATAGCTAGATGATATACCAGGAAAAAACGGTAACAATGCCGTCATCGGTATTTACCGCAGCTTTTATCACGCGGTCACCAGCAGTTACCGTAATGGCGTAGCCGTGCAGACTTTCAATATTAATATTGTCAACATAAAAATAATCACCCGCCTGCTCCATATTAGATACAAAACTAATCCAGAAATTATCGGTTAAAGTGTAAGAAGATAAATCTATATCGAAGAAATGGTACTGGCTATCATCACCGTTAACCCATATATAAACCGTCGTCCAGTTAGTACCGTCGCTGCTTATCCGAGCGCGCGCGTTTCCACTCCCCTCGAACGAGTCAGCCTTAGCCCAGAACTTAAGATGGACGACACCTTGCTCCGAGAGGTCGAGCGGCCTTCTGACATCGCCGTTGCTGTCTTGCAGCATCAGGTGATAAGTGCCTTGATAGGGAGCGCCGGTGTCAGTGATGCTGGAGTTCCCGGTATGGGTCCAGTCACCCAGCCAGCCACTGCCGCCTGTCCATCCCCCGCTCTCAAAATCTTCGGAAGCGATATTTTTATAGGAACCTACCACCCAGGCAATATCCAGGTCATCGACATAAAAGTAATCGCTGGTATCGCTCATATGGGCGTTAAAAGCTATCCAGAACTGGCTGGTGAAACTGTAGGAAGTTAAGTCGATATCATAGTAATGGTAGGTATTATCGCTTTCGACGGTGGTCCAGGTGTAGGCTGTCGTCCAGTCGACACCGTTACTGCTGACGTCGCAGGTCGCCGTCTCGCCGGTTTCGAAAGAGCGGGCCCTGGCCCGGATGCGGAGTCGAGCGCTGACCTCTTTAGAGAGGTCGACAGACCGGCTAACGGCAGCGGTGTCAGTTCTTAGCATCATGTGATAAGTTCCTTCATAGGGAGTGCCGGCGTCAGTGATGCTGGAGTTCCCGGTATGGGTCCAGTCACCCAGCCAGCCTTCGCCGCCCGTCCAGCCCCCGCTCTCAAAGTCGTCCCAGGCGATGGTTTCCCAGCAATTGCTGACAGTGACATTCGCTCCCAGACCATTAATTGATTCATCCAGCGAATAACTCACCATATCACCGGCCGCGGGTATACTGGCGGTGAGTCCCCCGTCAGTCAGATTCCAGATGGCATGTTCGGCACCGGCGTCACAGGCGTACTGGGAGTGTATCGCCTGCGTGTAGATCCTTGAGCCGATAAGGCTGGTGCCAGTGTGACCCAGGAAAGGCGGTATTATCAGAGCGCCAGCGAGTATGGCTATCATAACCATGGGCAATGCCTGGCCCTTTTCACTTTTTATCTTCATTTGTTATTATCCTGTGGGTCGCATATATATCTGGTATGTTTGATTCTCGCTTATGTCCCAGCGGCTATCCGGCGCTGCAGTAATATCCATGGTAATAACACGGCCCAGAACCGAGAAGTTGGCGCTGGTGATTTCTCTGGCTATCAACCGGTTTGAGCCACCGTAGACGCGATATAACTCATCGCCAGTCAAGGTGTAGCTTATCACCGAATCATCGGGAAGAGTCAATGACAGACTGCTGCCGCCGGCGGCTGACTTAGCCGTCTGCCCGTCAACGCTGACCCAGTGAGCTGCGTTCTGGACGGAGTGCAGTGCCGTCACCTGGTCATTACCTCGTTCGGGTACGGTTAAAATTTGCTGTACTACCAGAGCCAGGACCGCAGCGATACAGCCGGTGATAGCGATAGCTACCATCAGTTCCACCAGGGTATAACCCCTCTCTCTTTTCATCGGTCCACCTTGTAATCCTCGACAGTCATGATAACGGCACCGTCTCTGGAAATATTAGCTGTAACCTTCTGAATATTAGTATTTGTACTCGGAACGGAGGTAACTCCAACCGATATACTGTATCCATTAGGCACGCTTACTGTCGGGTAGGTTGTAGCGTCAGGGTCATAAGTATAATTTTTAATATATTCCATCTGTGTCCGTGCCAGACTTTGAGCGCTAACCTCCTGGTCATTCTCTCTTATCGCAAGTGCCCCACCGGACATGGATAAAACCATGGTAAGTACACCGCCACCAAGTATAGCAATGGCTACCACAGACTCTACGAGGGTGATGCCCCTTTCGTCCCAGTCCCACAACATCCTGTTCAGCCACCGGTAAAACCTTTTTTTCATATCAACACTGACCTGTGAATAGTTAGTATGCGGTTTGATATATTGAATATAGCGGCGTAATGATAGCTATACCAATAAGACTGATAATTAACCCGACAACGATAATAGAGGCAGGTTCAATCATTGATAGGAGCCTCTGGACCCTCTGGTCAAATTTCTTCTCATAAAAGTCCGCCATAGTGGCAAATGATGATTGCAGGGTACCTGTTTTTTCGCCAATATAAATCATATCTACCAGCAGTCTGGGAAACATGGCAATTTTCGCCATTGGCTGCGAAAGACCTTTACCCTTAATTAAATCCTGCCGGATATCAGCAAGAGCTTGCCTAATAATGCTGCTATCGATAACCCCGATTATAGTATTTATGGTCTGGGGAAGCGTGAGCCCGGCTTCAAGCAGCATGGCGCTGCTGCGGCAAAAACGGCAAATATTGCGCATAATAACGATGTTTCTAACTACCGGCAGTTTCAGCGCTAATGAGTCCAGGAACTTTCTAACGGTCGAAGATTTTAAGCAAAACATAATAATAACAACCAGGCCTATTAGACCCGCCGCAAGGTAGAATTTATAGTCTGAAATAAAACTGCTCAATGCAATTAATATCCTGGTCGGCAGTGGCAGGCTAGCACCGAGTGAGTTGAAGAGCGTTACCAGCGAGGGCAGGGCTACAGTGGCAAGGATGGAAATGACTATGACGGCCATAATGGCCAAAAAGGCAGGATACGATAACATGTGTTTGATATTATGTGACATGCTCGTTTCCTTTTCTATATAGCCGGCTACCAGCCTCAGACCCCGCGTTAAATCTCCTGATTTTTCACTTACTCTAATTACCTCGCAGTAGTGAGCCGACACAATACGCGAATACCGCGAAAGTGCTTGTGAGAGAGCAATGCCGCCAGAGAGTTCTTGACCCAATTTGTAAATAACATTTCTTAAAGCGGCTTTGGGAGCTTGTTCTGCAAGAAGCCACAGAGCTTGAACAATGGGCATGCCGGAATCCATCAATGCGGCCAATTGATTGAATAAATCAACAATGTCTTCCTTTTTAGTGCTATGGAACCGAAGAAATAATAGTTCGAGTGATAATGGTGAACTTGTTTTTTTTAATGTCAGGACATGGGTGTATCCGGCTTCTAGTAAATATTCTTCAGCCATTTGCTCGCTCGGAACATCAATGGTGCCTTCGACAACCTTTTTATCGAAAGTATAGGCTCTATATTGATACATTGTAGTTACCTAAAAATCAAAATCTAACACTAACCGAGTGTAAATATACCATTAATCACTTCATTGAAAGTCGTGATTCCCTCCGCCGCCTTAATCATACCGTCACGCTTCATTGTAAACATCCCTTCGCGAAGGGCCTCCTCTCTAAGTTCACCAATGCTGGCATTACTAATAATAAGTTTCTGTATTTCCTCGCTGATAACAAGCAATTCAAAGATACCTGTTCTACCCTGGTAACCGGTATTGGCACAGAGATGACAGCCGGTGCCTGTATAAACGGCGGGTAACTCCTGCAGCATTTCTCTGGCGTAGATTTCTTGCTCAAGTTTCGAGGGTGCTGAAACGGTGCGACAATTGGTACAGATGCGCCGAACCATGCGCTGGGCTACCAGAGCGATGAGTGTTGACGAGACCAGGGCAGGTTCGACGCCAAGGTCTGTCAGACGCGATAACATACTCACGGCATCATTGGCATGAATGGAAGAGAAAACCAGATGTCCCGTCAGGGCTGCCTGCACTGCCGTTACGGCTGTTTCTTTATCCCGTATTTCTCCTACGAGAACAACATCAGGGTCCTGCCGCAGCATTGCCCGTAATCCGCCGGCGAAGGTCACCCCGGCCTTGGGGTCTACCTGGCTCTGACTGATATCCTCAAACTGGTACTCAACAGGGTCCTCAATCGTCATAATGTTATATTTACTACGGTCTATTTCATTGATGGACGTATAGAGGGTAGTTGTCTTTCCAGAGCCGGTGGGGCCACCTACCAGAACCATGCCGAAGGGGTAATGCAGGAGCGCTTTATATCTCTTAAGGGTCTCCGGTAAAAAACCCAGTTCTGGTAAAGTGAAAAGGGATAATGACTTATCTAGAAGGCGCAGGGTTATCCGCTCACCATAGACTGTATTCGTTGTAGCTACACGAATATCGATATTGTGGTCACCGACGTTTACGGAAAATTGGCTATCTTGAGGCTGTTTAGAACGGGTAACATCCATTTCAGCAAGTATCTTAATTCTGGACGCCAGTTCGGCGTGGACGCTGATGGGCAGCGAATTCATGTCATGTAATATCCCATCAATACGATAACGTATACGCAGCCTGTTTTCCTGCGGCTCCAGGTGAATGTCCGAAGCCCGGTCTCTCACAGCTTGTTCAATGATAAGGTCCAGGCTTTCCGTGATGGGAGTCTCAACAATAAAACCAGAACGGGCCTTCTGGTCTCCGAATGCCGTGAGTTCAAATTCACTTGCCTTTTCCTGGATTTCTTCATTAGCCCGATAATAAATATCTATGGCGCGCCTGATATCAGAGGCATTTGCATACACCACTTCGATTTTCATATTGGTTTTAGTAAAAATATCGCTTATAGCAATGTAATCATCAGGGTCAGCCATTACCACCACAAGCGATTCTCCCATGATATTCAGGGGAATGAGAGTATTCTTCCTCGCCAGTTCCTCCGGTATTAGTTTCAATGCCTCCGGCTGTACAATATGAGTTTTCAGGTCGATAAGTGGTACATTTAATATGATGCTAAGGAAGGAAGCCAGTTCCTCCGCATTAATAACTCCCTGACTTACCAGAATCTCGCTAAGTTTGCCCCCTCTTTCACGCTGCAATTCCAGGGCGTGATGCAATTGCTCAGCCGTGATGATTTGCGCTTGAACCAGTGATTCGCCGAGCTTGGCTCTTTTTCGGCTATTAGCAACAATCATTCACTCGTCTCCAAAGAAGGCAATTTTCTCTTGGATTGCCGGGGCTGTTGTTTGGTATAACTATAAGCTGTGATATATTGAGCAATTTGCTTTATATCTTGGGCAAGTTTACAGTCTGGATTGGCCTGGATTATTGGCGGATTGTCTAGATAAGATAGCTGATGCATCTTGGCATCATAAGAGATTGCACCTGCCAGGGTAATACCCAGATTAACCTCCATATATGGTTTCACATTGCCCAATGATACACTGGGGAATTTACCTTCCAGGTCAACCAGCAACATGGCAATCTTTTCAGGAGTAATACCCAGAAAAAGGAGCAACGTAACCGTATTTTTTGTTTTCGCTATATCGCTAATCTTATAGTCACTTAAAACAACGACAAGATCGCAATTTGTTAGGATTGTCCTACTAAAAGGGGTAGATTTTAAGGTCAGGTCTACCAGGAGATAATCATTGACTTTGCCTATATTCTGCAACAGGCTAATGCTATGTTCGGATGTGTCGCCCTCATGCTTTGAGGCATCATCAACATGCAATATGCGTACACCTGAAGGCAGCACTTCAATAGCCGGTTCTGTTTTTGTATTACTGGTAGAAACCGTCTCCAGTATCACGCGACCGGGACTTTGAGAAAATATTGTGTCCTGGCTGCTATCTCTTTGATTAGTTGCCATATCAACCAGAGTGACCTGCTTGCCCTGTTCTAAGAAAACTGCAGCTACATTGGCCAGTATCATCGTCGTTCCCAGACTCTCGTCTGGTCTGATAAAAACGATGGTCTTTGCCTTGCCAGCGGCTTTCTTGGAAACAAGGCTTTCTACCTTGCTGACAATTTCAGAGGGAGCTGCCGGTTTGGGTAAGTAATCGTCCGCCCCCGCTCGGAATCCGGCGGCAATGTCTTCTTGTTGAGTCTTGCCGGATATTATCAGAATCGGTATTTGAGATGTCTGGGTTCCAGCGCGTAAACGCTTACACACTTCGAAGCCGTCAATTCCAGGCAACATTATATCAAGAATAATAAGGTCAGGTTCCTCCTTCTGGGCTGTGATTATACCTTCAAGCCCGTTACAGGTCGCCAGAACCTGATATCCACGTTGTTTCAGAGTGAATTCAGTTAGCCGCATTGCGGTCGGGTCATTCTCTATAATGAGTATTTTTTTATTCATAAAAATACCTTATTGTATTCCTGTGTTTATTTTGAGCGTACTGGAGCCAAAGGTAATGTGATACTAAATGTGCTACCCTCTCCTTCCACGCTTTCTACCCGGATACGTCCGCTATGTGCTTCAATAACCTGCTGGCAGATATGAAGGACAGGGTCTTGCCCCGGGATTTCACCCTGGTTCTTTACCTGTATAAGCAACTCGTTGTCCCGGGCTTCAGCACTGATTTCAATAGTGCCGTTATCGTGGCTGAACTTAATGGCATGCGTCAGGAGGTTAATAATTACCTGCTTTATAAGAGATTCGTCGGCTTCAATCTCTGGCAATAAGGGGCTAATGTTACAGTTGATTAGATTTTTTTTTTGCGAAGCCATCCCCTGCACGCTGCTGACAGCTTCGGTAATCAGCTTGTGTGAGGAAACCGGCTCCTTATTGATACTAAATGTTTCGGTATTATGACTCAAATTACCTGACAAGTTTTCAAGTAACTGGCTAAGATTGTCGCTCTGTTGAACCATAATGGAGAGAAATTCTTTTTGGGTCACACCGTCAGATACATTATCCTCAAGCATTAATTTGGCGAAACCAGAGATAGAATGCAGGGGAGCACGCATCTCGTGTAATACGGCGGCTATATTATATGAATTATCTTTATCGAATTGACATGAAGAGCCATTGGCTTTTATACTCGCTTTCAATGACTCGTCAAACAGAGATGCTGGGTTGTTGCTGGCTTCTGCGATTTCTTGCCTTGTTTGACTAATTTCATTTTGAGTGTGTCTAATCTTATCTTGTGTAGCCTGTCTCATAGCTTTGGAGGTCATAAATGCATTTTCTTCGACCTCTGCTTTCACTTTCTGGCTTTCCAGCTGTGCCTTGCTGACGGCTTCAATCGCGGCCTGTTTGGTTATCTCCGCCTCTTCCCTTGCTTTTCGGCTTTCCTCACGAGCCTGGCGGATAGCTTCTTCGCTAGCCTTTTTAACAATTTCCGCTTCTTCCCTCGCCTGCTGACTTTCTCCCCTGGCTTTAGCGATGGCTTCAAGTGCCATCTTTTTAGCCGCCTCAACCTCTTCCTTCGCTTTATTTATCTCTTCAAAAGCACGGGCCAGGGCTTGCTGTTCGGCCAAGGTACTGGTTTCTTCTGCCCTTTCTATCGCCTCTTCAGCCTCTTTTTTTGTCTTTTGGATTTCAGGCTGGGCTCGGCTGATGGCTTCCTGTTGAGCCACCATGGCTTCGTCTCTCGCCCTGCTACCCTCCTCCTCCGCTTGCCGAATAGCCGCTCCAGCCTCCTCTCTTGTTTTTTGTAGTTCTTCCCTGGCTTCTCTAATCTCCTCCTGGACTTGCCTGACAGCCAGTTTAGACGCTATTCGGTCTGATTTGGCTGCTTGTATGGCTGTTTCCACCTTCTTTTGAGCCCTGTCTTCGGTTAAGTCCTCAATAAGTTGGCGAAGCTGCGGGCTTTGCCGCATTACGACATTGAAAAACTCCTCCCTTGTTTCTGGGTCAATCACCTTATTACCGAATAGTGATTTAGCCACTTCAGAAACGCCATGGAATGGGCTATACTTGTTATTCAGTATTTTTTTCACCAGCCCTGAACCTGCCGGCTTACCATGATATGATGACACCCGGTGCTGCCCGCTCTCTTGGCTGGCCTGGGCATCATTCTCGTTAATTACTGTTTTGCCTGAGTTACTAATGATGCCCACGGCGCACTGTATAGCCTTATCGAAAGCCGTCGCCAATGCCTCCGCCTTCTTTCGCAAAGCCTGGCTCGCCCGGTGGGTCCGACTGATGGCATCCCTGGCAACCTCTTTGGCGAACTTGGCCCTCCTTTGGGCTTTTAGGAACTCCTGCGAATAGCTTATACCCGGGTCGGCATCGCAGGTTTGAGGGCTCTCAGGCGTCACGGCAATTGGCGTACTTAACCTCTCGTTACGTTTATCGCAACGCGTGTTTCCAGTTGCAGACCGAACAGTCATTGGTCACCTGCTTATACCGTAAATTCGGTAACGTTATCTATTGTTTCTATACTATTTGTATATTATTCGTAGCCGTCCGTTATCTGCTCGACCAGGCCGGTGGTGTCGCACTCGTACGTTCCCTTAGTCGTCGAGTCTCTCAAGTAGCTAGGGTAAAGAGGGTGAGTGCCGTCAGGAAATCCCGACATGTTAGCTGTCGCAGTTTCAACTTCAGTTACTGAACTCTGACTTTCCCTGGCCATCATGCTGTCCATCGCTGTCTGCAACACCGATAATTCAGTCTCTCCTCCCTGTGTTTGCCCGTAACCAATAAGCCCGGCGACATTGGGTATCATGATTGCCGCCAGAACCCCCAGCAAGGTAAACACAATGAGCAATTCAACCAGAGTAAAACCCCTCTCACCTCCGCGGATTTCCCCAGTAATCCTTTTCATTATTTTGTCTCCTTTTTTAGTTTGAAGATATTCTATTAAATCAACTTGAGATAATGGCCATCCTATGTAGTCTATGCTTCACAAATTCGGTTAGCCTCTGATGCTAATTTATTCACATCCTCTTCAGTAAATAGCCGCCAACTTCTTCTATCACGATAATCCGGTATGTCAAGGTTTTCCTCTTTTAACCAGCGTAGTAAGGTGCTTCTGCTGATGCGGGCTATTTGACATACTTCCGAGGTTCTATAAAATGTTTTATCATCTATATTTACTGGCATTGTAATACTCCCTGAGATGTCATAAATGGTTCAAATGCTATAGCTTGAAACATCATAATATAGGTTAATTCATATATAATGATACGTGTTTGGCCAGGAAGCGAACAGGAAGATTCCCCCGATTTTCACTAGGGAAAACACCTATATTGAGTGGGTTCTGGCTCCTAGACCAGGTTTTCCGGCAATATCATCTAAATCTTATCTAACAAAATGACAATCTGTTACACATCTGAATGTTTAGCTGGGGGGTAAACGTCTGTTTCTGTCACGCTTATAGCTTTCTCCGGATGCCCATCAAGCATGGAGTGCCCACAGGATTTCTGTTTGTTTGATTATCTTCAAAATAACTGGGTTTTTCTGCTTTTTGGTGAATTTCCCCATCTCAATTAAGTGATTATACGCAAGACACCGCTGGGTATCCTATGAATATACTGGAAGAAAATAGCGTATTGTACTGGTCGACCAAGATGCCTGAAGAATTTCATGGTAAAAAGCCTCCAGACGAGAAAATGATTGTTCCGCTAGATGGCTCAAAATTAGCTGAAATCGCACTACCATATGCGGAAGAACTAGGTGCAAGGACAGGTATCAATATTACTTTGCTGTCGGTCCTTGAATTCGCTGACAATGAGTATATAGCCTACCTGCAGAAAATAATGGATATCACCAGGCACCATGCCAAAAAATACTCGGTGATACCTGGAAGTAAAGAAGTTGAGGTTTACGCAACAACTCACGTTGGCTATCCGGCTGAAGCAATCGTAGATTTTGCTTGTAAATGGGACCACAAACTGATTGTCATGGCTACTCACGGTCGGTCTGGTATTGGACGTTGGGCAGTGGGGAGTGTCGCCGATAAGGTAGTGAGGGCTACTATAAATTTGCCAGTTATGCTTATTAGAGGTAAGAAGTCCCGTCCAGATGTGCGCCAGAAGCGCCTTCTTAGGAAGGCCATTGTGCCACTTGACGGCTCAATATCGAGCCAAGCCGTGATTCCCTATATTAGCCAACTTGCCTTAAAGCTCGAAATGGAACTGACCATTTTACAGGTCGTGCAACAGACCAATAACCATAAGGCGGACGCTGAATCTTACCTGCAGACCCAGTGTGCCGAACTGGAAAAGCAAGGTATAGCTGCTAATTACAAGGTGCGGGTTGGCTCTCCGGCAGACGAGATTATTGACTTTGCCGATGAGCTGGCAGTTGACTTGGTAGCTATGTCCACTCGTGGGAAGAATGGCATCGCGCCTTGGACTCTAGGGAGCGTCGCTCAAAAGGTTTTGCTAGGGGGAAGTACACCCCTGCTACTAGTGAGACACAAGTAACAACTGAAGATGTCGTGACTGTAGTAAGTCAAACTACCACCGGACACCACATGAAAATCATATCACTTTTATTTTTATTCTTCCGGGGGTTGAAAGCGCCAAAAACACCGGGACACCTTTATACTCTATGAGTAATACATCATTTTATCATCATACCCGGTAACCACAGACTTAATTCGGGGAATGCCACCATAAGCGCAAGAAATATTATAAGAACGGCGAGGAAGGGTAATATTCCTCTAAGTAGCTCACCGGTCTGAATATCAAAAGTATTTCTCACCAGGAACAAGTTGATTCCCATCGGCGGCGTAATTAGAGCTATTTCCATGTTGGTTACGTATAATATCCCGAACCATAGCGGGTCATAACCCAGCGCAAGAACCATAGGAACAAAGAGGGGTATCGTCAACATCATGATAGTAATTCCCTCGATAAAGCAACCGAGGATGAGAAGGGCAACCATGATAGAAACGATTATCAGGGTTGGGGGTAAATTTAGCGATGTGACTAAACCGGCCAGATTTTCCGCCAGGGCGGAACTCCCCACCACGTAAGCAAAGAACTGGGTCCCGACCAGAATAATGAGAATCATGGCATTTATCAGCGCCGTCTCTATCATAGCCCGATACAGGCCTTTTATCCGGAGACCGTAAAACACAACGGCGATGACCAGCACGACAAAAGCCCCGACGCCCCCCGCTTCTGTAGGCGTGGCTATTCCCATGTAAATCGAACCGAGAACACACACCATCACAAAGCCGACGGGCCAGACCCTTTTTAACGAGGAGAACCTTTCTCCCCAGCTAACGGAACCTAGGGTACCGCCGAGAGAAGGATTACGCGAGCATAATATTACAGGTACTATCGATAACATGCAGGCAAGTATAACACCCGGGACAACCCCCGCTATGAAAAGCCGTCCGAGAGGTACGTTCGATAAAATGGCGAAAATGATCATGGTAGCGCTGGGCGGAATCAATGGGCCAAGGACACCACCGCAGACCAGCGCACCCAGTCCGAGTGCCTTATTATAGTTATACCGCTCGAATTCAGGTACCGCGACTTTCCCCACCGCGACTATCGTGGGGGCGCTGGCGCCTAAAGCGGCGGCCATCCCGGCTTCGCCCCAGATACTGGCGGATATCAGCCCTCCGGGGACGCGGGACAGCCAGTTCCTCGCGGCTCGGTAAAGGTCCTCACCTATCTTGGTTTCGGCGATGATACACGCCATCAGCGTAAAAAGCGGCAGCGGCGTCCAGCTTAAGTTGTACAACAGGTGGAATGTCATCCACCCGACTTTCTGGAGACAAAGACTTCCGAAGGTGATAAACCCGACGATTATCGACACGAATCCCAGCGAGTAGGCAATCGGCACCCCGAGCATCAGGAAGATAAGCATGACGACTACGCATATCACGGCTGCGACGGTATAATCCATGAAACCCCCAGTTTGCCAGGCGATGTAATTATCAACGCCAAAGAACAAGTCGAGTTAGTCTGTTTTCTTATCCGCCCTGCTTCTCAAGTAGGCAAAACCATTGTAAACCCTGGCCAGAAGAACGAGAAGAAGCAGGGCATAGCCTATGGGTACCATCAATTTTATCGGGAATATAGGCTCTCCCCAGGACGATGAACTCACTTCACCGATTTCCAAGGAGAACAGCGCTACTTCTACTCCCTTCCAGGTGAGGAAGAAAGCGAAAAAAAGCCCCATAATAGGTGCGATAATATTAACGATAATATGTTGCGCATGTTGAGATAGGTGACTGCTTACGAAGTCTACCCTGATATGACGCCCTAACCTCTCCACGGCCGATATAGCGAAGACGAAAGAGAATAACAGGAACATGATGCTGATTTCGTAAGAATACGGCTCCGGATTATTGAATGCGTACCGCCTTACAACACCATAAGTTGCGGTAAACATCATTATCACTATCAACATACCGCTTAGCACGAGAAAGATGTGGCTGGCTTTATCAATTACTTTCTCCGGTATGCTCTTGTCTTCACTGGCCAATCTCGCAGCCTCCAGATAATAAGACGCTGGTCACAGGATTATAGCCCTTTTGTGATAATCCACATTTATCCAGGCTATCACACTGTAAGACCTCCCCCTAAAACCGCTCTTACAGAAATCCGCAAGAGTCAATAACTGCCCCCGGGTTCGGCTCTATTAATTCCACACTTCCCCCGCTTCCAGCGGGGATGGCCACCAACCGGCATTGCGATTGGCGGCCAATCACACTATTACTTTAGGTTACAGTTATTCCTTAAGTCTTAGGGATTATCGGCATTCGCCTTTTCGGAGATTTCCCTTAACTTCTTACCGAAATCTCCCAGACTGGCTATTTTTTCATCTACGTACGGTTTGACGGCTGCTTCCCACTTGGCACGTTCATCTTTGGGAAGGTCGTATACTTCCACCCCCAGCCCTTCAAGTATCTCTTTGTCCTCTTTGTCGGACTGTATATGAGCGGCGCTCATAACTTCTGAAGCTTTCCACGCCTCCTCAACCAGGGCATCCTGTACTTTTTTCGGCATGCCGTTGAAGACGTCCAGGTTGATTAGATACGTGTTAAAGGTCGGAGTGGAATAGAAGCGTATTACGTACGAAGCAACATCGCTCAACCCGGATACTAAAGTCCACTGGGTCGATGTCAGTACGGCGTCAACAACGCCTTTCTCCAGGTTTGAATAACATTCGGTCCAGGGAATCGTTACCGGGGAAGCGCCGAGAGCTTTTGCCAGCGCCGCAGACTCCGGATTGGTGGCACCTATCATCATGCCTTTCCAGTCCGCCAGCGTCTTTACAGGCTTGGTAGAAATCAGCTCCTGGGCTCCAGTGGTATATGAGGCAAGCGCCACCTGGTTGAGCTTTCCCTGAAGCCTCTCGTTGTAAAGCTCTGCCGAAGGTTTGCAGGCGGCCGCATTAGCCCGGACGTTGCTGTAAAAAAGAGGGATTTCCGCTAGACCCGGGTCTAGAAATGCGAAAATACCCAGGCCGATTGAGGCCATCTCGACGGTGCCGCTCCTCACCGCGTCCATAGTCTCCGGTACTTTAACGAGTTGCTCGCCGGGATAAACTTTAATCTGGTAGGCGCCATCCGTACGGTCGCTAAACGCTTGGGCAAGCTCCTCGGCATTTACGGTGAGCTTGTCCCCCGCGGGCGTTGGTATTGTAAGCCTTAACATGAGCGGCTCTTCTGGAGTTGCGCCCTCTTCACCTCCACAGGAAATAGCCAGACTGGAAAGCAACAGGACGGCAATTGTAATTGGTAGCAATAAAGATAATTTCTTCATTATATCCTCCTCGTACGTTTAGTAAACGTAACAACTGTCTGCGGCTAATAAATGAGCTACATTTTCCAGGGATAATATTCCATGTACTTTCATTTATGTGGAATTATGATATGCCGTATGTTTAACTGTCTTAATTGAATCTATTCACCTCCCTCCAATATATAATACTAAAATACACCGTTTTCATCTACCAAAGCAAGCACGCCGCTCGACCGGCGTTTTCACCTGGAAGAAACATGGCGCGGATTCGTCAGGTCTAATTACCCATATACGATATCATAACTAATAATATTCCAACTGAACACCGGTTTACAACTCCCTGAATAACTATTTTTACGCCGCCAACCAGGCAATTTCCCATGTCCGTTATTTCAACTATCCCCGCCGTCAATGGTATAATACTCCGAGAGTTTAAAAGTATCAAGCTAGAAAGAGGGATAACTTGACAGGACTGAAAACCTGGTTTTTAGAGACACGCCCTCAATTCCTGACGTTATCCATCGTGCTGGCTTTCCTGGGGACAAGCGTCGCCTGGTATGACCACTATTTCAGCCTGTGGCATGCTCTACTCGCCGGAATCGGACTGGTGTTTGCACATGCCAGCGTGAATATACTCAACGATTATTTCGATTTCCGGAGCGGCATTGACCTTGCCACAAAACGAACCCCCTTCAGCGGAGGTAGCGGTATCCTTCCCGCAAGTTTGCTTACCCCCCGGCAGGTTTTTTGGCTGGGGCTTGCCGCATTAATACTTGCGATACCCATCGGTATATATTTCATCGTAGTAAGCGGCTGGCTGCTCCTGCCGCTACTTTTGGTGGCGGCCTTCTTCATTCTGCTTTACAGTCCTTTTATCCTCAAGCACCCCTGGCCGGAGTGGGTAGCCGGGGCCGGCCTCGGCGCCCTGCCCATCTTGGGAATGTACTTTACGCAGACGGGCGTTTATACTTTTACGGCGGTTATCGCCTCCGTTCCATCCGGTTTACTGGTGCATAACCTGCTGTTGCTCAATGAATTCCCCGACGTCGAAGCCGACCAGCTGGCCAATCGCAAGACCGTGCCCATTACCATCGGCAAGAAAAAATCCGCCATCTTCTACTCGGTAGTAGCCATCGCCGTTTACGCCTGGGTAATAGCCTGGGTGGCGGCGCAGGTGATACCCGTCTGGACACTGCTGGCGCTCCTGACATTGCCGCTTACCATCAGAGCTATCAGGGGCGCCATCCATTATGACAACCCTGCCAGACTCATGCCGGGCATGGCCGCCAACATCATGGTGGTGCTGGCGACGCAACTGCTGATAGGCATCGGCTTTATATTGGGTCGCATCTTTTAAATAGATATGGAGAGTTCCAATCCCACGCGGCAATCCGAACCACTGCACGGCATCTTCACGGCGGTCCCGCCGCGCTACGACCTGGTTAACCGCATCATCAGCCTTGGCATGGATAAGCGATGGCGGCGACTGGCGGCCGCGGCCTGTCTGGAAGGGAAACCGCGGCGAATCCTCGACCTGGGCTGCGGCACCGGCGACCTGACCATAAATCTAGCCCGGATGGCCATAGAAAGCGTTGAAATTACCGGCCTGGACTACAGCCTGCCGATGCTTGAGCGAGCGCGTCAAAAGACCGCCGGAGCCGGGGTGGAGAAGAAGGCCGATTTTGTTCATGGACAGGCCACGCAAATCCCCTTCCCGGACGGCTATTTCGACTGCGTTGGTATATCCTTTGCCTTCCGCAACCTTACCTATAAAAACCCTCTTTGCCAACCCCACCTTGCCGAGGTAAAGAGAGTCCTCAAACGGGGCGGCAGGTATGTTATTGTAGAGTCGAGCCAGCCGGATAACCCGCTAATCAGGACTCTTTTCCACTTCTACGTCCGAGCCGTCGTGGGGCCGGCTGGCACGCTGGTCTCCGGCCATAAAGGCGCCTACCGATACTTGACAGAATCAATGACGAGGTTCTATCCCCCGCGGGATATCAGGGATATACTACTGGCGGCGGGATTCAAGACTGTCAGCTACCGTCTGCTCTTCTTCGGGGCCGCCGGAATACACGTGGCTACCGCGTAATTCTAAATCTGGTTTTCAATACAATATTCCCGCAACGTGTTAAGAGCAGCAAAGAAGTCCCGCATCATGACGCTTACCGGGTACATCCCCTTCTCGGTAACGTTCAGCATTCCGTTCCCGGAAACAAGCCCGAAGGTCTTGAAAAAAGCCAGCTCTGTCCGGAGTTTCTTCTGCGCGTCCTTGCCGAAGCGATGGCGAAGGGATTGCATATCCAGCTTCATGCCGAAAAGCTTGGTTAAAAGGTAGTAACGCAGATTTTCCTTCTCGGACAGCTTACGCCAGCCAATTATCGGCAGAATCCCGGCCCCGGTCATATCGTGATAACGGTCGAGTGAAAATGAATTCACGAAGAAATTGCCCTTGACGATGCTCACGGAACCGGAGCCGATGCCGATATAGTCATCTGACTCGATGATATATTCGTCAATCATCCGCTTGCCCCGTGAAAAGCACCAGGCCGTCGATGCATTATAGCCGCCGTGGAAGAGCTCCTTCAGAACAATTTCGTAAAACCGTTTCTCGCGGGAATTGTCCACCCTGTTGAATTTCCTCTCCATCGCGTCTTTCTTGTGCGGCGAGGCCATCAGAGGATAAAATGTTGCCTGGTCGATGCCCATCTCCTTGAAGGCGGTCACGTCGGCGGAGAACTGCTCAATCGTCTGTCCGGGAAAATTACAGACGAAGTCCACGTTCAGCGTATCGAACTGCCCCTCGGCTGTGAGCAGGCGCTTCTTGACATCCTCGGCGGGGCCGTTAACCCGTCCCATCGTTTTCAGCACCGGTTCCTCGAAGCTCTGCACCCCGATGGAGAGTCGATTAATGCCCATCTCCCTTAAAAGGCCGATATTCCGCCCGGTTAGCTCCCGGGGTGTAGTCTCCAGAGAAATTTCGCTAACATTGAATTGCGCCCGCAGGTAGCCGATAAACGAAGCAAGTTCATCCATGAGCACTGTAGGCGTTCCCCCGCCGAAGTAAATGCCGGAGAAATCAAAGCCGCGCCGCACGTATAATTCAATCTCCTTTTTCAGGTCGATAAAATAGCGGCGCGCCAGGTCTTCGTCAAAGAGATAACGATTGAAACAACAGAAAGGGCATAACGAACGGCAGAACGGTATGTGCACGTAGAGCGATATGCCGGCTTTGCCACCCAGTTTCTCTCCGTACACAATCGATTCGTCAATGGTGGGACTCAAACGGCGGAACTTACGCCCCTCGCGCCTGGTAACAAAGCTAACGAGCTCGGGTATCATGTCTTATTTACTAACGTCTCCCCTGAAAAATAATACCACATGGGAGTGACTTTAGCTAACGCGGAACGTGAGAAATTACCGGCGGGGGTCTTTAGAAGATAAGGTAACAAGCCATTGAGACTTATTTCCTGGACAAACGGGACCTGACGAATCCGGAATTGAAGGCCCTTACGGCAACCGGACAAAATTGACTGCGAGCGTATTGATGCAACTCGGCAAAGGCCTGCTGCCGACTTAGCGCTTTACGATAGACGTGGTTGGTGGTCATATTGTCGAAAGCATCGGCCACGGCTATCAACCTGGCTCCCAGAGGTATAGCTTCGGCTTCGAGCCCCTGCGGATATCCTTTGCCGTCATACCTTTCATGGTGACAGAGAATCAGCCGGCTGGCTTCCTTGAGAAAAGGGATATCTTTCAGCAGGTTGTAACCGGTTGTCGAGTGCTTTCGTATTATTTCCCATTCACTATCCGTAAGTTTACCGGACTTGTTCAGTATGTTATCGGGTATGCTAAGCTTACCTATGTCATGAAGAATAGCGGCATATTCGATATCTTGCTTCTCTTCCTTCGAAATTGATAACTCTCTCGCACCGGTAAGCGCGTACTCCGATACCCTTCGCGAGTGCCCGCCGCCGCTGGTCTCCTTACAATCGGCCAGGGATACCAGTGCTGTGACGGTACCCCTGTAGGATTTAAGCAAACTTACATTCATCCTGGCGTTTTCAATCGTCATGGCGGTGTTCGTCGCCACGCCCATCATCGTTTTCAAGTCCTGTCTGTTAAAACCAGTCCCGTCCGCTTTATTGAGTACTTCGATAACTCCGATAACCTTATCCCCGATGATAATCGGCACAGCGATGATAGACCTCGTTTTAAAACCGGTAGCATTATCTATCAGCTTGTAAAATTTCGCATTCTTTTCGGCGTTATTTACAATCAGGGGTTTACCATTCCGCGCTATCCATCCGGCGATACCTGATTGACGGCTGACGTGCAGTCGTTTAAGCTGCTGCCCCACCGGGCCATCGGCAAACTTAAAATACAGTTCCTGGGTCTTTACGTCGAGCAGGAGCAATGACGACGCCGAAGCGCCGAGGGCATTATGCGTCATCCGCATGATGCACGTAATCAGCTCATCTTGTTTATCTTCCGGCCTGGCCCTGGCCCAGAGCTTTTCCAGAAGGTCAATTCTAGATATGCCAACAGGTATAACTTTTCCAGGAGGATCTTTCATTTCCCACCACTCTTTATAAAATAGGCGTATTCACCTTTTTTATCATTCTGTCAATAAGCCTGTTAATTAAATATAAAATTTATCTGCCAAAAACTAAATATTATGTAAATATTTACCCTGCTTATGGGAAGGAACACCATAACAAAGGGGTAAGGTTATTACCGGATACTTTCGGCCAAGTCCTGCCGGCCGGTCATGCCGGCAACAGTATTCAGAAATTCTTTAAGGGAATCGCTGCGGTCTCTTAGTTCCTCAAGTTCGGCGCCGATGGGGCTGATAGAGGCAGGACTATCGGCATAAGCCCCGTGGAAGGCAAAATAGGCCTGGTTCAGTTTCCTGATATTATAGCCGTTTTCGGCCAGATACCGCCGCTTCTGCTCCATGAATTCCTCTGCCTGCTCGATTTCACCACGGGCGAGGTAGCCATCCACGGCTTTCCTGATTTCTCTCATCTCTTTATTAAAGTCAAAGCCCGCGCCTTCCTTTTGCTCCGTGTCGCCCGTTTCGTTTTCAGCGTAGTACTGACTGTAGATAATCCCGCCGATTTCCTTGCTGACCATACCGGCCACAGTCTCGTTCATGGTAGCAATATCATAGTCACGGCGTATTCCGGCCAGGTCCAGCACGTAGAGAAACCCCAGCGGCGTAAACGCCAGGTACTGGTGCAGCGATTCCTCTCCGACGGTATCTAGCATGAACCTGATATCGGCCTCATTCATAACGTAGCTCGGGTAGGTAGCCATGCCGCCCAGGTTGACCACCAGCGAGGAGACTTTGAGGTTGTCTATTTCAGCTTCGATACTCGACATATCTTCCACACTCATGTCCGGCAGGAGAGTAACCTCCCTGATACTATCTATCCTGTCCCTGGGGGATACCACCAGCAGATGAGGCGGCCTGTCTATATGAATATTAACCGGAGGAAAACCAAGTTTGATATTTACGTATCTATCCAGGGGATTGAAGATGCCCTGCCGGGAAAAGGCATCTCTTACCTGCGTTTCTAACAGTCTTTCAAGAGGGTCAGCCAGTTCCGAATTCTGCCGCTGAAGTCGGTCAAGCTCATCTTCAAGCGATGTCAGGTCTCCCTCCCGATTCCCCTCCCCGACGGCGCTTATTTTCGATTCCAGCCGTTTAATCCGCTTTACATTGGTAAAATACACGGCGGTGGTATTATCCGCAATTTCAGGCCCGGGGCCGAATAATTTCCCCACCTCCCGGATTAAAGCATTGAATTCCCAACTGACGAGGTTAAAGCGGTAGGGTCCGGTGATTTCACGCAGCTGCGTATCGAAGTCATGGTCCGGAGAACACCCGGCCACAAGCGAAAAAAGCGTTAATACGATAGCAGCCAGGAGCGACATGAATATACATCGGGATTTAATCAATTTAATTCCCTGAAACACCCTCAAGAGATACGTGGAGTTAACGAGTTAAGACGAGAGTTTTTCCCTGGTCCGGGAGACTATTTGAGAAAGGGTCTTGCCCGTCTTTTCGCCGATGACGATATCGGCGTAGTGGTCATGGGGAGTTTCTCCGATGTTAAGAATAACAAGTCTGGCGCCTCCGCGCTTGGCGATGAGCGGCATTTGCGCCGCGGGATAGACCACCAGCGACGAACCGGCGGCCAGGAACAGGTCGCACGCGGCGGACCTCGTTTCAGATTCGCGAGTCTCTCTCTCCGGCATCGACTGACCGTAAGCGACCGTCGCCGGCTTGAGAATACCTTTACAGGTATCGCAGCGGGGGACGGCCTCACCGTCAAGCATCTTTTGATGAACTTCTTCTCTGGGATACCTTCGCTGGCAGTCGAGACAATCGACCCAGTGCATCGTACCGTGCAGCTCCAGCACCTTTTCGTCCGGCACGCCGGCTTTCTGGTGAAGGCCATCGGTATTCTGCGTGATAACGCAGTCCAGCTTGCCCATATTATGAAGCTCGGCAACGGCGTAATGACCGCTGTTCGGCTGGGCTTCTCTTACCGTCTCCCAGAACATCTTATGCACCTGCCAGTATTTCTCCCTGATTTCCTCACTACGCAAAAAATTAGGCAGATTCAGCTCGCTGGGGTCGAACTGGCTCCAGACCCCCTGCGGCCCCCGGAAGTCCGGAATATCCGATTCGGTGCTGAATCCGGCGCCGGTAAAGACCACGACTTTCTTCGAATCCACAATCATATCCGCTACAGCTTCAATATGCTCCATTATCAACCTCCAAAAAACTTGCGGGTTAAGCCCATACTTTAGGTACAGCTAGCTTACCCCTATCACAGCCCTGGCGAGTTCCCAGGAATAATCGTAGAGGTGCAGGCCCTTGCTCATAGCTACCAGCCTGCCGTCGGCGACGCCAATCTCGCTGGACATGGATTCCTTGAGGAGTTGAATTGCCGCCAGGTTCGAGGGGAAGCCGGCCCACAGGTCCCACGACCGGAAATAAGCAAAGAAGTCGAGTCTACCGTCCCGGATTCTGGTATCAATCATCCGCAGGCACGGCGGGTCATCCTGATAGATAGACTGCGCATCGCCTACCGCCATGAAAGCCTGGTTGGTGTTGTATCCGTCCTCCCGATATATCCTGATTACCTCGGCGATTTGCTTTTCCAGGTATTGACCGTAAGTATACTGTTCTCCTTCCTTCCGGTGCGCCACCATAAGATAAGGCAAATAGCTTTCCACGTAATCCATGGTACTGGGCGGCGGCACACCCTGGGGAACGTCCGGTATCAGCGGTCTTGTCTCCGGGTAATTTACCTGCACGACAGCCAGGTCTAGTTGTTTGCGCATTTGTCCTTCGTAGCTGCCGCGGTCGATTTTATATTCGTAGCCCTCATCGAGAACCCGGCACAGGCAGAGAAACCACGCTTCGGAAAGGTCCCTGGCCTCAATGACTGTAATTTTCATGAAGAAATCCCTTCCAGTCCGGAATACTATTTTTTACCTCTTACCAGCGTAAAAAATCTGTCCTGGTACTCCTCGAAGACGCCCCACCGGTTCAGTTCCCGTTCGAGCTCATAGGCCTTTATTACTCCCCCGGCGACCTGCTGGAACATTTCCTCGATTTTCTGCCGGGCACCGACAGGTACTCCGCCGTGGCTCATACCGAGGAGCCCCCTGGAGCCGAGCTGGGCGATATTACTCGGCATGGAGCGGGTGGTAATTTCGTAAATAAACTTCAGCAGGGATACGTCCCAGAGTTCGTCCTGACCCTTGATGATGGATGCCATGGGGTCGCCCTTTTTATCGATTTCCTCATTCAACTTATCCACCACGACCGGCCAGTTGTCCGAGACGATATTCAGTCCCTTCGGCTCGTTTTTATAGGTATAAAACAGTCCGGGAGTATCCGGGCCGTGCATTCTTAGCAGCGTTTCGAAATAGCGGCGCGCATCGTAGCTAAAGCCTTCCAGCTGGGTCAGGTAGTAAGGCGTGACAATCTTCGGCCTTTCGGCGATAACCCTGCCCTCTCTTATCACGGTTTCGTGAACATCTTCGACAAGCTCCGTGTAGATAGGCTCGGTTACGATGTAATAATAGACGTTGGTAATCCCGAAGGTGTCCAGGTGCTGACGGGGATGCCTCAATATTTCGGTATGGCGTGCCGCCTGCTCTATTCTGTCGTTATCAATATCCATGTTTAACTCTAGTCGATAGCCGCGAGTTCCTGCTTGTATTCGTCCAGTACCGTGATATACTGCGCTTCCATCTGGGACTGCAATCTCTGCCATTCCTCCAGAAACTGCGGCTGTGATTCCACGTCTATATTCATCCTGGCGCTGCTGACACCGGCCTGCTGCTTGATAGCTTGCTGTATCTTGGCCTCAAATTCGGCCTTTAACGATGCGTAGGCCTGCTGCTTCTGCTTGGCGCCCTCCTGCACATAGTGGTCCAGCACTTTCCTTATTTTACTGAAAACATTTTCGGCGGCTGCCTTATTGTTTTTAAGGGCCTTCAAGCCGTCCATCGACCTGTTATTGGTCTTGCGGGCGGCTTCATTCCTGGGGAGGCTGATGTTTCTTTGAAGGATATCGTTAACACTGGCGACGACTACCTTCCTGGCTTTATCATCGTATTTGCCAACCTCATTGACCAGATTGTAGTCCTGCTTTAAATATTTGGCCGCGAGCTTCTCGCCTTCCGGGCCGTACTTCCACTTGAGGCGTTCTTCTTCCGTGGGCTCGCCTATCTTTTCCAGCTTTTCCCTGGCTATCTCAGCGGCGCTCTTTATCTGGCTCATAATAAAGTCCTCCGAACCTGTCTTAAAAGAATATTCAGCTTCAATTACTATTATACAACAATAGAGAACCATCAGAAAGGAGAAGGTAAGGTTATTTCCCACCCCGCTTCCCGTTTTTTTAGGTGTAACCTATCCCCCCACGTTTTAAGGCTGGGTGGGTACACACTACGTGATAAGCAGCAGATAATACGAGGCGGCTGTCTTACCCTGATGGGAAGGATAAAGGTGGGAAAAGATAATGTTGACATTTTAAAAAAAGGACTATAATATGAGCACAATAACACTCAGGAGGATAGCATGTTAGGTTTTAAAATAATGAGCGTCACAGAATGGTTACTCTCTCACATCCTGCTCGCTGCCGGACTGGTACTGGTTACAATCGGACTGCTCCAGGACCAAATGACACTGAACATCATCGGCATATGGGTTTTTGTACTGGGACTCTGCCTTGGATTCACCTTCGCCTTCAGGAAGGTGCTTCCAAAGTAGTCTCATTTAAGAGCCGGGGGCTTGCCCTACCCCTGCTTCAGCAGCCAGTACTCCAGGCCGTCGGCCAGGGCCAGCCAGCTGGCCTCGATGATATTGGTGGAGCCACCGACGGTGCGCCACTCTTCATTACCATCACTGGACTCGATAAGGACGCGCACCTGCGACTCCGTGCCGGTGCTCTCTTCCAGAATGCGCACCTTGTAATCGACGAGCTTGACCTGCTCAAGGCTGGGATAAAACTGTAATAAAGCCTTGCGTAGAGCCCGGTCCAGGGCATTAACGGGGCCGTCGCCTTCCGCCGCCGTGTGGATTTTCTCTCCGCCCACTTTTACCTTGACCATTGCCTCGGATATCATTTCTTCGGCGGATTTGCGGGTGGAAGGCCGCCGCTTCGACTCCACCACCACCATAAAGTCGACCAGCTCGAAAGGCGGTTGATAGTCCGGTCTAGCCCGGTGGAGCAGCAGCTCGAAGGAGGCCTCGGCATTGTCGTACTGGAAACCTCGACTCTCCAGAAATTTGATATGCTGAAGAAGCCCCTGTGTCTCTTTCGCATCCTTCGAGAGGTCTATCCCCAGTTCTTTAGCCTTGGTGATGATATTACGCTTTCCCGACTGGTCAGAGATAACAGTCCGCTGGCGGTTGCCCACCTTAGCCGGGTCGATATGCTGATAGGCTTCCGGCCACTTGGTCATCCCATCCATGTGATAGCCGGCCTTATGGCTGAAGGCACTGATGCCCACGTAAGGCGCGTAGGGGTCGGGAACCTTGTTAGCTATCTCGCTTATAGCATGAGATATATCCGTCACCTTCGCCAGCTGCTTATCGGTAACGCAATCAATACCCATTTTCAGCTTCAAAGCTGGAATGATGGTGCACAGGTTGGTATTGCCGGTGCGTTCCCCGTAGCCGTTAATGGTGCCCTGGACATGTGGCGCCCCAGCCTGCACCGCCGCCAGCGTATTGGCCAGCGCCAGTCCGCCGTCATTATGGGCATGAATCCCGAGCGGCACCGACGTGGCCTTAGCCGCCGCCCCGACAGCTTCTGCAATTTCGTCAGGCAGGGCCCCGCCGTTGGTGTCGCAGAGCACCAGGCAGTCGGCCCCGGCTTCGGCGGCCGCCTCCAGAGTCTTGAGCGCGTATTTTGCATCGGACTTATAGCCGTCGAAGTAGTGCTCGGCATCGAAGAACACAGCGATTCCCTTCGACTTGAGATAGCGTATGGAATCGGCAATCATGTTCAGGTTTTCTTCCAGCGTGGTCTTGAGGACGCGGAAAACCTGCAAATCCGAGCTTTTAGCCACCAAGGTAGCTATCTTTACCCCGGCTTCCACCAGCGTGATAAGGTTATTATCCTCTTCCGCCCGGGTATCATGGCGCCGGGTGCTGCCGAAGCCGACGATACGCGCGTTGTTCAACGAGAGGTCTTTCACTCTTTGATAGAACTCGGCGTCCTTGGGGTTGGAGCCCGGCCAGCCGCCTTCTATGTAGTGGATACCCAGCTCATCGAGCTTCTTGGCGATGTGCAGCTTGTCCACCACGGAGAAGGATATGCCTTCGCTCTGTGCCCCGTCACGCAGCGTGGTATCGTAAAGTTGAACCAATGTCATTACCGACCTCCCGCCTTCCCGGCGATTAAATCCCCCATCTCTTTCGTCCCCACCTTCGTCTTCCCTTCACTCATTATATCATAGGTGCGGTAGCCTTCATTCAGGACGGCTTCAACGGCAGACTCGACCGCCGCGGCTTCCTTTTCCAGTCCGAAGGAATACCGCAGCATCATGGCGACGCTTAAAATGGTAGCGATGGGATTGGCCATATTAAGCCCGGCGCGCCGCGGCGCGCTGCCGTGAATCGGCTCGTAAAGGCCGAAGATTCTCACGCCCGTTTCCGGCACTCCCGCCAGGCTGGCCGAGGGCAGCATGCCCATCGAGCCGGCCAGCATGGAAGCCTCGTCGGTGAGAATATCGCCGAAGGTGTTTTCCGTAACCAGCACGTCCAGGTACCTTGGGTTCTGAATAATCCGCATGGAGCAGGCATCCACAAGCATGTGCTCCAACTCAACGTCCGGGTAGCTTTCGGCCACCTCCACCGCGACCTGCCTCCAGAGTCGTGACGATTCCAGCACGTTGGCTTTATCCACCGAGATGAGCTTTTTCTGGCGCCGCCGCGCCAGCTCGAAGCCTACCCGCACAATACGCTCGATTTCCTGCTCCGAATACGCCAGGGAGTCGACGGCCCGCCGGCCTCGCGACGTTGTCCACCGCCGTTTGGGTTTGCCGAAGTAAAGTCCGCCGGTGAGCTCGCGCACGAAGATAAACTCTACCCCCTCGATGACGTCAGGCTTAAGATTGGTAGAATCGATCAGCATCGGGAAGACCCTGACCGGACGCAGATTGGCGAACAGTCCCAGGGCTTTACGCATCTCCAGCAGACCGTCCTCGGGGCGGACTTTAGCCAGGGGGTCGTCCCACCTGGGACCGCCCACGGCACCCAGCAATACGGCGTCGCTTTTCTTGCAGAGCTTCAGCGTTTCCCCGGATATGGCCACGCCTTCCGCATCGATAGCCGCCCCGCCAATCAGCCTGTTGTTAAGGTTAAATTTATGGCCGTATTTTTTACCGACCGTCTGCAATACCTTGATTGCCTCGGCGGTAACTTCCGGGCCGACGCCGTCACCGGGTAACACTGTCAGGTTAAAGTCCACTTAAGTCCTCCCTACTTTATCTTAAATTAATGCCTGTCATTGTCGGGCTTGACCCGACAATCCAGCCACCCTTACTCCCCACTCCTCTGGATTCCCGTTTTCGCGGGAATGACAACGTACTTATAGCGGTTTTTTAAATACGCGGTTGTTCTTACATATCTCGTGTCTCAACGTTTTTACCAGCCAATCGTTGCCTGGTATATTCGATGAGTCCGCCAGCGGCAATCAGCTCGGCCATGAAATCGGGGTAGGGTTTGGCGGTAAACTCCATGTTTCCGGTGGCGTTCTTAATCACGCCGCTGGCAAGGTCTACTTCCAGGATATCTCCGGACTCGGTATTATCCACGGCTTCCGGGCACTCCAGCAAGGGTAGGCCGATATTGATGGCATTGCGGAAGAAGATACGGGCGAAGCTCCCAGCGATGACGCAGGATACCCCGGCGGCCTTGATGGCGAGCGGGGCGTGCTCCCGCGAGGAGCCGCAGCCGAAGTTGGTGGCGGCCATGATGATATCGCCTGGCTTTACCGTTTTCAGAAAGTCAGCATCGATGTCCTCCATGCAGTGTTCGGCGAGTTCATCGGGGTCGGATACGTTCAGGTAGCGGGCGGGGATAATAACGTCCGTGTTGACATCGGCGCCGTATTTATAGACTTTGCCTTTGAGTATCATAATTTTATTAACCTCTCCCCCTGTATCCCCCTCTCCTTACGAGGCAGGGTGAAGGAGAGGGGGAAGAATTTTTTCTAAAGGGGCTTCGCCCCTTTTAATCCCCTTTTATAATAGCATTTATACCTCGACGTAATCAGTAAAAGAGGCAGGTTCAGGTAAGGGTAAGCCATCTTTTGCCAGCCCTTCAATATGAAAACCGATAGCTTCTTTGATGTTCTTTTCCGCCTCTTTACGGGTTTTTCCCGTGGCGATACAACCTGGTATATCCGGTGAATAAGCCGAGTAATTATCACGGGCTTTTTCGTAAATGACAAGATACTTGTGCATAACTCTATGAACATTCATTAAGGCAGTTTATCCCTCTCATTGTGAAACCCCCTACCGACTTGCTCTCCCGGTCCTTCACGCGCCTTCGTTTTCATCTTTCGTTCTTCCCATGACCTCGTCCGGGCCGGCAATCCTGCCGGCAACGGCGCTGGCGGCGGCTACCGCCGGATTGGCCAGGTAGACCTCCGATTTTGCGCTTCCCATCCTGCCGACGAAGTTACGGTTGGTGGTGGAAACACAGCGCTCGCCGGCGGCCAGGACGCCCATGTGCCCGCCGAGACACGGCCCACAGGTCGGCGTGCTGACCACCGCCCCGGCCTTGATAAACGTCTCTATCAATCCTTCCATTAAAGCGTCGAGGTATACCTGCTGCGTGCCGGGTATGATGATGCAGCGTACCCTCTCATTTACCTTATGGCGTTTCAGTATCTGGGCGGCCAGTCGCAAATCTTCAATACGTCCGTTGGTACAGCTGCCGATGAACGCCTGGTCGATTTCTACTTTCCCTACCTCGTTAACGGGCCTCGCATTGGCCGGCGAATGCGGCATCGAAACCTGAGGCTCAATGCCGGACACGTCGTATTCAATTACACGGGCGTATTCGGCATCATTGTCCGGTTCATAGACAAGGTAAGAGCGGGGCGCTCTAGACTTTATGTAAAGCTGCGTCTTGTTGTCCACGTGGAAGAGACCGGCCTTGCCGCCCGCCTCGATGGCCATATTGGCCATGGTAAAACGGCCGTCCACGGAGAGCGCCTCGATAGCCTCACCGGAGAACTCCATGGCGGAATACAGGGCGCCGTCCACGCCGATATCGCCGATGGTATAGAGAATCAGGTCTTTACCCCCCACCCATTTTCCCAGCTCGCCGTGATAGACGAGCTTAATAGACGGCGGCACCTTCATCCAGATATCGCCGGTGGCCATGGCGGCCGCGATATCGGTCGACCCCATGCCGGTAGCGAAAGCCCCGATAGCCCCGTAGGTGCAGGTATGGGAATCGGCCCCGATGACCACGTCACCGGGCAAGACCAACCCCTGCTCCGGGAGGAGGACATGCTCGATGCCCATCTGCCCCACCTCGAAGTACCTTATCCCCTGCTCGTAGCAGAAGTCGCGCATGAGCTTTGCCTGCTCGGCGGAGGCTATATCCTTATTCGGCACGAAGTGGTCGGGCACCATGACAATCTTGGAGGGGTCAAAGACCTTATCCACTCCGAGCTTCCGGAACTCCCGAATGGCAATAGGCGCCGTAATGTCGTTGGAGAGAATCATGTCCACCCGGGCATTGATAAATTCGCCGGGGCTGACCTCTTTTTTATCGGCATGAGCCGCCAGTATCTGCTCGGCTAAGTTCAATTTATCTCACCCTCTCTCAATATTGTTTACTAATATCATCCCGAGTCTATCGGGAGCCAGACCCACCTTACCCCTTCTGGATTCCCGCCTTCGCGGGAATGACATCAAAGCGCATAAGACAGGTTATACCAGATTATAACCATTTGTGGAAAAGCGCACAAGCCAGCGGCTTCCGCAAGCGGAGAAATAGCTGCCTGATGCCTTAATTACCCCCTACGGACTAGCCGCTTTTCTCTCTGGCGGCAATCAACCGGTTAAGGGCATTAATGTAGGCCTTGGCACTGGAAACAATAATATCGGTATCGGCGCCGCGTCCCGTATAGGTAACGCCGTCGCTCTCTATCCTTATCAATACCTCGCCGATGGCGTCAATGCCTTCCGTCACCGATTTTACCGTGAACTCGGTGAGGGAATTGGGCACCCTGACGATACGATTTATAGCTTTATAAAGCGCATCTATTGGCCCGGTGCCCAGGGCAGCATCTTCTTTCATCTTACCGTCCGGCCCGATAAGCCTGACCGCCGCCGTGGGAACACCCTTATCGCCGCAGGTAACCTGGATGCGTTTAAGGTGATACTCCTCGGAAACCGTGCGCTGCTCCTCGGCCACCAGCGACTCTATATCGCGGTCGGTAATATCCTTCTTCTTGTCCGCCAGCTCCTTGAACGCGGTAAAAGCACGGTTCAGGTCTTCATCACTCAAGCTGTAACCCATCTCGGAAAGCCTCTGCTTAAAAGCGTGCCGTCCGCTTAGCTTTCCCAGTACCAGGTTGCTGGAGGGAACACCGACCGTCCGGGGGTCGATTATTTCATAGGTTATCGGCATCTTGATGACGCCGTCCTGGTGAATCCCCGACTCATGGCTGAAGGCGTTATCACCGACGATAGCTTTATTGGGCTGCACGAGGAAACCGGTCAGGTCGCTCACCAGACGACTCGTCCGGTATATCTTCCGGGTATCGATATCCGTCGCCAGGTTATAGAGGTCTTTGCGGGTCCGAACAGCCATGACGATTTCTTCCAGCGAGGCGTTGCCGGCCCTCTCGCCGATGCCGTTAATGGTGCATTCCACCTGGCGCGCCCCGCGCCTTATCGCCTCCAGGCTGTTGGCCACCGCCAGACCGAGGTCGTTATGACAGTGCACGCTGACCACGGCTTTATCAATATTTTTCACGTTCTGGAAGATACCCGCTATCAGTCCGCCGAACTCCTCGGGCACGGAATAGCCCACGGTATCAGGGATATTGACGGTCGTGGCACCGGCATCGATAACCGCTTCCAGAATCTGGTAGAGATACTGGGGCTCCGTCCGGCTGGCGTCCATCGGCGAAAATTCGATATCGCCGGTATAGCCCCTGGCTCTGGCTACCGTATCGCAGGCCATCTTTAGAATTTCATCACGGGTTTTCTTCAGCTGGTGAATGAGGTGAATATCCGAGGCCGAGAGGAAAATATGTATACGAGGGTGCACCGCCCCCTTGACAGCCTCCCAGGCGCGGTCGACGGCCTTGAAGTTGGCGTGCGTCAGCGCGCAGATAGACGAGTTCTTTATTTCCCTGGAAATGAGGCTGACCGCCTCAAAGTCGCCGGGGCTGCTGGCGGGAAAGCCGGCCTCTATGATGTCAACGCCCAGCTTTTCCAGCTGCCGGGCAATTTCCAGCTTTTCCTGAACGTTTAGAGTGCCCCCCGCCGCCTGCTCCCCGTCACGTAGCGTGGTGTCAAAGATTATAACCTTATCCATAAAAATATTCCTCCTCGGGAAAATTATTCAGAGATGCAACCGCCTTATCCCCTCTCTCTTAAATCAGAGAGGGGCCGGTAAGGATGAGTTTAATTCTCCCAATAAAGGAATATTTCTGATTATCCATGACTACTCAGATATATTATACACGTTTTATGTTATCTTGTCTATAGCTAAAGGCTACTAGGGATGTGTGAAACTGAAAAATCTAGTTATCATCAATACAAGCGTGAAGTTTCGTATAATACCGGTTTATGTTTTCGGTTCGTAGACCTCATATATCTTTCGAACTGGTGGCTCAATAGCAAGTGGGCCAACCATCTCCTCTAATTTTGGCCGTCCCAAATTGTATGCAGCTTCCAAGTCCTCTTTTGTTTCCCATGTATAAAAGGAGCCATATTCATTGTTATCAGGATCGCCAAAATATACTACGCTCTTGAAGCCCTTCATGCCTTTATAAACGGGGTACATTTTATCGGCCAGCCCTTCAGTCTCGGTGCGTTTACCGGGTGCGGTTTTAAGCGTGAAAAGTGATGCATACATAGTGATTCCTCCTTCATAAGCTGTTATTTTGTATTACAATTATAGTCGAATGTGATTATTTGTCAAGAACTATATCATTGAATTACACAAGTAGCCCGGGTGAAATATCTTTCTGATTTTGATTCAATCGTGGGAATTAGCTTTGCTACGAGTTTAGCACATCACTAAGCTACGATTGCTTCTTAACGCGTTTTCCGGCAGTCTTTACTTCCCCGGGCACGCCGCCTAAAGTTCCCCTGACCATGGCGACGCGGCCGGTACGGGCAATCTCCTTGATACCGAATCCCTTCAGGAGCTTGAGCATGGACTCGATTTTATCTTCGTCCCCGGTAATCTCTATTGTTAATGAGTCGGAGGCCACATCCACGATATTGGCCCGGAAGATATCGGCAATCTCGATAATTTCACCCCGCGCCTGCGAGGTGGCCTTTACTTTCACCAGCGCCAGTTCGCGCACGGTGATATTATCACCGGTGATATCGGAAACCCTGACCACATCAATTAATTTATCCAGCTGCTTCCTGACCTGCTCCACCATGGCGTTCGAGCCGTTGACTATGATGGTCACGCGCGAGAGGTAGGCCACCTCGGAGTGCCCCACGGCGATACTTTCGATATTAAACCCGCGCCGGCGAAAAAGGCTCGCCATGCGATTGAGTACACCGGGCTTGTCCTGGACAATAGCAACCAGCGTGTGCTTCATCGTGGCCATGTCGACACCTCTTTCTTCGGTTGTTCGATAAACTCGATATTGGACGCTCCGGGCGGCACCATCGGGAAGACGTTCTCTTCCGGCTCCACCATGAAATCGATTAAAAACGGGCCGTCATACGCCATCGCCTGCTCTATGGCTCCCGTCACGTCTTCCCGCCGCGTAACCCGCAGGCCGGGGATACGGTAGGCCTCGGCGACCTTGACAAAGTCGGGGCAGGAAATCGGCGTGGCGACATACCTTTTCTCGTAGAACAGGTCCTGCCACTGCCTCACCATGCCCAGGTAACCGTTATTAAGAACCGCAATCTTGACGGCGATATTATCCTGAACCAGAGTCGCCAGTTCCTGGATAGTCATCTGCAGGCTGCCGTCGCCGTCAATACACCAGACGGTCTTATC
>DAOUDZ010000016.1:0-11579 GCA_034430575.1 Dehalococcoidales bacterium
TGCCCGGTGACCCGCTGGTCATTTTCCTCGGGCAACAAGCCACGCAGGGCGGCGTATCAACCGCGGAACTTGACCGTCTCCGGGAAGAGTACGGGTTGAACGACCCCATCATGGTGCAGTACGGCAACTGGATGTGGGGCATCCTGCACGGCGATTTAGGAACTTCAATATATTATCACGAGGATGTCGGCGTACTCATGGGGGAACGCTTCCCCGTAACCCTGCATCTGGGCCTGTTAGCTTTTGTTATCAACATCGTCGTCGGCGTCTTGATGGGGATAGCCGCGGCTATCAGGCGGGGCACCTGGATAGATATGGTCTCTACCTCTCTGGCCAATATCGGCATATGTATCCCGGTTTTCTGGTTGGGGATACTGATGATATATCTCTTCGGTCTCAAACTCAACTTGCTGCCCATCTACGGTTACACTTCACCATTTAAGGATTTCTGGCTGAATACGCAGCAGGTAATTATGCCGGTTTTCTGCATGGCTATTACGATGATGGCGACCACGGCACGCCTGGCACGGTCAAGCATGCTGGAGGTCACCCGCCAGGACTATATCCGCACCGCCTGGTCCAAGGGTCTGCGAGAGCGTTCTGTGATTATGAGGCACGCCCTGAAGAACGGGCTAATACCGGTTATTACATTACTGGGCATAGGACTCGGCATGGTTTTTGCCGGCTCGGTGCTCGTTGAGACCATCTTTGCCATTAACGGCATCGGCAGGCTGCTGGTGACCAGCATCTTCGCCCAGGACTACGTGGTAATACAGTCGGGCACGCTGGTAATCGCCATGATAATTATTATAACCAATTTACTCGTCGATATATCCTACGGCTGGCTCGACCCCAGAATCCGGTACGGCTAGGAGACCTTGTTGACATGGCGGAAAAAAACACTATTGCTGAAGAGTTCCAGGAAACCCCTCCCCGCGTCAGTGAATGGCGGCGCTTCTGGAGGGTGTTCCTGCAGCGCAAGATTGTTATTTTCGGCATGGCTGTTTTGCTTGTCCTGGTAATTGTCGCCATTTTCGCCAATCTTCTGGCGCCCTATGACCCATACCGGGGAGAAATGGCAGACTCCCTGCAGCAACCGAATAGTACCTACTGGCTGGGTACGGATATTCAGGGCAGGGACACATTGAGCCGCCTCATCTTCGGCACAAGGACAGCCCTGATGGTGGGGTTCGTAACAGTAGGTATAGCCGCCATTATCGGCTTTACCCTGGGCTTAATTGCGGGGTACTTCGGCGGTATTCCCAGTATGATTATTATGAGGATAATGGATGCGCTCATGGGCTTCCCGATGCTTATACTGGCCATGCTCCTGGCGGCGGTGCTCGGCGGCGGCATCCAGAATGTCATCATTGCCTTGAGCATTGCCACGGTGCCGGCGTACGCCAGGGTAATGAACGGACTGACGCTAAGCATCAGGGAGAACGACTATATTCTGGCGGAACGGTCTATGGGAGCCGATAATCTACGTATCATGCTGCGTCATATTCTACCAAATGCCCTGGCACCTATGATTGTACTGATAACGCTGCAGCTGGGAGGACTTATTATGGCTGAAGCTGCTCTTAGCTTCCTTGGAATCGGCATCAAGCCGCCGGGAGCGGCCTGGGGCGCTATGGTCAACGACGGTTATCGGTTTCTGTCAATGAATCCGGTACTCTCCTTCGCGCCTGGCATCGCCATTATGCTGGTCGTGTTTGCCTTTAACATGGTAGGCGACGGCCTGCGGGATGCACTAGACCCGAGGTTGAGAGGTATATTATAATTTGAGGAAATAAGTTGAGAGGTATATTATAATTTGAGGAAATAAAATGGCAGAATTACTACAGGTAAACAATCTGGTAACCCAATTCAAGACCGAAAGCGGCCTGGTCAAGGCCGTTGATGGTGTCTCCTACTACATCGATGAGCAGGAAATTGTCGGCCTCGTGGGCGAGAGCGGCTGCGGTAAATCCGTTAGTCAGCTTTCCGTCATGCAGCTCATCAGCGCCCCGGGAGAAATAGCCGGTGGCGAGGTCATCTTCGAGGGAAGGGACCTTCTCAAGTACGAGGCTAACGGTCCCGAAATGCGTTCCGTGCGCGGTGCTAAAATCGCCATGATTTTCCAGGAACCTATGACATCCCTTAATCCCGTCCTGACAATCGGCCAGCAGCTTACAGAAATGTTACAACTCCATATAAAAATGGATGGTGACACCGCCCGGAAGAGAGCTATAGAACTGATGAGCATGGTCGGTATTTCCGGTGCAGAAGATCGCATCGATGATTACCCCCATCACTTCTCCGGCGGCATGCGCCAGCGTGTCATGATTGCCATGGCACTCTCCTGCAATCCCAGAATCATTATCGCCGACGAGCCAACCACCTCCCTGGACGTTACCACGCAGGCCCAACTCCTAGAACTTATGAAGGACATGGTCCAGCGTTTCCGCACTTCGCTGGTAATTGTCACCCATAACCTGGGCGTGGTCGCCCGTTACGCCCAGAGGATTTACATTATGTATGCCGGGCGTATCGTCGAGTCCGGTACCACCAAGGATATCTTCATCAACCCGCGCCATCCCTATACCATAGGCCTACTTAAGTGCATCCCCAGGCTCGACGCAGAGGAGGGCACCAAGCTGGTACCCATCGAAGGCCTGCCCCCCAACCTGATTAATATGCCCGCCACCTGCGCTTTCCTGCCCAGGTGTTCCTATAGATTAGAAAGATGCGCCAAAGAACCGTGGCCGCCACTGACTCCTGTGAACGGCAACCATTATATCAGGTGTTATGCTGATACCAAGGAGAAAAACAAGTGAATCAAAAACTTAGCGATGATATCCTTGACATCCAGGACCTTAAAATGTATTTCCCCGTCACCCGCGGCCTCCTTCGTAGAAAGGTCGCCGATGTTAAAGCCGTCGATGGTGTTTCCTTTCAGCTTAAACGAGATGAAACCCTGGGGCTGGTGGGCGAAAGCGGCTGTGGTAAGACCACTATCGGCCGCTGCATCCTCGGACTCTATAAGCCGACCGCAGGCAGCATAATTTTTCAGGACGAGGATATCGCCAATTTCCCCGAGAAAAAACTACGCCAAGTACGTAATAAAATGGCCTTGATTTTCCAGGACCCCTACTCGTCACTTGACCCTCGCCAGAATGCCGGCAGCATTGTCGGCGAACCACTGAAAATTCACAATATGGTCATGAACGCGAGTGAATACCGTGACCGCGTCGAAGAGCTCTTTCACATCGTCGGTCTCGACCCTTCCATGACCGACCGCTTTCCCCACGAATTCTCCGGCGGTCAGCGCCAGCGCATCGGCGTGGCGCGCGCGCTGGCCTGCGACCCCGACCTAATCGTCTGCGACGAACCCATCTCCGCCCTGGACGTTTCAATTCAAGCGCAGATTATCAACCTGCTGGAGGAACTTCAGGATAGCGTCAAAGAGTTGAGCTATCTCTTCATCGCCCACGACCTTTCCGTGGTAAAGCATATCTCCGACCGCGTGGCTGTGATGTACCTGGGACGCATCGTGGAAATTTGTAAAGCGAAGGAGCTCTACGATAATCCCGTTCATCCCTATACCAGGGCTCTTCTCTCCGCCGTGCCTATAGCCGACCCTGTCGTCGAGGAGACACGCGAGCGTATTATCCTGAAGGGTGAAGTGCCCAGTCCATTGAACCCGCCGCCCGGTTGCCCTTTCCACCCCAGATGCTTCATGGCCATCCCCGAGTGCTCCCAGACCGTGCCGCCTCTGAGGGATATCGGTGATAACCATCAGGTAGCCTGCATCAGAGTTTAACCGAAAAGTATATCAACACCCCCGTGGTTCTCACCAGGGCTTAAATGTTCCTCTCTCTTCACCCCACCTCCCCCGATACTCTACTTAGAAACCGCTCCCAGCGGGAATACCTCACGTCCGTACTTGGTATTAACGATTACCGCCGCCGAGCCGTAAACCGCCGCCCCGCCGCAGAAAAGCCCCTCGATACCGGGTACTATAGCGGGTATGGCGCCGAAGAATGTGGCTGCCAGCAGAAAGAAAAGCACGGTTAACGATACGAATACGGAAATATGCATGTAGGTCATTTTAAAAGTGGCGATTGTCATGTAACCGGTAAAGATACCCCACATGATGAAAAGCCAGGCAATACCGTGGTTATCCATTTCTATCAGCCCTATCCATTGCAGGAGAAAACTGAAGCTAAGCCCCAGCCAGAAAACGCCGTACGACACAAAGGCCGTAAGACCGAAGGTATCGCCGCGCCGGGCGTCAATGATACCGGCGATAATCTGGGCCACACCCCCCCAGAAAAAACCGAAAATGAGGGGTAAGGTGCTGTCTATCCAGCCGATGTTGTGAACCTGCAACAGGAGAGTATTAAGGCCAAACCCGGCCAGACCCAGAGCGCCGGGGTTAGCCCATTGCGGTTCTTCTTTAGCTATTACCTTTGCCACAAAATTCCTCCGTATATAGTTAAGAATAAACGTGGTCGGAGAGAAAATCCTCTCCGACCACCCGTTTTTATTGCTACTGTTTTCTACCGGCCAACAGCGTGTCCACGACTGACGGGTCGGCAAGAGTAGAAGTGTCACCCAGGTCTTCAGTATTGCCGGCAGCTATCTTGACCAGAATCCGGCGCATAATTTTACCGCTGCGCGTCTTGGGTAAGCCGTCGGCAAACTGAACCACGTCGGGAGTAGCGATAGGTCCGATTTGCTGGCGGACATGGGTCCTCAATTCCTTCTCCAGTTCCGGGCTCGATGCCTCGCCGACCTTCAGGGTGACGTAAGCGTATATACCCTGACCTTTCAACTGGTGAGGCATACCGACGACGGCGGCTTCGGCCACCTTGGCATGCGAAACCAGGCTGCTTTCCACCTCGGCGGTGCCGATGCGGTGACCGGAGACGTTAATTACATCATCGATACGTCCCATGAGCCAGTAATAGCCGTCCTGGTCGCGCCGGGCACCATCACCGGTACAGTAGTAACCCGGGAACTTGCTGAAATACGTTTCCTTGAATCTATCCGGGTCGTGGTAGAGTGTGCGCATCATACCCGGCCAGGGTTTCTTGATGCAGAGGAAGCCGCCCTCGTTGACGCCGGCCTCGGTCGCGTCTTCTCTCAATATCACCGGCTCGACACCGGGGAACGGCAGGGTGGCCGAACCGGGCGTGGTGGGAATGGCGCCGGGAAGGGGCGTAATCAGTATACCGCCGGTCTCCGTCTGCCACCAGGTATCCACGATGGGGCATTTCTCCTTGCCGATAACCCGGTGGTACCACATCCACGCTTCCGGATTGATAGGCTCGCCGACGCTGCCGAGAAGTCTAAGGCTGGAGAGGTCGTTTTTATTTGGCCATTCCTCGCCATCCCTCATGAGAGCCCTGATAACAGTGGGGGCGGTATAGAAAACGTTTACGCCGAACTTCTCCACTATCTTCCAGAACCTATCGGGTTCGGGGTAGGTCGGCACGCTCTCAAACATCAGGCTGGCGGCGCCGATAGCCAGAGGACCGTACACTATATAGCTGTGTCCGGTGACCCAGCCTACATCGGCGGTGCACCAGTAAGTATCCTCTTCTTTTATATCAAATATCCACTTCATGCTCTGGTAGCAGTGCAGGAGATAACCCGCCTGCGTATGAACGACTCCCTTGGGCTTGCCGGTGCTGCCGCTGGTGTAAAGGATAAACAGGGGTGCATCTGCGTCCATCTGTTCCGGTTCGCAATCGGCGCTAATATCATCAGCGTTAATCACGTCCTGCCACCACTGGTCCCTGCCTTCCTGCATCGGTATATCTATACCCAGCCTTTTAACAACAACGACATCCGTTACCTCGGGGCATTCTTTAAGAGCCTGATCAGCATTATTTTTACTAACAATCTGGCGGCCGCTGCGATAATAGCCATCGGCGGTGATAAGTACCTTCGAGCGACAGTCAAGGATGCGGTCCCGCAGGGCCTCGGCGCTGAAACCGCCGAAAACCACGCTGTGCACCGCCCCGATGCGGACACAGGCCAGCATGGCTATAGCCAGTTCGGGAATCATGGGCAGGTAAATCGAAACAGTGTCGCCTTTTTTAACGCCCAGCTTTTTCAGGACGTTGGCGCACTTGCACACCTCATGATGGAGCTGCTGGTAGGTATACACCTCGACATCTTCATCCGGTTCTCCCTGCCAGATAATGGCGGCTTTATTCTTGCGCCAGGTATCCAGATGGCGGTCGAGGCAGTTATAGCTGACATTTATCTTGCCGCCGATAAAGTAACGCACCTCGGGTTTTTCCTTGAAGTTATAATCCAGGAACTTGTCCCACTTCTTGTACCAGTCCAGTTGACTGGCGACCTGCCCCCAGAAACCCTCCGGGTCTTTGATAGACCAGTTATAGAGCGCTTTATATTCATCCAGGCTTTTCAAAGCGGCGGCCTCGGAGAATTCTTTTGACGGGGTGAACTGCCGGTTTTCCGCCATCATTGAGGCGATTTCCTTACCGGATATCTGGCCCAGGAGTTCTTCCCCGGTCTGGCCGGAGGCCTCTTCAACTACGCTTGCTGTTTCATCCGCTCCGTTTATCGCATGGCGGATAAGCTTCTCCAGCTCTTCAGGGTCGAAAGGTTTAACCAGGAACCCCATGGCACCCAGCCTTATCCCTCTCGTCATGATATCTACGGAAGGGTAACCGCTGATGATGATATACTTGAGGTCGGGGTGCTTTTGCCTAGCTTCCTCCAGAATGGTGATGCCGTCTCTCCCCGGCATACGCACATCCAGAACGACAACCCCGTAGTTATCGCCCTCCATAAGCATGTTAAGGGTTTCTTCGCCGTTCTCGGCGGTGACGACCTGGTAACCCTTGTCCGTAAGCCAGTCCGTCAGCGAATCCCGCACGATGCTTTCATCATCGGCAATCAGTATTTTTTTCCTCTCTGCCATGTAACACTTCTCCTTTCCTAATCCGTTTATCTCTTTTATACCAGGTTATCCGGGGTTAACTCACTTCAGCCACCCATTTACCAGTTTTCCTTGATGAGCCAGCGTAAAAGCCGGGCGGCGTGGCGTTTATCCAGACTGCTCACCCAGCTCCCTATTTTATCCATATTGCCGTTTACCAGTGCGTCCATTTCCTCTGAAGTTAGCGTATAATAGGCATCGGTCTCGTTGCCTTCTTCATCAGTCCTATCAGCTGGCGGCATTCCATCCTCGGTAGCTTTAACAAGGGCATCCAGAATTGCTTTCCTGTTTTCGCGTCTTTCTTCGTTATTAAGACCTTGATTACCGCTTGTCCTGCGCAATGTTACTTCTCCGACCTCTGATAACTGATACTCTTAATATGTTATCAGTTATGCGTGATTCATAAACCGCCCGCACGACTTATCTTGCCCGTCAGGAAGTCGTATTTCAGCATGTCCCCAAGTACTAGAACCGTATACCTATAACTAATGATTGAGATTTTTTGCCAAACGCTCTAGAATAGGGGTGATGAAATATACGTAGGTTCAGGACAACAGGAGCGTAATGAAGACGAGGATTTTAATAGTCGATGACCATGCCATGCTACGGGAGGGCATGCGTAATCTCCTCGAACAGGAAAAGGACTTCGAGTTGGTGGGAGAAGCGGCGGATGGGGAGGAAGCCGTCCGGCTGGCCAACGAACTAAAGCCGGATATCATCATAATGGACATCGTTATGCCGAAGCTTAACGGTGTGGAAGCAACCAAACAAATCAAGCAGGTCAGCCCGTCGACGGCGTTACTGATACTGACGGCTTACAGCGATATCCGCTATATCATCGGCCTTCTGGAAGCCGGCGCCTGCGGTTACCTGCTAAAAAATTCGCCCGGAAAAGACGTGGTGAAAGCCATACGCGCGGTACGCACGGGCGAATCTGTGCTCGACCCCGAGGTTACCCGCAAGCTCGTACAGCGCCTGGCCAGTCTATCCAAAAGCCCGGAAGAACGGGAGACCACCGGACAAATGACACCCAGAGAAATGGAAATTTTAAAGTGGGCATCCCGGGGACTTAGCAATAAGGAAATGTCTGAAAAACTCTTTATCAGCCTGCGAACTGTTAAAGCCCATATGACCAATATCTTCAACAAACTCGGCTGCAGCAGCCGTACCGATGCCATCATTAAAGGTTTAAAGCAGGGTTATATAGACCTTGACGATATACAGTAGCCGCTTCATTCGGTAAACATTCGAGAGTGGAGTATTAACCATTAACTTCCGCGGATTAAAGCCAGCGTCTATCACCATCGCCAGTCCTCATCTATGGTTGTTACTGGCGATGTTTATCGTCGGCATTATTTTTCAATATCCGCAACAGATATTAAGGATAGACTCGCCGTCTCTGCTCTCGTTTCTCGGTCTTACGCGCCATGCGGTAGAACGAATCCTCTTCCTGATACCCATTACTTACGCCGGCATGTTCCTGGGCCTTAGAGCGGGGATAATCAGTCTGGGCATATCACTCGCCGTGATACTCCCACGAGTCTTCCTGATATCCGAATACAGACCCGAAGCCATTCTGGAAAGCGGCGCCGTCATCATCCTCGGGATTCTGGTCAACTTATGGTTCGAGACTAAACGGAAAGAGAGCGAGCTATACCAGCAGCTATTAACCAAGCTGGAAGAATCCGAACAGGGAATGAGTATCTCGGAACAGAAATACCGCTACCTGTTTGAGAACGCCAGTGACGCTATCTGGGTGCAGGACGTGAACGGCCTGTTCGTGGATGGCAACAGGGCTTTCGAAAAGCTGACAGGGTTTAAGAGAGAAGAACTGGAAGGCGTACAGCTTGCCAAATTCCTTAGCAGCAAATCGCTGACTCTGGCCAGAGAAGTACGGGACAGACTTATCAAGGAGGAGGAATTCGAGCAACCCTACGAGCAGCAGTTCTTCATTAAGGACGGCTCGACAAAAACGGTGAAAATGTCCACCAATGTGATAATAGCCGGCGGCAGGATAAGCGGCTTCGAGCACGTCGCCAGGGACGTAACCCAGGAAACGCAATTACAGGAGAACGTACGTACCTATATCCAGCAGATAACCAGGGTCCAGGAAGAGGAGCGAAAACGCATCGCCCGGGACCTGCACGACGATGTGTCCCCCTATATACTCATCCTGATTCAAAAGCTGGACAATCTGGCTTCCAGTCCGCGACTGAAGCTAGCAACACTAAAAGAGAATATAGAGACTCTTCGCAGCCAAGCCGTCGAGGCACTGGAGGCGACACGCCGCTGCGCTCAAGGCCTGCGACCACGCATCATCGACGACCTCGGTCTGGTGGCCGCCATCGAATGGATTGCCGAGGAACTGGAAAGAGACCAGGGTATCCAAGCAAAGGTCGAGGTTACCGGCATCGACCGTCCTCTTTCGGCGGAAATACAGATTGTGCTTTTCAGAATCGCCCAGGAAGCGCTCAACAATATCAGGAAACACGCCCGTGCCTCTACGGTGGAGATTAAAGTCGAGGGGGGGGGAGAACACATTGAGATGACCGTGGCCGATAACGGCGCGGGCTTTAAAATGCCGGAAAGAGTCGAGGACATGGTAAGCGCCGGCCGGCTCGGCCTTATGGGAATGTACGAAAGGGCCAGGCTGCTGAACGGCGACCTTCAGATAAAGTCGGAACCGGACAGGGGAACAGAACTGACTATCCGATTACCCTGGCAGGTCGGTGATAAGTAAAGGCTTATTTAGTTGAATTTTCCGGCGGCAACTCTTCTTTATAAGCCGGCAGGAAGACTGTAAAGGTACTTCCCCTTCCCACCTCGCTCTCCACTTCAATTCTGCCCCCATGTCGCTCGATGATTCCATAAGATACCGCCAGGCCCAATCCCACTCCCTTCACCTCTTCCCGGGTGGTGAAAAAGGGCGTAAACAGCTTGTCCATATTTTCTTCGGGTATACCGCACCCGGTATCATGAACGCTTATTTTTACCCAGTCGTTGTCCTCAGAAGTGCGGATATCCAGCCTGTAGCCTTCATTCATAGCCTGAACGGCATTGACCACCAGGTTGATAATAACCTGAACAAGCTGGTTGAAATCGGCCACAACAAGCGACAGCCTCTCCGATTCTTCCCTGACCACTTCAATCCGCTTCATTTTAGCCTGGTGCCCCACCAGAGACATGGCTTTATCAATAGCCCGGCTGATGGTCACCGGGCGCAGAAGGGGCTCGGATTGCCGCGCGAAATCGAGAAGACCTCGTATTATCCCGGTACAATAATCGATGGCCGACTCTATTCTCTCCAGGTTTTCCTGCATTTGTTCTTTATCAAATGAATCCCTGGCCAGCTTATCCTTCAACAGCTTGGTATAGACCAGAATGCCGGCCAGCGGATTGTTGAGCTCATGGGCTACCGCCGCCGATAGCTGGCCAATGGAACTTAGCTTAGCCGCCTGTATGAGCTGCTGCTGTGTCTTTTTCAGTTGCTCGATATAGCCGTTCAACTCGTCGTTAAGTGATAATATTTCCTGATATGCTTCGACCTGGTGTTCCAGGTAGTTCAGCAGGGTAGCTCCCAGGCCGCTGACGAGGAAGGCAAAGATGGCAAAAATAAGCGTCCTCATCAGCGAAAGCGGGTCCTGGGTAAAAAGAAGAGCTTGCGGCAACAGGATGCCGATGAAAACGAGACCACTAACTATTACCCCCCGCACACGATATACAATAGCCGCATATATCATCGGGTAAAAGAAAATAATAACGTAAATATCATGGAAGGAAGGTAAGATACCGTAATAAATATAAGAAAAAACGATGAAGAGGCCAATAATTATCCAGAAATGGATACCGAAAATACCCGTCCTGGCTCTAGCCCGTAAGAGCCGCCCGGTGAATCCAGCGGGTGACCCATCCCCCCCCATCAAGCGGTCTTTATCAGGAATTCTCATGTCCTGACTCATTACATTTTCCTTTTGTATACTTTTGTTCCATTATACTCTTTTCAGTTTGTTCCTACAGGAAGCAAGCATGAGGAGAAAAGGAAGAGGGGCGTCTGCCCCTCTTCAACTCCCTGTTTTCTATTCTACACGGAACCGATGTTACCATTTTTCCTGTGCCAGCCTGGCAATAAGCCATTTCTTAAGACGTTCATCCAGCTTGCCTACCCAGGACTCGATTTTTCGTATATCGCCGCTGGCAATGGCTACCCTCTCTTCAGGCGTCAACTCATACTCTTTTAACGCCTCGGCGGGATTCTCGGCAAGGCGGGACAGGAAGGCGTTATCCTGGGTAGCCCGGTCCAGGACCGCCAGCACCGCTTTAACGGCGGACACCTTGAATTCCGGTATCTTGGCCACGGGGTCGAGGGCCGCATTGGTAAGCACGTTAGCCGGCGACTCCTTCCAGTGGAAAGCCATGAAGGCAAGTCCGGGGGAGGTCTTATCGGTAATATTGACCGGGGCTTCTATCTTACCCCGCTCTGAAGCCACGCTGATAAGGTCGCCGTCCACAATGCCGAGCTTCAAAGCGTCATCCGGGTGAATATCAATGGCGCCGTTGGGATGCAGGTCGTTCAGCACTTTGGTCCTCCGGCTCATACTGCCGGTATGCCAGTGCTCCA
>DAOUDZ010000017.1:0-10426 GCA_034430575.1 Dehalococcoidales bacterium
TGGTGATAACCTCCTGCGACGGAACATCCATGGTCACCACGCGCAGGTCTACCTTCACCATGCGGTCGATGAACGGGATAATGAGGAACAGGCCGGGTCCCTTGGCACCGACCAGTCGTCCCAGGCGGAAAACAACGCCGCGCTCGTACTCCGTGACGATTTTAACCGCCATCGTGATAAGGATAAAAACAACGACAACTATAACACCTATGATGATTGGATTCATTTGTGCACCTCCTTTACTTTTTCTTGGTTACCATTAATTTAAGACCATCGACCCTGGTTATAATCACCTCCTCCTCCGGCTCTATCCGGTCTTTATCGACTATAGCCGTCCAGCGTTCCCCCTCGACGAGTACTATCCCTTTGGGTTCCAGAGCCACTTCCACCACAGCCATTCTACCCACCAGGTCTTCCTTACCGGCAGATACCTTCCTCTGGTGAGCCCGGACCGACCATATGACTACAAAGACCAGTAAGACAGCGATGATTAGTGCAACTACTACTATTAACCAAACAGGCATATAAAGCAAAGATACCTCCTTTGTTATCGATATTAATTTATTTGGCCGGCGGCTTTTTATTTACGTACAGGTTCAGGCCGTCGATCCTGTTAATGACCACTTCTTCTCCGGGCTTTATTTCACCGTCTTCGGATGTCGCGTTCCATCGCTCTCCCTTGAAGAACACGGTGCCCTCCGGGTTCAGGGCTACTTTTACCAGGGCTGTCTTGCCGATAAGCTCCTCGCGCCCGGTCTTGGCCTGCCTGCGGTGTGCCCTGATGGCCCGGTGGATGATAAAGCTAAGCGCCCCGGTGATAATGATGGTTACGGTGGCGATAAGCCACGGGTTTATCCTGAACACGGGGGACGCCCCCTGGAAAAGAATTAGCGAGCCGATGACCAGAGCTACGACTCCGCCGGCGGTAAATATCCCGAAGGTCGTCGTCAGCACCTCACCGACAAAGAGACCGATAGCCAGAACTATGAGTAATATCCCTGCGTAGTTAACCGGCAGCATTCCCAGCGAGTAGAAGGCCAGCAGCAGGCTGATGCCGCCCACCACTCCCGGGAAAATAAGGCCGGGGTTGAATATCTCTGCCATGATACCGAGCGTGGCTACGCTTAACAGTAAGTACGCTATATTGGGGTCGGCGATGGCGTAAAGGAAATTCTCGACGGTTCGCATGGGATTATCGTTGATGATGGCATTAGTGGTTTCCAGCGTGACCGCCTGATTGTTGAGCAGGGTTACCTGTCGGCCGTCCAGCTGCCTGACCAGCGTTTCGAGGTCGGGGGCGACCATATCGATAACGTTAAGGTCGAGGGCTTCGCGCTCGGTGGCGGAAACGCTCTCCCGCACGGCGTTTTCCGCCCATTCCAGATTGCGTCCGTGGGTCTCGGCGAGGCTCCTGATATAGGCGGCGGCGTCATTGACCACCTTCTCCTCCATCGTTTCGGACATGCCGGCCTCGCCCTCTTCGCTGATAGCCACCGGGTGGGCGGCGCCGATGGCGGTGTTGGGCGCCATGACAGCCACGTGGGCCGCTATGGTGATAAAGACCCCCGCGGATGCCGCCCTTGCCCCCGAAGGGGCCACGTAGACGACGACCGGTACGCGGGAATTGACCATGAGCTGGATGATATCGCGCATGGCGGTGTCCAGTCCGCCGGGCGTGTCCATCTGGATAATCAGGGCCTGGGCATTCGTATCTTCGGCCTGTTCGATGCCCCGTTTCACGTAATCGATGAGAACGGGATTGATGGTTCCCTTGATGGTGAGGACATCGACATGAGGAGTCTGCGCGTAGACGCCAGCGCCTGCGGACAAAGCCAGCAGCAACAATACAAATACCAGTAATATGCGCCTGATTTTTATCATAATTCAAATCCCGGGGAATTCATCTCATTATAATTGTATAATAGTTTTAATGCAATTAAAACCGATTCACCTTCGGGGTGTCTAAGAGGGGCGCCAGCCCCTCTTTCTTTATCTCCCTCTCTCCAACCAAATTATTTTACGTATTTACTAGATGTATCAGATTGGAGAAGGGGTAAGGGGGTGAGGTTAATACGTTTTGAAGATTGTGATATACAAAATAGCGTAAATAAATGTGAACAAAATTGAATAGCTGTGTGATATAGTGTAAATTATTATTGTATCTATGTGCTAACAATGCGAGGATAAAACGTGAAAATCCAGAGATGTAAAGGGATGCGGGACATCTCCCCCGCGGAAATGAAAGTATTCCGTCTGGTGGAGAGCATATGCCGCGACGTCTGTTCCGGGTGGGGTTATCAGGAGGTCAGGACGCCCACCATTGAGTACCTGCACCTCTTTACCTCGGCGGGAACGCTGACTCCCGGCAGGCTGGGGAAGGTGTATTCCTTCTTGGACTGGGACGGCTGGAGTGGGGAGAGAGTGGTGCTGCGCCCCGATGGTACTATACCGGTCGCCCGCATGTATACGGAAAGTATGCAGGGGATGGCACGGCTGTTTTACGCCGCGAACCTGTTTATGTTTGAAAGCGGCGGTGAGGAAACCAGGGAAAGGTGGCAATGCGGCGCCGAGCTTATCGGGGCGGGGTCGGCCATGGCGGACGCCGAACTTATTACGCTTTCGCTGGAAGTCCTGAAGAAACTGGGACTTAAAGGAGTGGAGTTGCGGCTTTCGCACGCCGGACTGATTAAAGCGCTGCTGGTAAAACTGGGTCTGACCCCGGAAGAGCAGAGTCGCATGTTCGACCGTATTCTGGATGGTGATGCGGCGGCTCTGGCTGAAGTCAGCCGCGAATCGCCGGAGGTCGGCGATACTCTAAAGCCTTTCCTGGGTTTGAAAGGGCAATCACCCGGATTTTTAAGAAATCAGAGGGCCCTTCTTGCCCGTAATATGCCGGAAATCCGCCGGTACCTCGATGAATTTTTAAAGACCGTTGACATCCTGGATGAACTGGGGGTGAAGTATCAGATTAACGTTGCCTCCGGGGCCGGCTTCGAATACTATACCGGGATTATCTTCCAGTTCTTCATCGGCAAAGAGAAGATAGGCGGGGGAGGGCGTTACGATGCCCTGATTCCCTCAATGGGGGGTGGGGACATGCCTGCCTCCGGATTTGCTTTATATGTCGACCGTTTGATGAATCTGGGAAGCCCGGAGAATTTTGTAAAGAAAGCGCCGGAAAGAGTTCTGGTAAGAGTGAAATCCGGCGGTGCCGTGAAAGAGGCTTTTGGGGCGGCCGATAAACTGCGTGATGCCGGCTATATCGCCGAGCTGGACCTCAATGGTGAGAAAGGCGATTTCCAGTGCATAGTCGAGGTGCGGAGCGCGGCGCCAGTATTTACTATAGTGAACACGGAAACGAAAAAGAAGATTGAAGCGTCAACTGTTAAAGAGCTTCTAAAACGACTGGAGGAGGAAGGTGGCGGTTAAAATAGCCCTGCCCAAGGGGCGTTTATTGAGAAAAACGGCGGCCATGTTGCAGAAAGCCGGCTGGGGGCTTGATGAGTACACATCGAACATGGGCTTCTACCGGCCCAAGTCGCGGAAATTCACGGAGTCCCTTATCAGGGTCTTTCACGAGAAGGATATACCCGTCCAGATAGCCATGGGTAACTACGACCTGGGGATTTGCTGTCTGGACTGGATTGAAGAATTGCTGGTGAAATACCCCAGCAGCGATATAGTCAAGGTGAGAGACCTGCTGTACGGGAAAGGCGCGCTGTATGCGGCGGCTGCTTCTCCACAGGTAGGCCTGCGTCAAAACGGGGCCCCGGTGCGTATCGCCAGCGAATATCCCAATCTGGCGGAAGCTTTTGCGTTGCGGAAACGCATGAGCCGTTTTAGCATCTTTCCGGTGTGGGGCGCCGCCGAGGCATACCCGCCGGAAAACGCGGAGATGGCTTTGCTTTCGGTTAAACACGGCGAAGGACTGGCCGATTATGGCATGGTGCCGGTGGGCAAGATGCTCGATTTCAGCGCCTTCCTCATCGCCAACCGGAACACCTGGGAGACCAAGAACCTTGATAAAATAGTAACATCTATTTGCGATAGTCTGCCGGAGGCCGGTAAAAAGATGACCGCCGGTGATGAAATCAATACGGTCGGGGCACCTGCGCGTAATCGCCCTGTAGAAACTAGAAGCGATACCGTCAGGCTGGCCCTCCCCGACGGACACCAGCAGCAGGCGACTGTTAACTTGCTTGATAGGGCTGGTATCAAGCTTGACGATTATCCCTCGGAGACGGGAAATCGCCGCCCGGGGATTAACGTAGATGGTGTAACCGTCAAGGTTATTCGTCCCCAGGATATGCCTTTGCAGGTGGCCAACGGTAATTTCGACATGGCTATTACGGGTCGGGACTGGCTGACCGAGCACCTGGACCAGTTCCCGTCGAGTCCGGTCGGGGAGCTTCTGGACCTGAAGTCCAGCCGGGTACGAATCGTGGCGGTGGTCAGCCAGAAACTAGCGGTAGATGACTGCGGCGATTTACGCCGATTCATCGCCGGCAGGGAAGAGCCGTTCCGGGTTGCCTCGGAGTACGTGAATATTGCGGACAGGTACGCCCGGGATAATCTCCTCGGGTGCTATCGTGTGATTCCCACCTGGGGCGCTACCGAGGCCTTCCTGCCGGAAGACGCCGATATGCTTATCGAGAATACGGAAACCGGCAGGACGATTGCCCGGCACAATCTTAAAGTAATTGATACACTTTTCATTTCGACGGGCTGTGTGGTCGGGAGTACGGACGTTGTATCCGGCGTCAAGAGGAAAAAGCTTGAGGCTATCGTTGCACGACTGCGTACAGCCGTTGAGGATAAATAGATGAAAATCATCGAAGGATATAAATCGGCTAAGTCGATACTGTCGCGGCGGATTTCGCAAAAACCGGGCAGCGACGAACGTGAACGGACGGTCAGGCAAATCGTCGATGACGTGCGTGACCGGGGCGACGTCGCTGTTATTGAGTACACTGAAAAGTTTGACGGTGTTAAGCTGGCGTCGCTGGAAATCGATAAGAAGCGGATAGACGGTGCCTGCCGCGATGTGGATAAAGAGCTTATCTCCGCCCTTGAACTGGCGGCGGAGCGCATAACCGCCTATCACGAGGAGCAGAGGAGCAGTCTTTTAAAGGAGAGCACCGGTAAAAAATTAGGCTGGCTGATACGTCCGCTGGGTAGAATCGGCGTGCATGTTCCCGGCTTTACAGCGCCTCTGCCGTCGTCGCTGCTGATGACGGCAGTTCCGGCTAAAGTGGCCGGCGTAAAAGAGGTTATTCTGGTGACGCCTCCGGGGAAGCGGGGCAGTGTTTCCCCGCTGACGCTGGCGGCGGCAAAAATCGCCGGGGTAGACCGCGCTTTTTCCGTCGGTGGCGCCCAGGCCGTCGCCGCCCTAGCTTTCGGCACGGAGTCCATCCCGCGGGTAGACAAAGTGTGCGGGCCGGGTAATATCTTTGTTTCCCTGGCCAAGAAGATGGTCTACGGAACGGTCGGTATCGATGGGCTTTACGGACCGAGCGAGGTGGTTATTATCGCCGATGATACGGCTAATCCGGAGTACTGCGCCGCCGACCTTCTGGCCCAGGCCGAGCATCCTGCGGCTTCGGCTGTCCTGCTCGCTACCTCGCGCCGCCTCGCCGACGAAGTGAACCGTGAAATCGAACGCCAGCTGGCCGAGTTTACACGTCCGGATGTCATCGTGAAATCGCTGAAAGATAACGGCCTGATTGCCGTTGTATTGACTATCGACGAGGCGCTGGAACTGGCTAACCTATTCGCGCCGGAGCACCTGTGCCTCGTCGTAAAGGACGCGGCGGAATATATTGATAAAGTGGAGAATGCCGGGTGTCTCTTCGTGGGGGAGAAATCCGTCGAGGTACTTGTCGATTACGTGGCCGGGCCGAGTCACGTGTTGCCCACGGAGGGGACGGCGCGTTTCAGTTCCACATTGAGCGTTCTGGATTTTATAAAAATAATAAGCCTGGTCAATACGGATGAGAGTGATATTGAACAGCTGGGTAAAGCGACTTCGCTCATTGCCCGCGCCGAGGGTCTTGACGCCCATGCCCGGGCGATAGAGAGGCGACTTAAAAATACGGGCAGGGGAGGCAGTTAAGTGGCTGATTCCGACGGCATAGAGAGGTTGATTCGACCTAATCTGACGGGATTTACCGGCTACAGCGCCAGCACGTCCCCGGATACGCTGGCGGGCAGGGTCGATGTGCCTCTGGATAATATCATCAAGATTAACGCCAACGAAAATCCCTACGGCTGTTCTCCTAAGGTGCTGAAGGCCTTGGCCGATAGTCCGCATTTCCACATTTACCCCGACGATGGGCAGCAGGAGATACGCCGTCTGCTTTCGGGGTACGCCGGCGTTGATACCGGGCGTATCGTGGCGAGTCACGGGAGTAATACGCTCATCGACCTTATCGTGCGGCTTTTCGTGGGGCCGGGCGACGAGGTGATAAACTGCGTGCCCACCTTCGATATCTACCGTTTCAGCACGGAGATATGCGGCGGCACTTTGGTTAACATTAACAGGGATGGTAATTTCGCCGTGGATGTTAGCAAAGTTAAGGCAGTTATCAGCAGCAAAACAAAGCTGATATTCCTGGCCACCCCCAATAATCCCACCGGAAACGTCATGCCACAGCGGGATATCGTGGAGATAATCGGAACAGACGTGCCGGTGGTTATTGATGAAGCCTATTATGAGTTTAGCGGCGAGACTGTTATGCCTCTGGCGGGCCGTTATAAAAACCTGATGGTGCTGCGGTCGTTCAGCAAGTGGGCGGGGCTGGCCGGATTGAGGGTCGGCTACGGCGTTTTTCCGCCCCGTATCGCCGATTACCTGTTGGCGATTAAGATTCCGCACAACGTAAGCGTGGCCGCGGAAATCGCCGTGCAGGAGTCGCTGGCAGACCTTGATTATCTTCAGGGCAGGGTGAAAGACATCGTGGCCGAGAGAGAAAGACTCTACGGCGAATTGCAGAAAATCCCGTGGCTGAAACCGTATCCGTCACAAGCTAATTTCATCTTCTGCGAGGTTCTGAAAGGAAGCGCCGACGTACTATATAAAAAATTACAGAAAAAAGGAATCCTTGTCCGTTACTTCGATAATCCACTTTTAAAGAACAGCATCCGCATCAGCGTGGGCAAGCCCGAGCACACCGATGCTCTTATAAAAGCTCTCCGTACACTGGAAAACTAGATAACGGTCAGCATAAGGTAAAATAGTAACCCCACCCCGCGTTTGTAATTTATTCCCACCCTGACCACCCTCGTGTTATTCTCCGCTTAGACCGTGTAGAAATTCCTCTCACTCTCCCTTTGTGAGACCCACTTTTCAAGTAGTAAAGAGGGGGATGAAGGAGGATTCACGCCCCCAGGGGGCGTCTAAGAGGGGTGAAGCCCCTATTCATAGTTCTATCCCTCTCCAAACGAATCTGGCTGCAGGTTTTCGTTATCCATAGTTTGAGGGGGGTAGGGGGTGAGGTGTGTGAAATGAGCCACCTTTATTCAATGTTAAAATAATTAACATTTATTATCGATTATCTCTTGACAAATAGCAAATAAATGCTATAATAGTTAACAGTAAGTATTGGGGAGTAAATATGGATTCTACTAATGAGATACTAAATAAAATAGTACGGATGCAGGACGGCTATGACTACTCCGACCAGCAGATGGCCGATAAAATAGGGTGCAGTCGGCCTCTGTACCAGAGGACGCGTACCGGCAAGATTCCGATGGGCGGAACGTTTCTCAAGGGGGCTATGAAGCTTCTGGCCTCTACGGCGCCGGAGGGCAGGAAAGCCGAAATACGGCGAGAGACGAAAGAGACTGCTATCAATCTGGAACTGGATATCGACGGCAGTGGTAAATGGGATATCAATACCGGGATTCGTATTTTCGACCATCTGCTATCGGCGATGATGAAGCACGGATTATTTGACATAAAGCTGTCGGCTTCCGGCGACGACCCGCATCACACCGTGGAAGACGTAGCAATTTGCCTGGGGCAGGCCTTCGGTAAAGCCCTGGGAGAGAGGCGGGGCATCGTGCGCATGGCCGAGGCTACGGTGCCGATGGATGAAGCATTAGCTACAGTAATAGTAGATATCAGCGGCAGGGGATATGCGGTGCTGGACATGGCCTTTGCCGGCAACGATATGCCGGGACTGCCCGCCGACCTTATCCGGCATTTCCTGGAGTCTTTCGCCATCGAGGCGCGCATCAACCTGCACGCCAGGGTGCTTTACGGCAGCAACGACCATCACAAGGCGGAAGCGCTTTTTAAGGCACTGGGGCGGGTGCTGGATGCGGCCACGCGCATCGACCCGCGTATCAGCGGGGAGCTGCCCAGCACCAAAGAGTTCCTGGAGCGATAGCACTTACTCCAGTAAAGCCAGCTGCCGTCCGGTCAGTCTTTCGTAGGCCTGTACGTATCGCTTTGAAGTCGCTTTGATGACGTCCTGGGGGAGTTCGGGGGAGGGAGGTTCCTTGTTCCACCCGGAAGCAGTCAGCCAGTCGCGGACGGGTTGCTTGTCGAAGCTTTCCTGGGACTGCCCGGGCTCGTATTGGGCGGCATCCCAGAATCGAGATGAGTCCGGCGTCAGTATTTCATCAATCAGTGTCAGACGGCCGTTATCAATCCCGAATTCGAACTTGGTATCGGCAATGATGATGCCCTTGCTCCGGGCGTATTCACGGGCATAGTTATAGACAGCCAGGCTCTTTTCCTCCATCTCCTGGGCGGTGCGCAGGCCAATCAACTTGATAATTTCCGCATTGGTGATTGGCATGTCGTGCCCGGTCTCCGCCTTGGTGGTGGGTGTGTATATCGGTTGTTCCAGTTCCTGGCACTCCTTCAGCCCCTCCGGCATGGGATTTCCCGAGACCGTGCGGTGTTCTTTATATTCCGCCCAGGCCGACCCCGATATATAGCCGCGGACCACGCATTCCACCGGAATGCGTTTTACTTTCTTGGTGACCATGGAGCGTCCCCTGAGATACGGTGGGTAAGCGAAGCGGCTCTCGGCGGGCAGGTAAGAATCCAGGCTGTGTACATCATCAACAGCTTCGGTCATGTGGTTGGGTATTATCTCCGCGGTGCGCCGAAACCAGAAAGAAGAGAGACGGTTCAGTACGTGGCCCTTGAGCGGGACGCCGTTGGGGAGCACCACGTCGAAGGCGGAGATGCGGTCGGTGGCTACCATGAGCAGGTGGCTGCCGAGGTCATAAGTATCGCGCACCTTGCCGCGGATGAATAGCGGCAGCGGGAGGTCTGTTTCCATCAGTATGGTATCCATAACTATACCTTTCTACTCCGGTTATCTCCTGATAAACAGGCTTTCGGACTATATGGCCCTCGGGCCCAGTTCTATAGTATCGGGCATGATTCCCCGCCACTGGCTCTTGGTCAGGCCCAGCCTCTGGAATATCTCGTCGATGTATTGCAGGTAATGCTGGTAATCGAACATGCCCTCGAGTTCGCTTGTCTTCATGGTAGCGGCAACTTCGGTATCGGCCTTGAGCAGAGTCAGGAAGTTCCTGTTTCCCTTCCATGCCTTCATCGCATTTCTCTGTACTATCTTGTAAGCGTCCTGCCGGCTTAGCCCTTTATTGATAAAGGCCAGCATGACTCTCTGCGAGAAGACTAGACCTTTGGTGAGGTCCAGGTTCTTTTTCATGCGGTGCGGATAGACCTGCAGCCTTTTCATTACCGAGGTAAACAGGGACAGAATATAGTCGAGCACCAGGCAGACGTCGGGGAGGATGATGCGCTCGTTGGATGAGTGGCTGATATCGCGTTCGTGCCAGAGGGCGATATTCTCCATGGAGGTCAGGGCACAGCCCCGCGCCAGTCTCGCCAGGCCGGAAACCCGTTCGCAGAGTTCAGGATTGCGTTTGTGCGGCATGGCCGACGAGCCGGTCTGGCTGGCGCCGAAAGGCTCTTCGACCTCCCGAACCTCGGTCTTTTGCAGAGCCCTGATTTCGGTGGCGAACTTCTCCAGAGAGCCGGCCATGATGGCCAGCGTGGTGACGAACTGGGAATGGCGGTCGCGCTGGAGCACCTGGTTCGATATCGGGGCGGGTTCGAGTCCCAGCTTATGGCAGGCCTTCTGTTCTACCTCCGGGGTTACCGTGGCGTAGGTGCCGACAGCCCCGGATATCTTGCCCACGGAAATTATTTTTTTCGCTTCAGTAAGGCGGTGCAGGTTGCGTCTCATTTCCTCCAGCCAGAGCGCCAGCTTCAACCCGAAGGTGGTCGGCTCGGCATGAATGCCGTGGGTGCGACCTATCATCACGGTATATTTATGTTCTATCGCTCTCTGCGCCAGGACAGCCGTAAGCTCTTTAACGTCCTCAATCAGGATATCGGTGGCTTCTACCAGCTGAAGGCTGGTGGCCGTATCGATAACAT
>DAOUDZ010000018.1:0-17987 GCA_034430575.1 Dehalococcoidales bacterium
GCGGTCTAAAGGGGATACGGTTACATGATGCTAGACATACTCACGCTTCGCTTATGCTCAAGCAAGGTGTGCATCCCAAGATAGTGCAGGAGCGTTTAGGTCATGCCAGTATATCAATTACGCTGGATACTTATAGCCATGTTACGCCGGGACTTCAAGAGGCTGCCGCCCTAAAGTTTGATGATATTGCCTCTCCGAAAACGGTCAGGTTAGAAGCCTCGCGTTAGCTATCCGTTAGCTAAAACACGAAAGCCCTTGAAGTGTCATCGACTTCAAGGGCTTTTTTAGCTTTAAAATCTGGTGGAGCCGGGGGGATTCGAACCCCCTACCTTTTGACTGCCAGTCAAACGTTCTCCCAAGTGAACTACGGCCCCGTGAATGCATTTTTAATTTAGCATAAATACGGGGTAGCTGGCAAGAACAAATGTATACGACTTGTTTATTCCGTCGCCCCGGCTGTTTATGCCGTGTTTATACCGGACGTGCTATTCTCATCATAGTTAATCAAGTTGTTCCCCAGCTTGGTAACCGCCCAGAAGACGGAGGGGTCAGGCCAGTCCTTAAAAAGATTTGAGGATTCGCCCGACCCCTTCTCTCTTTGCAGGCCAATCGTTGCTTATTGAACCCGAATAGGCTAAAATTTCAAGACAGCTGTTTAAGCTGGAAGGAGTATATCTATGAAGGTAAGAGCTTTTTTCTGGCTGCTTATTACCATGTTGGTCGCGACAGTGCTATCAGCCGTGTCATGCGGCCCCACGGAAGTACAGGTACCGGAAACACGGGTTAATAAAAACCCTGAATCCGTGGTAGAGCCGGCGTCACAACCGGAACCAGAATCAGCACCGGAGGTAAAAATTATGAAATGGGACTCACCGCCAGAGATGGCAATTGATACCGGTAAGAAATACACGGCCATTATGGAAACGGAGAAGGGTAATTTGGTACTGGAGCTTTTTGCAGAGGACGTGCCGAGGACAGTAAATAACTTCGTTTTTCTGGCACGGCAGGGTTATTATGATGGCACCACCTTTCACAGGGTGCTCCCCGGCTTTATGGCGCAGGGCGGCGACCCCACCGGGAAGGGCAGCGGCAATCCCGGCTATAAATTCGACGACGAATTTACCCAACACTGGCACGAAGTCGGAACTTTATCCATGGCCAACTCCGGCGCCAACACCAACGGCTCGCAGTTCTTCATCTGCTACATGGCCCAGCACGGACTTGACGGTAAACATACCGTCTTCGGTCAGCTGGTGGAAGGCATGGATGTCCTGGAGAGCATTACCCCCCGCAACCCCGCCGAGAACCCGCAATTCGAGGGGGATAAGATAATCCGGGTGACTATCAAAGAAGAATAGTCCTACAGGTCTACGCCGATGGCGTGGAACAGACCCTTAAGCCCGAAGTAGCCGGCGTAAACTACGGTCATGCACTTGATTACCTTGCCCGCAAAGACAATAAGGATATATTTCTTCAGGCCGAACCGTAATGCCCCGGCCGCCAATGCAGCCGGATAGAAGAAGGGATTGACCACCGACGCTACGATAAACAGCGTCAGCGGCCCCCGGCGCTCCATAAGACCGAGCATTCGTTCGTAGGCGGACTGTATTTTGCCGTGCTTGCTGCTGCTGATAGCCCGACCGGCGCCGTGGCCGGTCATGTAAATAGTCAGAGCGCCTACCAGCTCTCCCAGCGCCGCCGATAGTCCCACCAGCCAGGTGTGCTCCATGACCCTGCCCAGCGCAAAGACTACCGCCAGCATTGGCACGGGTATGATAATGGTGGCGCCGCCCAGGATACTGATGAAAAACGCACCCACGTAGCCGAATCCCTTCAGTGCCCGCAGAGCATCGCCGAAATACACGATAGCCGCTGCCATGACTATCGTGAGGATTATACCGATGATGCCGATGATATAAGCCCATACGGGAGACTTCTTACCGGGCGCTTCCGCAATGTCGGGGCTGTTATCTATATCGGATCCCTTCTCAAGGGGTGCGTGCTCTGACATGATGTGCATATATTATACACGCCAGCGCAAGCGAGCGCTACTGCGGGTATCAACAGGAGAGGAGGGCAAAGCCCCCCTCTCGTAAATTTTCGCGTCAAACAAGCGGGTATCAGGCCGCGGTTTTAGCCGGCGCCTTTGTCTTGAAGGTCAGGCCGGACTTGCCGAGGTCGACCCTGACCGTGTCGCCTTCTTTTAGCTCGCCTCTAAGTATCTGGCTGGATAAAGGATTCTCCACCTGTCGCTCGATAACTCGCCGCAGCGGTCGGGCGCCGTACACGGGGTCGTAGCCTTCCTTGGCCAGCCATGATTTGGCTTTTTCCGTAAGCTCCAGCTTTAGCTCGTGCTCCATCATCCGACTCTGCAGGTCTGTGACCATGAGGTCGACGATTTTCCTTAGCTGCTCCTCGCTAAGTTCATGGAAGACGATGATGTCGTCCAGCCGGTTGAGAAACTCGGGACGGAAGGCCTTCTGTATCTCCGTCATGACTTTTTTCTTCATGTCCTCGTAGCTCTGTTTTTGAGCTTTGGAAGCGTCTTTCCGCGCGGCAAACCCCATCTGGCTTTCGCGCTTGATAAGCTCTGCGCCGGCATTACTCGTCATGATGACCACCGTATTTTTGAAGTTTACCGTGCGCCCGTGCCCATCGGTCAGCCTGCCGTCGTCGAGAATCTGGAGCAGGGTATTGAACACCTCGGGGTGCGCTTTCTCTATCTCATCAAGCAGGATAACGCGGTAGGGACGCCGCCTTACCGCCTCGGTAAGCTGGCCGCCCTCGTCGTAGCCGACATATCCGGGCGGAGCGCCGATAAGGCGGGACACGGTATGCTTTTCCTGGTATTCCGACATGTCCAGTCTCACCATGGCGTTCTCGTCCCCGAACATGAACCAGGCCAGCGTACGCACCAGCTCGGTCTTGCCGACTCCCGTCGGCCCCAGGAACATGAAGCTGCCGATGGGGCGTTTCGGGTCTTTGAGTCCGGCCCGGCTTCTCCTTATAGCTTCGGAAACGGCGGCGACCGCCTCCTCCTGGTCGATTAGTCGTTCGTGGATGCGTTCTTCCATGTGGACGAACTTCTCGGCCTCGCCCTCGACCATCTGGGACACCGGGATACCGGTCCAGCTGGAAATCAGCCTGGCGATGTGCTCGGCGGTTACCTCTTCGTCGATTCTCTCCTTCTGTAGCCAGTCGCTTTTGGTCTTGCTGTACTCCGGTTCCAGCTTCAGCCTTTCCGCTTTCAACTCGGCTGCCTGCTGGTATTCCTGCCGCTGTGAGGCGGCTTCTTCCTCGTTGACCAGTTGCTTGATGCGCTGTTCCAGTGACTTTACTTCGGGCGGAGCGCTCTCGCCGTCGATACGTGACTTACTGGCGGCCTCGTCGATAAGGTCAATGGCCTTATCCGGCAAATGGCGGTCGGAGATATAGCGCTGGCTTAGCTTGGCGGCGGCATCGAGGGCTTCGTCGGTAATTTTTATCTTATGATGCGCCTCGTAACGGGGCCTCAACCCTCGAAGAATCTCAATGGTGTCCTCCAGGCTTGGCTCGTTGATGGAGACCGGCTGGAAACGCCTTTCCAGGGCTTTATCTTTTTCGATGTACTTGCGGTATTCATCCACGGTCGTGGCGCCCACGCACTGCAGTTCGCCGTGGGCCAGCGCCGGTTTAAGCATATTGCTGGCATCGATAGAGCCTTCGGCGGCCCCGGCGCCGACGACGGTATGAATCTCGTCGATGAACAGTATTACCTCGCCCTGTGATTGTCGGACCTCGTCCATAACCGCTTTGAGCCTTTCCTCGAACTCGCCGCGGAACTTGCTGCCGGCCACCAGCGCCCCCATGTCCAGGGCGATTACTTTATGCCCTTTCAGGGAATCGGGCACGTCATCGGCGGCTATCTTCAGGGCCAGCCCTTCGGCGATGGCCGTCTTGCCCACGCCGGCGTCACCGACGATTACCGGGTTGTTCTTGGTGCGCCGTGTCAGTATCTGCATCACGCGCTTGATTTCCTCGTCGCGGCCGATAACCGGGTCGAGCCTGTCCTCGCGGGCCATCTCGGTAAGGTCGCGGCCGTACTTCTGGAGGGAGCGGTATTTACTTTCGGCCCGGGTGTCGTCTACGCGGTGTCCGCCGCGCACCTTCTTGAGGGCATCGTATACCTTCTCTTGGGTAATGCCGCCGTTGTGAAGGATATTGGCCGCTTCGCCCTTGGTATCACCGATTATGGCGATAAGCAGGTGCTCGGTGCTGATAAAGTCGTCCTGGAGCCTCTGGGCTTCTTCGTCGGCCTTCTGCATGACTTGGGCGATACGAGGCGTGGCGTAAATCTGCCCCCTCTGGTAGGCGACCTTTGGTGTATTATCCAGGGTTTCTTCCACCTTGTTTCTTATTGTTTCTATATTTACTTTGAGTTCCTTCAGTATTTCGCCCACCAGCCCCTGCTGCTGAATAAGCAGGGCCAGTAAGATATGTTCCACGTCCCACTGGCTGTGCTTGTACTGCATGGCCATTTGCTGGGACGTCTGTATGGCTTCCTGTGCCTGTTCGGTGAACCTGTCCTGCTTCATTTTTATTTACCTCCCCGCAATTCATTAATCTCTTGCCGGGCCTGTTCCAGCTCGTTTTGCAGTTCTCCCACGCGCTCTATCATACGCAGGACAACCTCCACCCCCGGCAGGTTGATACCCATGTCATCCACCAGAGTCTTGACTCTCTGAAGGACGGCTATATCCCTGTCCGAATATAAACGTACGTTTCCCCGGGAGCGTCTCGGCTCGATGATGCCGACCCTCTCGTAGTAGCGCAGGGTATGGGTCTGCACCTCCAGCATTCTGGCCGCCACGCTTATCACGTAGCGGGGCTCGGTATCGTATTCGTCTCTGTTCATAGTCACCTCAACTTGCCATCAGGACGGTCGTATCTCCTTCAATTGCGTGAATATATCTTTTTCTTTGTCAGATAGTCCCGTAGGCAGGACTATGCTGACTTTAGCTATAAGGTCGCCCCGTGCGGACTTGCCGAGGTGAGACATACCCTGCCCGGAGAGGCGGAAGACGCGCCCGTTCTGGGTTTCCGGCGGTATCTTCAATGCCAGCTTGCCCCTGGGTGTCGGCACCTGGACTTCGCCGCCCAGGATAGCTGTAACCAGGGGTACCTGTACATCGACATGCAGGTTATCGCCGTGGCGTTCGAATTTCGCGTGGGGTCTTACCGTTATCTTCAGATAAAGGTCGCCGCTGGTGCCGCCGCTATAACTCGGCTGTCCCTTGCCGGCGATGCGTATCCGCGAGCCGGTAGCTACACCCGCTGGAATCTTTACTTCGAGTCGTTTGATATTGGGCACTACGCCGGCGCCGCGACATGCCGAGCAGGGCAGGTTTTGAATCATCCCGCTGCCTTTACATACCGAGCACGGCTCCTCCATCTGGAGGCTGATGGTGCGGCTGGTGCCGCTGTAGGCTTCCTCCAGCGTTACTTCGATTGGAGATTCCAGGTCATGGCCGCGCCTCGGTTGGGAGCGGTGGTGAAAGCTGCGACTGCGCCCGCCGCCGAACAGCTCATTGAAGATGCTATCAAGCCCGCCGATATCCCCCCCGAAATGGAAGCTTTCCCCGCCACCCGGCGAGTACTGCCGGTACTGCGCCTGCTGCCGCTCGGCCTGTTCGAACTGGTCGGCATACTGCCATTTATCGCCATATTTATCGTACTTCTTCCGGTTATCTTTATCCGAAAGTACTTCATAGGCGGCGTTTATCTCCTTGAACCTGGCCTCGGCGGACTTATCGCCCGCGTTTACATCCGGGTGATACTTGCGCGCCAGTCGGCGGTAGGCCTGCTTGATTTCCTTGTCGCTGGCACCCTTCTTAACCCCCAGTATGTCATAGAAATTTTTACCTGCCATGAAAGCACTCCATAATAACCTTATTTACATTATAAATCTTTTCAGGTAATATGTCAAGAAATAATAAGAAAAGTTAATACTGAAATGTTAACTATATTACTGATAATCAGTAATATTCTGGACAGATTACCCTGCGAATGACTTTATTTCCAGTACTTTTTTACCAGTTGACAAGATGCCGCAATCATGTGTAATCTATGGGTGAGGAAAAACATGCCAGCTTGTCCTAATTGCGGCCGACAGACTATGCGAACCGAGGACTGGGTTTGCCAGTGGTGCGGTTATCCGCTTTTGTCCCGGGCTTATAAGAAGATAGATAAGACATTCAAGGAGATTCAGGAGGAGCGGAGCTCTGCCTGGAGGTCGGTAGCGCCGGAACCCGAGCCTGAACCCGAACCGGAGCTAGAACTAGAACCGGAGCCCGAACCAGAACCGGAACCCGAGCCCGAACCGGAACCGGAACCGGAACCCGAGCCTGAACCCGAACCGAAACCTAAAAAGGGCCGGAAGCCCAAGCCGCAGTCGGAGCCTGAACCAGAGCCCGAGCCTGAACCCGAACTAACCCCTGAACCGGAGACTAAACCTGTAGCGGCGGAAGCGCCGACGCTGGAGAACATCACGGAAGGAATGGAGATTAGCGTCGACCAGCTGGATGAGCTTTACCGGGGGAATATGGTGGGGACGCATACCAAATTATCAGGAAAAACGCTGTCGATAACAGGTACAGTGAGCAAAATATTTATCCGTGACCATATTGACGTTCGCTATATTATTCTTACCGGCTCACAGAAAAAGATATTATGGAGCGTCCGCTGTTCCTTCGAGAAAGAGGCCATGAGTCGGATGAGCCGACTTAAGGAAGGGCAGGCGGTAACGATGCAGGGCAAGTACGACGGCTACGGTAAGAATATCCTTTTCAAGGACTGCAACCTGGTCGCCGGTTGAAGATACCCCGGTAATTCAGGCCTTTCACGACTTAATACCCGGTTCACCTTTTAGTTATCCTCTGGAATCTCTCCGATTATTCCCAGCAGCTTGTTCAATATCCGGGCGGTGGCCCCCCAGATTACATTACCGTTATACTGATACGTATAAGATTCGATTTCTTTGCCGTTGAGAAACTCGGTATCAGGTTTGAGGCAATCACTATCCATGAGCGCTGCCACAGGAACTTTAATTATCTCGTCCACCTCGCCTTTATTGATAACGAACGAGTACGGCCAGGGTATTACAGCGACAAAAGGGGTGACGATGTAGTTTGACGTTGTCGTTATCTCATCGTCGAGTTCGCCCAGAATTTCGGCATCCTCGGGGAGCAGACCAATTTCCTCGGTGCTCTCCCGTATAGCCGTATCCAGCAGCGTCCCGTCGCTGTCTTCACGTGTCCCACCAGGGAAGGATATCTGTCCCTTGTGTGTTTTAACCGTATCCGTCCGCCTGATGAAGACGATGTGGTACTGCCCCTCGTTTTTATAGATGGGGATTAACACTGCCGAAGGCACGCGGTCGGCGTCATTAATATACCGCTTTCGTTTTTCTGCCAGTAATTTCTTCAATTCTGCTTTCACTGCCCCTATATTAATACAATACCCACCGAATAGTAAACATAGGCAGGGTCGGGCAGATTTCCGTCCTAGCCTGTATAGAGCATATTGTGTATAATTGGAGTGTATTTATGGTAACAGATTATTCGCAGGTAGTCGTAAGGGACGGTAAAAAAGCAGACCTGTCGCGTGGAAGAAGCACGTCAATCGGCAGGGTGGTCAGCTATGTCGAGGTTCTGAAACCTCTGCCCAGCGTACTGCTGGCCTTTATCGGATTCTGTACGGCGGTCATCGCCGGCCAGGGGCAGTTCACACCCCGTCTCGCCCTTGTCCTGGTGGCGGTACTGATAGCCTCGGCTGGCGCCAACGGATTGACCAACTATCTGGACTGTAATATCGATGTCCGCATGCAGCGCACCTGTTTAAGAGTGCTGCCGTCAAGGGTTATTTATCCCCATCAGAAGGTGCTGCCTTTAATTATCGGCCTGATTCTTATCGGCCTGGTCATGGCCTGGTATTTGCACCCCTTTGTTTTTCTAGCCGATGCCTTCGGCACGCTGGTGACCGCCACCTGGCGCAAGAAGGTAACCTGCGTTTATCCTCAAGGGGTGCTCGCCAGCTGCGCCCCGATTCTGATGGGGTGGCTGGCGATAAGACAGAGCCTGGGCTGGGAACTGCTGCTTCTTTGTGTGATGATTGCCGCCTGGCTGCCCCTGCACGTTTGGAGTGTCAATATCGCCTACCGTGAGGACTATCGGCAGGCAGGAATGAACTACTTTCCCATCAATCTGGAGGTCAGGGACTCGGTTAAAATTTTACTGGCTTTTTCGCTGGTTTTATATGCGGTTTCCATCGTCCTTTACTTTATCGGCGGATTTAGCTGGCTGTATCTGGCATTGGCCAATATTCTGGGAATCGTCATGGTCTATGCCTGTTCCCGACTTGTCGTTTCCCGCGCGGCTAAGGATTCCTGGAGGCTGTACCGCTTATCGGCTTTTCCTTATCTGGGGGCGATATTCCTGGTCATGTGCCTGGATATCTGGCTTCTGGGGTAAGATTTAGGGAGAGATGAAATGGACTTTAATCTGAACGAACAGGAAAAGATGCTGCAGAGTCTGGCCGGGGACTTTGCGACTAATGAAGTGCTGCCGAAGGCGGCGGAAATAGACCGCACCGCCATATTCCCCGCCGACCTTGCCCGGGAGATAGGCCGTCGCGGCTTTCAGGGTTTGCCGTATCCGGCCGCGTACGGCGGCAGCGGCGCCGGCTATGTCAGCTTTGTTCTGGTGCTGGAGCAGCTCTGCCGGGCCTCGATGACCGTCGGTGCTATTATGTCGGTCAATACCGTCCCCGAAGAAGGCATTTACCGCTTTGGTAACGAGGAACAGAAAAAGCGTTTATTAACGCCTCTGGCCGGCGGAGAGTGGCTGGGGGGCATCGGCTTTACCGAGGCCGATACCGGCTCCGACCCGCGGATGATTACCACGGTAGCCCGCCGCAGCGGCAAAGGCTTTGTAATCAGCGGACAGAAGCAGTTCATGGCGCTGGCCCCGGCGCTGAACGTGGTGCTCCTCTTCGCCCGGAGGGAAAAGGAGGAAGGCCTGAACGCTTTCATCGTCGATTCTTCGTCGGACGGTTTTGCCCTCCGCGATCCCTGCGAGACCATGGGGCTCCGGGGACTGGGCACCTCGGTTGTCTATCTCGACGATGTTTACGTGCCGGAGGAGAACGTAATCGGCGAAGAAGGACAGGGCTTCGATATCCTGCTGGAGGCGATAAGCATAGAGAGGTTGAGCGTGGCCGTGCAGGGCGTGGGTGTCGCCCAGGCGGCGCTGGAACTCTCACTCGAATACGCCCGGGAGAGAAAAGCCATGGGCCGGCCTATTGCCAGGATGCAGGCCATACAGCAACAACTGGCGGAGATGGCTGCCCGAATCGAGGCCGCCCGCTGGCTGGTCTACCGCACCGCTTTCCTCCGCGAGCAGGGTCAAAGCATCCAGTACGAGTCGTCCATGGCCAAGCTCTTCGCTTCACAGGTCGCTGTGGACGTTACCCGCATAGCGATGCAGATTCACGGCGCTTACGGGACGATGAAATCGCTGCCGGTGGAGCGACTCTACCGGGATGCCAAGATGACCGAGATATACGTTGGCATCTCCGAGGTGCACCGCAGCATCATCGCCAACCGGCTGATACAATAAATAATTTATTAATTCACATTATGGCGAGTCTGCAAGTATCAAACTCTCTAGGAGAAAGCGGGGCGTCCAAGAGGGACGCCAGCCCCTCTTTCTTTTTATTCCTCCTCTCCTTCATCCTGCCTCATAAGGAGAGGGGGACACAGGGGGTGAGGATAATAATAAAGGAGTTTATAATTGTCCCAAGAGCACTTTAAACTAATAAAAACCTCCGGCGGCGCCCGTGCCGGGGAGCTTTATACGCCGCACGGTACGGTGCCTACGCCGGTGTTCCTGCCGGTGGGCAGCCAGGCCACGGTCAAGACCCTCACCCCCCAGGATATCAAAGACGCCGGGTTCGACATGGTGCTGGCCAATACCTATCACCTTTATCTGCGACCGGGCATAGATGTCATCGAGGAGATGGGCGGCCTGCACCGGTTCATGGCCTGGGACGGTGCCATGCTCACGGATAGCGGCGGCTACCAGGTTTTCAGCCTGGCCCCCCTCTGCAAAATCAGCGATGAAGGTGTTACCTTCCGCTCGCATATCGACGGCAGCGAGCACTTCCTCACGCCCGAACTGGCGGTTAAATATCAGGAGTCGCTCGGCGCCGACATTATGATGGTCCTGGATGAGTGTACCGCCTACGGCGACAGTCAGGAAAAAGTACGGATAGCGATGGACAGGACGCATCGATGGGCGGAGAGGTGCCTCAAGGCTCAAAAAAGAAAAGGCCGGGCCCTCTACGCTATCGTTCAGGGGGGCATGTTCCCGGAGTTAAGAAAGAAGTCGGCGGAGTGCCTGACGGCGCTCGATTTTCCCGGCTACGCCGTCGGCGGCTTGAGTGTCGGCGAGCCTAAAGAGACCACCTTCGCCATGGTGGAAGAAACCACCCCTTTACTGCCCGTCGAAAAACCACGCTATCTCATGGGCGTCGGCTCGCCGGAGGATATCGTCGAAGGGGTGGCGGGGGGCATAGATATTTTCGATAGCGCCCTGCCCACGCGTGTAGGCCGCAACGGCGCTCTGTTTACGGGCAAGGGACGGGTGAATATAAGAAAAGCGGCTTACCGCAGGATGGACGCCCCCCTCGACCCCGATTGCGATTGTTATACCTGCCGTAACTTTTCCGCCGCCTACTTGAGCCACCTCTTCCGCTCTAATGAGCTTCTCGGCCTGCGGCTGGCTACCGTCCACAACCTGCGCTTTATCGCCAACCTCATGGGGAAAATAAGAAACTCTATTCTGGCCGGTACTTTTAAAACCTTCCGCAAAACCTTTCTTTCTACCTATCAAACCACCGATGAGCAAACACGCATGGAGCAGAAGGGGAAGTGGCTGAGGGCGAGGGAAAGAGAAGGGTAAGGGTAAGGGTAGGCTATACACTCGCTTACTATCGGCTAAACTGATAGAACGTTAGGCAGGCCGATAGACTATCATTGTCACAATATCTCAGCTACTTGACATATTATTAATGCCGGAGTAGCATGTGAGAAAATATCAGGTTTTTCCACGGTTCTCGGGGGAAATACTATGATTTCAAGATGCCGATACATCATTTGGCTTACTTGGAAGAGGATTATCCACCGTCCGGCGCTATCCGTACTTCTTACGCTGTTATTCGTGTATTTACTCGCCAGTTTGGTCATCACGATATATGAAGATACCGGATTTGGGAATGCCGCCCTGAAAGCTTTTCCTGCTTTTTTTGGTGAGTTAGGAGAAATAGAAACTCCCTACATACCCGTTCAAATCAGTATGGTTGTCGGGATATTAGCCAGTGTTACCTTTATAGTAATTATTACAGCCAAAATCACCAGCGTGCTCATTGAGTTCCTAAGGAGAGGAGGTAGTATGGCGAAGAAAGTGAATTTTTCAGGTCACACCATCATTTGCGGATGGAATTTCCAGGGTGAACGCATTGTGAAAGATTTGCTGGCATCAAACGGGAAAGTACAACGAGGCATCGTAATTTTAACAGATTGTGATAAAAGACCTCTAGCGGATGAACGAGTTGAATTCATCAAGGGCGACCCCGCGAGTGATGGTGACCTGATAAAAGCCGGTATAATGAGGGCCGAAAGCATTATTGTACTTACCGATTTTACTAATGATGCCAACGCAGCTGATGCTAAAGCTATCATGATAGCTCTGGCGGTTGAAGATTTAAATCGGGAGGTTCATACCTGTGTGCAAATTATGAACTCGGCTAACTCCCTGCACCTGAGACATGCCCACGCTGACGAAATTATTTGCCTTGATCAGGTAGGAGGAAGCCTGGCCGTTTTCTCCGCTTTGCACCACGGCGTCTCGTTGATAGTATCCGAGTTGTTAACTTTTAACAAGGGTAGTGAGATTTATCGTTACGACCGTCCTTTATCGGATGAAGTAGCTGAAAAAGAATATACCACTGTTGCCAAGGCTCTTACTGAGCAGCGAATGATTTTACTGGCCGTAGAGACCGATTACCGTGAAGAACTTAAAGCAATTGAGAGTGTAGATGTCTTGCATAAGCTGCCAGAAAAGGATAGGGTGATAATTGTTAATCCCCAGTCGAACTATGTAATTCATCAGGGCGATGCACTTTTTATAGTTTCTGAATCGGAACCTTCTGCATTATAAAGCGGCGTGTACCCTCATGGTGCGTAATTTAGTAAAAATATCACTTACTCAACACGCCCCTTTCCTCCCCACTCTGCTACAATAGCACTAGAAGCCCTCCGTAATATCAGGAACAGGGAGGTGGAGCATGGACAAGGAAAAACCCGTAGGAAAAGGTAAAGGACTCGGAGTCTATAAGGTAGGGGAGAAATACCACTGCGAGGAATGCCATCAGGAGGTGCCCATAAAGCAGGCATGCCCCATCTGTAAAAAGGAAATCGACTGGGACCGGGTTTTCTGGGAACTGCGGGCTTAAGCAGTTCAGCCGCCGTAAATGATAAATACTAGATTCAGCTTATCGCCGTCCTTGACCTTCTTCGTCATCTCTTTCGGGTAGGCGCTTTCGCCGTTCACGTAAACATCGTAGGCGTGCTGTAGCCTGCCTTCCTTGTTGAGCAGCAGCTTTTCCAGCTTGGGGTACTGCTTGAACAGCTCTTTAAGGCACTCGCCGACTGTCCTTCCTTCTACCTGGAAGGTCAGCTTGTTATCCGTAAATCTCCCGAATATCGATGAAAGTTCTATCTCTACGCTCATTAATGACTCACCGGTACTATAATTTCCCGCAGTGCTCGCAGTCCGGGTCCCGCTTCACCCTGAACTCATTGAATTTCATTTTAAGTGCGTCGAAGTTCAACAGCCGGTCGGTCAGCAGTTCTCCCAGTCCCGTGATGTATTTTATGACCTCGGCGGCCTGGATACAGCCGATAACCGCCGGGGTGACGCCGATGACCGGGAACTTCTCGGATGGCGCGGCAGCCCCGTGGTAGACGCAGTTGAGACAGGCCGACTTTCCCGGTATGACCGTCATGGCCCTGCCTTCGAAACCGTAGACCGCGCCGTGAAAGAACGGTATTTTCTTATCTATCGCCGTTTTATTAAGCAGATATCGGGTCGGCAGGTTGTCCATGGCGTCGACGATTAAGTCGGAGTCGCCCACCAGCTTCGATACGCTGGCGTCAGTTATCGTCTCGGCGATGGCTTCTATTTTGATGTTCGGATTAAATTTCCCCAGTTTTTCCACCGCCGAATCGGCCTTACAATCGCCGATGTTCTCTTCCCAGTGCAGCACCTGCCGGTTCAGATTGCTCAATTCCACCTTGTCGTGGTCGGCAATTCGTATCGTGCCGATGCCCGCGGCGGCCAGGTAGATGGATATCGGCGAACCGAGTCCCCCGGCACCGGCGATGAATACCCTGGCCCTTTTAAGCTTCTCCTGCCCCTCCTCCCCGAAGCCGTACAGCATTATCTGCCGGTCGTAACGCTGTAATTCTCTCTCGGTAAGCATACTATCTCCCAACTAGGTTACCTCGTTGTCTATAGAGTCGAGGTATTCCTGGCTGCCGCCGACGATGGGCAGGGCTATAATTTCCGGGACCTTGTAGCTGTGAACCTTCCTGACCGATTTCACAATATCCGGCAGAAGGGTGTCTTTGGTCTTGATAACGAGAAGGCTCTCCCAGGTAGAATCGAGCTTGTTCTGCCACCAGAAATGCGAATTGACTTCAGGCACGATGTTGACGCAGGCGGCCTGCCTTCGCTTGAGCAGCAGCCTGGCTATCTTCTCTGCCTCTTCGGTGTCTTTGGCGGTAATATAAACGACGATTGAGTTATGCTGTTCCATTTCCTTATACTATCTCCAGCATACGGTCAACGGCCGCTTTGGCTTTAACGCGTATTTCTTCCGGCACCTTTACCTCGGGCGTCATTGTCTCCAGCGACTTCAGCACTTTATCCAGCGTGATAAGCTTCATATCGGGGCAGATGGCCTTTTCGGAAGCCGGGATGAACTTCTTGCCCGGGTTTTCCTTCTTGAGACGGTGTAATATTTCCACCTCGGTGCCGACAATCAGTTCGCGGATGTCCGCACGGCCGGCGTAGCGTATGATGCCGCTGGTGCTCAAGGCTTCGTCGGCCAGGGCGATGACTTCGGGTCGGCACTCCGGGTGCACGACTATTTTAGCTCCGGGGTAATCGCGTTTGCACCGGTTGATGTCTTCGGGCGATATGTTGACATGGGTAGGGCAGTAGCCGGGCCAGAGGGTCATTTCCCTGCCTGTCCTGGATATGATAAATTTTCCCAGGAACTGGTCCGGGACGAACAGTATCTCTTCATTATCGATTTGAGTGACGACCTTGACCCCGTTGGCGGAGGTACAGCAGTAGTCGGATTCCGCCTTGACTTCGGCGGTGGAATTGACGTAGGTAACCACGGTTGCGCCGGGGAGTTCCATCTTTTTCTGCCGAAGCTGCTCGGCGGTAATCATGTCCGCCATGGGGCAGCCCGCGCCCGCGTCCGGCAGCAGCACCGTCTTCTCCGGCGAAAGTATGAAAGCTGTTTCCGCCATGAAATGGACGCCACAGAAGACGATAACATCGGCGTCGGTCCTGGCCGCTATCCGGCTAAGCTCCAGGGAATCGCCGACGTAGTCCGCGATATCCTGCACCTCGCCGTACTGGTAGTTATGCGCGAGGATGACGGCGTTCCTCTCCTGCTTCAGTTTCAGGATTCGCTCTTCCATAGAATTATCTCGCCTGTTAATCATACCGGTCTCCGACTTTCGAGGTCTCCACTCTACTTCTATTCTACCCTATATACGCTTCTATTCACAGAGCACTCTTGCGGCGCCGGTGTAAATCTTCATTCCCGCCTCTTGAATCACTCTCACTTCCATGTCTGTATTAATCTTTGTGCCGGCGTCACGGACAAAGCCGATGATGGTCAGGCCGCACTCTCTGCCGATTTGCAGTCCTTTATCGGTTACGGTGGTCTTGGTGGCGGCCACCGGGATTCCGGCCCGGCAGATTTTGGTCACCATTTCCGAGGCCATCCGACCCGTCGAGGCTAATATTTTATCGTTGAAACCTATTTTATTGATGAGGCCGTAGCCGATTAATTTGTCCAGCGTGTTGTGCCGGCCTATGTCCTCCACGATGCAGACCGGCTTCGCCCCGGCGGTGAAGAGGCCGGCGGCGTGGACGCCCTCCGTCTCCCGGTACATGGCGGCTTGCTCGAAAAGGGTGTTCATCGCCAGGAATATCGCTTTTTTGTCGATTTTTATGCGGGATTTTATCTCGGATAGGGTGATTTCGTCGCTATATGCCGCCCGTCCGCCCCCGGAAACGATGCGATAGCTGGTCTTTTCGGTATGTGGTGATACTTTGTCGGCATCTTTTAGCGTCACTTTCGCAATTTTATCCTCTATCTCTATCGCCGCAAGGTCTTCGAGGGCATTGATGAATCCCTGGCCATATAGGTAGCCGGTGACGAATTCCCTCTCCATGCCGGGGATGACGGATGCGGTAACCAGTTGCGCTCCGTTAACGTATATCAGCAGTTCTTTTTCGATTATCACGCTGACTCTGGTATCCGAGAACCTGCCCCCGGCCAGTTTCCGGCATTCTATTACTTTCGAGTCCGCGACTGAAGATTCTTTATTCATGGCGTTACTCGATTCTTTCCGGGTGAGAATAAATTATCATGGTATCGCCCCTGACCAGCCCGGCGATGGTGATTCCCGCCTCCTTGCCGATTTCCACGGCTAAAGTGGTGGGAACTCCCTTGCTGGCGATTATCGGTATGCTGGCGTTGCGGCATTTCAAAAGCATCTCGGCGGGTAGCCTGCCCGTCGAGGCCGCCAGCGTCCGTCCGAAATCAACGTCGTGGAGCAGTCCGTAGCCGATTACCTTGTCCAGGGCGTTGTGCCGCCCCAGGTCTTCCGCGATGCAGACAGGCTCTTTCCCGTCAAGGAGGAGCCCGGTGGAATGTACCGCCTCGGTCTCGGCGAAGACTTCCGACTTTAAAATAGCCCGGACGCAGTCGAATACGTCCTCTTTGCGTACTTTTAGGCCGGAGTTTACTAATCGTGAAGCTGGCTTGTTCATTTTACCGGATAGCGTCACCTCGGCGGCGTTGTTTTTTACGGTTATTGACGTGATATCATCGGCGCTGGTGATGACTCCCTGCGTAAAGAGGTGCCCGGTAACGAACTCCTTCTCCATGTCGTTAAGGAACATCGCCGTGACGAAACGCTCGCCGTTGACGCGGATTTCCAGGGCCGTCTCGATGACGATTCTTTCGCTGGACGGCGTGCATCCGCCGTTGACTTTGATATATTCGACTTTCTTCAGGATATTATTTTCCATGTCTCGTTATCGTGCCCCCGCCGATAACCCTGTCACCTTCGTAAAAGACGATTGTCTGGCCGGGGGCGATGGCCGACTGCGGTTCGGCAAACTTTACATAAACACTACCGTTCTCTAGGGGATTTACGACTGTCTCCGCCTCCGCGTGGCGGTACCTGATGCTGGCTTTTACCTTGATGGCGGACTCCGGTTTAGCAATGGCAATCCAGTTCAGACTGCCGGCTACCAGCTCCGTGCCGTATGTCTCCTCTTTCGCGCCCGCGATGATGGCGTTTTTCTCCGGGTCGATGGCGATTACGTATAACGGGGCGTCGGCGGCTATGCCCAGTCCCCGGCGCTGGCCCACGGTATAGTGAACCAGTCCCCGGTGTTCTCCTAATAATTTCCCCTGATTGTCCAGTATCGGGCCGGGGCGTGAAGCCTGCGGGACGTTTTCATTGAGAAATCCGGCGTAGTCGTCATCGGGGATAAAGCAGATTTCCCGGCTTTCCGGCCTGTCCGCCACGGGCAGACCCAGTTCCCCGGCAATTTGCCTTACCTTCTTCTTGGTCAGGTGGCCGACCGGAAACACGGCGCGGCTCAACTGTTTCTGGTCGAGTCGGCAGAGGAAATAGGACTGGTCTCTCTGCCTGTCGGCGCCCTTCATCAGCAGGTATTTCCCGGTATTTTCGTCCCGCTCGGTGCGTGTGTGATGCCCTGTAGCGATGAAGTCGGCGCCCAGTTCCCTGGTTTTCTCCATCAGGGCGCCGAACTTGATATGCTTGTTACATTGGACGCAGGGATTTGGTGTCCTGCCCCGGCTGTATTCCCGGCAGAAATCCTCGATGACTCGTTCCGCGAAGATGTGCGTTAAGTCAATGACATAATGGGTTATGCCCAGCCTGCGGGCGATATTTGCGGCATCGGTCTCGGCGCGGCTGTCCCGGGGCATCAATCGCATGGTCACTCCGACGACTTCATGCCCTGCTTCTTTCAGCAGGGCCGCGGCCACGGAAGAATCCACGCCGCCGCTCATGGCGATTGCTACCTTCATTACTTCAATTTCTCAAGGATGACTCTGGCTGCGGCTTCACCCGATAGGAACATAGCGCCGAAGGTAGGACCCATGCGGGGCAATCCGTAGACGGCACCGACCGCCATGCCGGTGACGATTAAGCCGGGAAAACACTCCCCGGTATGCTCCACGATAAGGTCTTCTGATTTCTCAATCCACAGGGCGCCTTCGCCCTTGGTCTTTATCAGGCCGCGCTGCTCCAGCTTTTTCACCACGGTGGCATCGTGTCCCGTGGCGTCTATCAGGAACGGCGCCTCGATGGCGACCGGGTCGAGGGCGGCCAACTGTCGCGGCAGCGAAGCAACCGGCGACCAGTTGATGACGGCCCCGCATACTTTGCCTTCCTTGACCACTAGGTCTTCGAGCATGGTCATGTTAAGAACCTTTAAACCGGCGGCGCAGGCAGCGGCAATGAGGCTGGAGCAGGCGTGAGGGGCGTCGCAGACGGCCAGCCCTTCGCTGACGATTTTATAGGGCACGCTCAGCTCGTCGAGCAG
>DAOUDZ010000019.1:0-1618 GCA_034430575.1 Dehalococcoidales bacterium
GTCGGTGCCGAGACCGCCGCCAGCGTCATCTTCGCCAAGGAAATCAAGCAGTCGGAGAACCCCAAGGAGACGGCCGCCCAGCGAATCAATGAATACAGCGACATCTACGAGAACCCCTATAAGGGGGCCGAGCGCGGCTACATCGACGACGTCATTATGCCCAGCGATACCCGGAAGGTGATAAACCGCTCGCTGGATATCCTGGAAAACAAGAACAAGGATAACCAGGCATTCCTGACCCGGCCGTGGCGCAAGTACTCCAATATCAATCTATAGGCTACAGGTAGGTTATCACGGAAATCATTCCGGCCATAGACATCAGGGACGGCAGGTGCGTTCGCCTCTACCAGGGCGATTATGAGCAGGAGACTGTATTCTCCGACGACCCGGTAGAGGTGGCCCTGGAGTGGCAGTCGCTGGGGGCGCCCCGCCTGCATATCGTTGACCTCGACGGCGCCGCCAGTGGCGAGGTCGGCAACCTGGATATCATTACCGAGATAGCCGGGGCGGTGCTGATTCCCACCCAGCTGGGCGGCGGCATCCGCCAGATAGAAACGGTGGAGCAGATGCTTAAGGCCGGCATCGAGCGGGTGATTCTGGGCACGGCCGCCCTGGAGGACCCCCAGCTCGTCGAGCAGGCCTGCCGCAAGTACCGGGAATCTATCATCGTCAGCATTGATGCCCGGGAAGGATACGTCTCCACCCGCGGCTGGCGCCGGGAAACCGGGCGCCGGGCGGTGGAGGTGGCCCAGTTCATGGTGGGAGTGGGCGTCGGGCGCTTTATCTATACCGATATTGACCGCGACGGCACTCTCACCGAGCCTAACTTCTCGGCTACCGCCGAGCTGATTAACTCTATAAAGGCGCCGGTCATCGCCGCCGGGGGCATCTCGTCGATAAACCACCTCAAGATGCTCAAGTCTTTGGGCGCCGAGGGCGCCATAGTGGGTAAGGCGCTCTATACCGGAGATATTAACCTCAAGCTGGCTATAGCCGCCATGAGCCTGTAGCCCCCGCCCCACGTTTTTAACCAGTGTTGTTTTTCCCATACCCTCCCGCCCAAAAAGGCTGTGCCTCTTTGCGTTTCTTAAACCCCCCATTGATGGTTCAAGATAAGTAAATCGGAACTAAACCGACTCAAACATATTGACAAATGAGTACTTGAAGATTAGAGTATGAGCCAAGTATACATAACTATGGGAAATATTAGCGATAATAACTGTTCCACTAGTATTATAATTTCAATAAAGCCAGCCTATGCTGACATGATACTCCGTGGGAATAAGAAATTCGAATTCAGAAAACACGGTTTTAAAAGACAAGCAGAAAAAGTGTTCATCTACGCTACCAAACCTGAAAGTAAAATAGTCGGTTATTTTACGTTCGATAAAATATTGAAGGGGACTCCATCGGAAATTTGGGGCATGTGTTCACAATATGCAGGTGTCATAGAGGGCGATTTTTATAATTACTTTCAAAATTCAGAAACTGCCTTTGCAATTAAGATTAATGAGGTGTTCAGGCTTCAAAAACCCATTTCACCGTTTAATGTAATAGAAGGGTTTAGGGTGCCCCGCTCTTTTGTATATGTAAATGGTAATATTTTAGGTTCTATCGG
>DAOUDZ010000020.1:0-3157 GCA_034430575.1 Dehalococcoidales bacterium
AATTACCAGCTTATTTATGGTTCTATCGCCTCTATCATTATCCTGCTTGTCTGGATATACTATTCGGCATTCATTATGGTTCTGGGAGCAGAATTTACTTTCCAATATAGTCGCATGCGTCACCCGGTGCCTATCGAGAGTAATACTGACCCCCCGTCTTAAATAGAGTCCAGTTGATTATGTAGGTTTCATACAAATTACATAAAACACAAGACTTTTGTTTCAGGGGGAGATAGGGTCTGCCCCGTCTCCAGTCTGATGATATTAACACTAGTATCACTGGTACTGGCGTTTTTTCATCTCGTGGGGCCCAACAAAAAAATAAATTAAGATATCTGAAGAATTGGGCGCAAGGCAAACTTAACACACTTCCATAATTGTTTAGCCTCACTACTATCCACAAAAGAATACAGGCTGATTAGAAAACATCCCACAAAAGGCAGCGTTAAGCTGTCTCTTTTATTTTATTGCGCTTCAGATGGAGTTTGGAAACACCGAACGAAATGGCCAGCACAGTTCCGCCCAGCAGGATGATAGTCGCTCCCGAAGGTAGTTTCAGCACATAAGAAAGCCACAGCCCGCCCAGGGTGAATAAGAAACCAAAGAGAACCGAAAGCAACATCATCGTTTTCATATTGTGGGTAAACTGGCGCGCCATTGCCGCCGGGAAGGTGAGCAGGGCGATAACCAGTATCATACCGACGACCCGGATGAGGACCACCACGGTCAGGGCAATCATGGCGAGCAGGAGGAGATAGAGCTTTTCAACCGGCATACCGATGGCGGTAGCGTATTCTTCATCAAAGGATAGAATAAGGTATTCCTTGTACAGGACGGCGACGATGCCAATGATGACGGCATCCAGCGCTAGCATCAGCAGAATGTCGCTCATGGGAACGGTCAGGATATTGCCGAAGAGATAGCTCATCAGGTCGGGAGCGTAGCCCGGCGTCAGGGCGATGAAAACCACCCCTAATGCCATACCCAATGCCCAGATGATACCGATAGCCGTGTCTGCCGGGAGCCGGCTCTTTCTGGTAATCCCACCGATGGCAAGGCCGGAAGCCAGTGAAAAGAATAGAGCGCCGATAATGGGGTTGATACCCAGGAAGTACCCCAAACCAATTCCGCCGAAGGAGGCATGAGCGATGCCGCCGCTGATGAACACTATCCTTTTCACCACCACGTAGACACCGACGATGCCACAGGCGACGGCCGCCAGCAGGCCGGCCATGAGGGCATTCCGCATGAACTCGTATTGCAGCGCTTCCAGCATCTTCAGTGCTCCTTTAAAACCCGGTGCGGCACTGTACCGTGGGCGATGAGTTGTACCGGGCATTTGTAGGTTGCTTCCAGTATTTCCGGCGTAATTTCTTTAGAGCCGTGATAATACAGTTGGCGGTTCAGGCAGGCAATCTTGTCTACATAGATGGATATGGCGCCGATATCATGGGAAACCATGACGATGGTCAGGCTCTTCTTTAGCTCCTCAAGCAGCTCGTAAAACTCGGTCTGCATGGTGGGGTCGATACTGGCGGTAGGCTCATCCAGGAGCAGCAGACCCGGCTCGGCGACCAGCGCCCGGGCGATGAAAACCCTTTGCTGCTGGCCTCCGGAAAGCCTGCCAATCTGCTTCCCACGATGTTCCAGCATTTCCACTCGTTCCAGGGCTTTCTCCGCCGCCGCTATATCCTGGCGGTTATAGCGGCGGAACAGGCCGGTTTTACCGTAGCGTCCCATCATCACCACGTCCCAGACACTGGCCGGGAAGTCACGGTCAAAGGCATAATACTGAGACACGTAACCTAGCCGGCTCCGCACCTGCTCGGGAGGCTTCCCGAAGACGGACACATAACCGGAGTCTGGCTTTACAAGCCCCAGGATTACCTTGAGGAGGGTACTCTTGCCGCCGCCGTTAGGGCCGATGATACCCAGGAAATCGTGCTGGAAGATAGAGAGGGTGACATCTTCCAGTACCGGTATATCCCCGTAGTTTACCCGGATATCTTTCAGCCTGACTATTTCAAGTTCATTCATATTCATCTATTGCATCGCCTGCTTCATCGCCGACTCGATGGCCCGCATGTTATTGATAAAGTCTTTAGCCAGCGGGTCGATAATAACTACTTTACCACTAATTTCCCCGGCAATCACCTCCGCGCTTTTAGTGCTGTACTGCGGCGAGACGAAAATAACCCGGATGTCCAGCTCCTTAGCCTCTTCAATCAGGCGGACGATGTAGTCGGCATCGGGCTCCTTGCCCTCCTGCTCCACCGCGATCTGTGTCAGGTCGTAGTCGCGGGCAAAATAGCCGAAAGCAGGGTGGAAGACGATGAAGCTGCGGTTGATGACGCCGGACAGGTCTGCCGCCAGATCGCCGTCCAGCTTGGTCAGTTCTTCTAAATAGGCGGCACAGTTTGTCTCGTAGTAGGCTTTATTGGCCGCATCAACCTGCACCAGTCCGTCACAGATGTTCTGCACCATTATTTTAGCATTTTTCACCGAGAGCCAGATGTGCGGGTCTACCCCGGGCTCATCCGGGTCGGCCGAGGCTATGAGCTCGATGCCGCGGGAGCAGTCGACTACCAGCATGGACTTGTTAACGGCAATAAGCTTACCCATCCAGGCAAGCTCGAACTCCACCGGGGAGCCGACCTTGGCATACATCTTAGCGTTTGATAGCCGGGTCATCTGGTCGGGCGTCACTTCATAGGTATGCGGCGAGGCTCCCGGCGGCACCATGACGACAACCTCCACTTTATCACCCCCGATGGCCTCGACAAAGCCAGCCTGGGGCAGAATGGTTACGGCCACCATTGTTTTCCCTGTGGTTTCAGCCTCTTGTTTGCAGCCTGCTACCGCCGCTATCAGCGAAGCCGCCAGCAACAGCACCAGAACGGTTGAAATAAGCCTATTCGGTATTAAGTTTTTCATTTTTTATCTCCTTATAATGTTTGTGATGCCGAATGACCATCACGATGATGACTGCTACTATTGCCAGACCGGTAATCCAGCGGGCTGTCGGGATACCGCCGAGTGTCCAGACATCGAGTTTCAGCCCTTCCAGGAAAAAGCGTCCGATGCTGTAGTGGATGATGTACAGGAAAAATATATCTCCGTCGCGGAGCCGGCTGCGGAGCTTACGACCGAGCAGCAT
>DAOUDZ010000021.1:0-6195 GCA_034430575.1 Dehalococcoidales bacterium
CCATGATGGGGTCGTTCAACCCGTACTCTTCCCGGAGACGGTCAAGTTCCGCGGTTGATACGCCGCCCTGCGTGGCTTGTTGCCCGAGGAAAATGACCAGCGGGTCACCGGGCAGGAGGCGAATGGAAAAGAAAACAATCAACGTTACGATGAAGAGTATAATTATCGCTATCAACAGCCGCCTAATGATATATGCGGTCATCTTATATTACGGTCCTCACACAGCTAAATATCCAGTTTGACGTCTGCTATACCCTACACGGTAACGCTTCTACCAATATGTATAGGTTACCGCGTAGATGTTTTCTATTTCGTGCTATTGGTCACGCTACCGGGTGGTTCGTCTGCGTCAGACAATGGCGAACCACCCGGTAACTATTATACCTTGCTGGTTAGTGTTTTTCCATCCAGACTTCTTCTGTATCCCAGCGTGTGAAACCCCGTGAGTATTGTCCGCTGTGGACATAGGGTTGTTGCATGACATATGCCGGGCTCGCATAAACCGGGATTACCAATGCGTTATCCGTCAGATGGCGCATCAGTTTCTTGGTGTAGACCTCCTGGTCGCCGTAGTCTACCAGACTCTGCGCCTCCAGGTCCATCGCAAGCTGTTCGTCCGTGTGGCCCATGAACGAAAGGTCTGTGAAAGGTGCAGTGCTGAACCAGCGCATGTATGTCTGCAGGTAGTTAGAGTCCATACCGCCTGCTAACCACCAGGAAAGGTCCTCGTCGGCGCTTGGCGGGGTCCAGTAGATAGTGCCGAAGAACCTGCCCGGGTCGGCAATATCCAGCTCTATCTCAAAACCGCCTTCATCGAGAAACTGCTTTAGTGCCGTGCCGATATCCTGGCTGACCGGGTCGTTCATGATGAGCAGCTTTGCCTTGCAGCCATCGGGATAACCGGCCTCCGCCACCAGTGCCTTGGCTTTCTCCGGGTCGTACGGTCTGGGAATGTAGCTGGCTTCGTAACCCCACTCGCCTTCCCACGGCAGAGTGTCAAGGGGTATATATATGCCGAATCCGATAGCTTTGGCTATCGCAGGCTTATTAATGGCATACTCCACTGCTTCGCAGAGTCTCTTGTCCTGCCATTTCGAATCGGGATGTGCCGTGTTGGGCCAGACGCCCCAGGGGAGGATCGGCCAGCCCCTTTGCTGGTAGAAGCCCTGGTCCAGGAGTGCATTTACATCGCTTGCCGGAGCGCCCCAGACATCACAATCTCCCGCCTCGAAAACGGCGCGTGCCGTCACGGGGTCGGGGATGATGGTAACCTCGATGCCATCGAGGTAGGGCATGCCCGGCTGCCAGTAGTCGGGGTTCTTCTCCCAGGTAAGGTGGTCATCGCGCTTAAACTCTTTCAGGATGAAAGGACCGGTGCCGATGATATTGGCGCGAGCCCATTCCTTGCCTACTTCAAGGTCTCCACCCGCGGCCTTTTCGAAGGCGGCCTTGGAACTAATAACCGGCCAGTATCCCCAGGTGGGCATCAGCTGGTTGCTATACGAGTTTAGATGCGTAATAAACGTGTATTCATCGACAATCTCAATCTCTTTCAGGAACTCGATGTACGGCATAGCCCCGGCGTCTTGGATAATCTGGAAGTCCCAGACCACGGCCTCGGCGTTCATCGGAGTGCCGTCGTGGAATTTAATGCCCTTCCGCAGGTTCCAGGTAATCTTCAGGTTCTCTACATCCTCGATTACACTTTCGCAGAGGACCGGCTCCACACCGCCCCCAATTCTATCGGAAGTGGCGCCTACCAGATTTTCCGCCCCGGGCATGATAAAGGAATGGTCACCCGGGCCCATCTCGGGTCCGTAGCTCAAGACCTGCGGACCGGAACCGGCAACTATCCTCAAAATACCGCCGTACTCTTCAGGCCCGGTCGGTTCGGGTTCGGATGGTGCGGGTTCGGATGGTGTTGGTTCGGATGGTGCTGGTTCGGATGGTGCGGGTTCGGATGGTGCCGGTTCGGATGGTGCCGGTGCTGGTTCTGGCTCGGGTTCGGCGCAGCTACCAATGAGCATCCCGCTGATGATAATGATTGCTAATGACAGGAATAATAATCCTTTTTTCATTATCTGATTATGCCTCCTTTACTTAAATAATCCTGCTCTATATTCTCACGGAGCATCGGTAATTCACTTCCGAGTTTCCATTATGCAGGTTAATTACCCAATTCTCCGATTACATTGGTTAAAGAGTGGTCTATCAAGATGTCTGTTGTGCTCTTTTTGGGAGTTCTCGTGAAATAAGTTACAATACAGGCAACCGATATTGTATTGTTACCTCACCTCACATGACAGGCCTCCTCTATTCGTATAATCCCGCTTCTGGTAAATAATATCTAACCTGTATACTATAATAATATTTAATAAGATTCAATTTACCCGTTTTCTTCCTTCTCTCTCTTCTGAAGGTATTTACCGGGAACACCAGCACCTGATGTGCCTGACATGGGCTATCGTATTACGGGTCCATGACTGCAAAACATCCAAGAAACTATACGAGGCTAATTATATATACTCACCTTTCATAATGTCAAGCTTTTTCAGGCTAAGCAACCTCCTTTTACGAATAAAGGGTCGAATCAGTTTCATATAGTGAAATTGTTACACCAACTGTGCCGATAAGTCAAATGCTATGTCGTTGGCAATCTGGTTATAGCCGGCTTGTGGGATTTTGCATCTGCCGACTTCAGTTGGAGAATCGTTGTGTCCTCTTTAATATAAAAGCTACCAATCCCAGCAGGATGATGTCCAGTCCTATGAGTACGAAGACGTTAACAGCTATCTCGGCCCAGCCGCCGCCGAGCTGGCTGATATCCACTATCGGTTGGATAATGTAGTAAGTAGGGAATATTCTCCCGACCCATGAGGGGATTTCAGGGAATAGATAGATAAACACGGGTGCAAAGAGCACTATTCCGGCAGTCTTCCAGACGGTAAACAGCGAGGCAACGTCTTTCAATAAAACGCCGAGTATCACGCCAATCTCAACTGCCATTATTCCGCCCAGCGCCAGCACCGGGACCAGCAGCAGAGGATGATTGCCGAAAGCCTGATTGATTATCAATATCAGGACGCCCATGAACATGCTTATGATGAGGCCGACCAACCCCTTTGCGGTGAAAATATCGCCGATACTGGCTGGCGTTACTATCAATGCTTCAAGCGTCCTCTTCACTTTTTCATTTATTATCAAGGTTGCCGGCAGCATCAGTCCGCCCAGGAATACGGCCATAAGGACGATTACCGGCAGCAGCCGGTCGCCCCAGGGGATGCTTACCTCGTCACCCAGTGTGATAGTTTCTATATCCACCGGCGATTCTTGCCCGGTCATCTCCCTGATGAGGTTGGTTATCGTTACGGCGATTACAGAACGGTCTTTAGCCAGGCTTTCTCCCCAGATATACGCTTCAATAACCGCCTTCCCGTCGCCCGTGATGGAGCTGTCAAAGCTCGCGGGAAGTGCAATGCCGACGTCGACAGCGCCGCTCTCGACTGCCTGCCTGATTTCCGGGGTGCTGTTATATTCCTTGAGATTCAGTGTATCGAGTTCCTGAATCATGGGTATCAATTGCGAGTTGCCTTCATCTAGGACTCCCAGCTTGGGTTTGCCGGTAAAAAGAGTACCGAAAATCAGGCTTACCATCAGCGAGATGACGACCGGGGCGACAATGGAGAAAATGAAGATATAGCCTCTTGAGCCGTGCAGGAGTTCCTTACCCAGGATTATGCCTACTCGCTTGAGACTCATTGGACTCTCCTCCTCAAAATGAATATCCCGAGCCACGTGATAACCAGGCAGTATCCCAGGAGAATCAGCAAGTTAAGCCAGATATCACCCCATCCGGAGCCGAAGTTAGCCACCCGGTGTACCGTATCGACCAGATAATAAGAGGGGAGTATCTTTATCCAGTTCGTAATCGCTCCGGGGAACAGGATGCTGAATGATGGCACCAGTAAAATAATGAAGGAGGGGATACTCCAGGCCAGCACCGACATAAAGTCCTTGCTTACGGATGATATAAGGAAAGCGACTCCAGTGACCAGCACCGCTCCCAGCAGCAGGGCTACCAGTATTATCAATGGCCCTTCGCTAAAGCCACGTACCAGCAGCATGAACAGCACAGCCTGTCCGAAGGCAAGTCCGGTGCCGGTAAGGCCTTTAGCGATAAATAGTTCTTTGATGGACATCGGGGTTACCAGCAGGGCGTGTATGGTGCCCCGTTCCACCTCTTCGGATAGAAGGTTAGCCAGCCCCATCATTTCCACCACGAGAATTATAATGGCCAGGAGGGGTCTCAACCTGTCCCGCGGGGGTATCGGCGTGCCCGACATATCCGGCCCCAGAGTTTCCTCGGTCACGTCGATATTTAAAGGCTGTCCCGTCTGGACATAAGCCAGTTCTCTGATAATAAGGGCAACGGTATCCTTCATCTCCTTGGGCACGTCAGGTGTAAAATAAAGGCTGATAGTGGGTTTCTGTCCGGTGCCTAATTGTTCCATGATATCCGCCGGTAGCGATACTCCGGCTACATACATGCCCTCGAGGACGCCTTCTTTCAGGGCGTCATCGGACTCTACCGTTTTAACTTCCAGTCCCTCTTCCTGTATCTCCGTAAAGGCCGGGAGAGCTACCGGCGCGTAGAGTCCGATTTCAAGGTTTTCATTGACCGTGCCCGGCATAACAAAGTAGATGACGATATAGAAAATGAGGCCGGTGACCGTTACGATTGCGAAAAATTTCTTCCTGAAGAAGAGGGAGAAATCCTTCGCAATCAGGGTGGTGATAATGCGCCAGTTCACTACACAAGCCCCCGTCCCGTAAGGCTGATGAAGATATCTTCCAGGGTGGCTTCTTCACTGTGGATGGTGATTACCTGTTCCTGTGAAAAGAGTTTCCGGACGGCCTCGGGCGTCTCCGGCGTGTCCAGGTTGATTTCACGGTCCTCAAGCGTGCCGTTATCCCCCGCCACTTTTGCCTTAAGCGCCCGCTTGCCGTGTTGCTGCTTGAGCTGGTGGGGAGTATCCAGCGCCACTATTTTACCCTGGTTCATAAAGGCCACCCGGTCGGATAGCTTATCTGCCTCCAACATATCGTGGGTGGTAAGAAACACGGTGGCGCCCCGCTCGCGCTCTTCGAGGATAATATTCCTTATCTTCTCGGACGAGGTGGGGTCGAGTCCGGCGGTGGGTTCATCTAGGAAAAGGAGTTTGGGCTTATTGAGTATGGCTCTGGCCACCATGAGGCGCTGTTTCATGCCCTTGGAGTATGTCTCTACTCTGTCTTTGCCCCTCCCGCCCAGGTCCACCCGTTCCAGCAGGGCGTTGCCGTCAAAGGAACTCATACCGAAAAGGCGGGCGAACAGATTGAGATTTTCTAAAGCGCTCATCTGCTCGTAGAGGTTCGTCGTTTCAAAGCAGACGCCGATTTCCCCCTGAACCTTTTCAAGGTTTCTGGTGATATCCATATCGAGCAGACTAGCCTGTCCGCCTTTGGGTTTGAGCTGCCCGGTCAGCATCTTGAAGGTTGTCGTCTTCCCGGCGCCGTTCGGGCCGAGAAAACCCATTATTTCGCTTTCGGCCACGTTAAAACTGATGTGGTCTACGGCGGTTAAATCACCGTACCGGTAGGTCAGTTCTTCGGCTACAATAGCATCTCGCGCCATTTCGTCTCCTTTCCCTCCGGGGCATGGTTTCGTTTACCTGGTTAAGTAATACTGAATCGAATGTAAATGTCATAGAAATGTCATATATATGTTAACATTAATCTCAGCGTTTTGCCTAACCTCTCACCCTTTCCGGATTGTTTATCGACCGCTCCTTGTTATGCTATAATAGGTGCTCAGGACGTTAAAAACCATGACAGGGACAAGACATAAAGCCAGAACCATCGCCCTGCAGGCATTATATGAGATTGACTCCGTGGCACGCCGCCCCGAAGCGGTAGTAGAACGCGTTCTGTCCGAAGCGGACCTGTCCGAGGAACACAGTGCCTTTGTTCGCGAGCTGGTAGACGGCACGCTCCGTAATCGGGACGATATAGACGGCAATATCCGGAAGTTTGCCCCGGCCTGGCCGGTGGAACAGATAGCGATGGTAGACCGTAATATTCTAAGACTTGCAATCTTTGAGATTTTATTTGATAATAAAGTACCGGTTAAGGTAGCCGTAAACGAAGCGGTTGAGC
>DAOUDZ010000022.1:0-6860 GCA_034430575.1 Dehalococcoidales bacterium
GTGAAGACGTACAAAGTCGGACAGTCCCAGCCGAGCTATGACAAACAGCCCGTACGCGACTGGTTGACAAAATCGGGATGGAATAAAGAACCCCCTGCTCCAATGCTGCCTGACGATGTCATTGCATCCACCATCCGGATTTACCGTACAGCATATGAGAGGTTGACAGGTAAGAAACTACAATAGAAAATCTAGCAGGGTGCTGAAAAAGTCTGTGTAATAAGCTGACGATACTATGAAGATGGTGTAAAATTAGACCATCTACTTGATCGGAGGCCATAATGCGCGGCAAACAAGAACAACAGATCACCGTGCTGAGTTCCCTGACACCTGACCAGTTGGTGCCTCAGGACCACCCCATCCGGCGGATCAAACCCATTGTCGACCAGGCGCTCGATATCAGCGCCCTCACCAGGCTCTGGGCTACCGGACACCGGCCGAAGTATACTACACAACCACAGTAGAACCTACTAATGGATGTATGGTAGAATCCTTAACACCAGACCCATTGAGGATAGCGGTACCCACTCTTAATACACCCTCTATCCTGTCCTAAGGATGGGGTCCACCTCAAAAGGCGAAGGGGGAATATTGTCTGGCCAGGTAAAACTGCTTAATAGCTAACTCTTGATAGCCCGCATTACGGTAACAGTGTGCGTAATAGCCAGGGAGAAGATGCTCCACGGCCGCGGGTGGAGAAACAATATTAATACTAATATTAGTCACATTTAGAGGTGAATATGGGATTATCAAATATCAGGCTTAGCGTTCAACTTTTCGTAGTCGCGCAGTACATGAAGCTGGCGGCCGGGCTGCAGCCCTCGTTTAAAGCTCATCTCAAGCAAAAAGATGTCACCGTCCAGATAAAGGTCCTGGATAACTCCACCGGCAGGTATTTTATTATCCGCCGGGGCAAAATCACATCCAGGAGCGGTATCCACCCTAAACCGGATGTCTGCATGGGCTTTGGCGATGCAGCCCTGGGCTGCCGGCTGCTGCTTCCGTGGCGAGACCAGCAGGAACAAACGGACGCCATGAAAAACTTCCGTTTGACGCTGGAAGGCCCGGATGAACTGACGTACTGGTTCATGGAAGCGTTAAGCCTGATGCTTATGGGCAATGTCAATTACGGCACGGACATGGGGAACGGGATTAAAAGGTATGTCAATAATTCCAACGCCGGAGCGATGTTTGTCTATGTGAAAGACGGCAAGATAATACGTATGACTCCCATAGAATTTGATAAAGATGATGCGCCGTCCTTCACTATTGAGGCCAGGGGTAAAAAGTTCACCCCGCCCCGGAAAAATACCCTCTCTCCGTTCGGATTTGCCATGAAATCCACGGTCTATTCCCCGGACAGGATTTTATACCCCATGAAGCGGGTTGATTTTGACCCGCAGGGTGAGCGTCACTATGAGAACCGGGGAGTCTCCGGCTACGAGAGAATCAGCTGGGATGAAGCCCTTGATATCGTGGCTAACGAGATTAAGCGCGTAAAGAGGGAGTATGGGCCGGGCTCTATTCTAAGCAGCGCGCCGTCCCACCACACCTGGGGTAATATCGGCTACTACTTAAGCACCCACCGCCGGTTCATGAACGCCATCGGGACGACACAGGTAGTGGCTAATCCGGACAGCTGGGAAGGGTGGTTCTGGGGGGCTACCCATCACTGGGGCAACAGCATGCGCCAGGGCGGCGCCGAGGGTTACGGGACGGTGGAAGACGCTCTAAAAGACTGTGAAGTGATGGTTTTCTGGAGCAGCGACCCGGAATCCAACCCGGGGTCCTATTGCGCCTTCGAAAGCACCGTTCGCCGCCAGTGGCTTCAGGAGCTGGGCGTTAAAATGGTGCATATTAATCCCTACTACGACCCGACCGCCGCCCTGATGGGCGGGAAATGGCTGGCTCCCAGACCGGATACGGGAAATGCCATGGCGCTGGCTATCGCCTACGTCTGGATAACCGAAGACCTTTACGATAAAGAATACATCGCTTCACGCACTACCGGATTTGATATATGGAAAGACTACATCCTGGGTAAAGAAGACGATATTGCCAAGACTCCCGAATGGCAGGAAGGCGAGACCGGCGTCCCGGCGAAAGACGTCCGGGCTTTAGCCCGGGAATGGGGCACCAAGAAGACCTACCTCGGCGCGGGGGGCGGTGGCAACCAGCTGGGAGGCGCCTGCCGCTGCGCCACCGGCCTGGAATGGGCTCGTTCGATGGTATGTCTGATGGCCATGCAGGGTATCGGCAAGCCCGGCATCAACATGGGCAATATGGCTGTGGGAACGCCGATGGACACACGGTTCTATTTCCCCGGTTATGCCGAAGGCGGCATTTCAGGAGATATAGACGGCACCGCCTCCGCGATTTATCTCTACCAGCGCATGCCACACCTACCATCCGTAAACACCGTATTGCAAAAAGTGCCGCGGCTCAATATCCCGGAAGCCATCCTCGAAGGTCACGCTGAAGGCTATCCCAACAACACCAAGACTATCGAGGGCCAGTTCTTCAAGTTCACATATCCCGCGCCCGGTAACTCCCCCATTAAGATATATTACAAATATGGTGGCTCCTATATTGCCACGCAGAACAACACCAACCGCTATATCAACGCTTACCGTACTCCGAAACTGGAGTTCGTTGTCAACCAGTCTATCTGGATGGAAGGCGAAACCAAATTCGCCGATGTTATTCTGCCGGCCTGCACTAACTTCGAACGCTGGGACATCGGCGAGACCTGTAACGCCGGAGGGTACATTATACATAATTTCAACAAGCTCAATCACCGCGTTATCACCCTGCAGCATAAGTGCATCGAGCCCCTGGGCGAATCAAAATCCGACTACCAGATTTTCCTCGAACTATCCAAGCGGCTGGGGCTTAGCTCCTACTTCTCCGAAGGCAGCACCGAGTTGGACTGGTGCAAACGCATGTTTAACGGTTCGGATTTACCAGGGGCAATTTCGTGGAAAAAATTCCTTAAAAAGGGTTACTACATCGTCCCCCCGCCCAAGGAGGAAATGAAGGCCCCCTGCGCTTACCGCTGGTTCGCCGAGGGCCGGAAAAAAGACATACCGGAGCCTTTCCCGCTGCCGGCGGATTATACCGAAACCTATCTTGAGGGATTGCAGACGCAGTCCGGCAAAATAGAGTTCGAGTGCTCCAGTCTTAAGCGGTTCGACCCGGACGACCCCGAGAGGCCAGTCATCAGTAAATATATCCCCTCCTGGGAAGGACCCCACACCACGGAACTCTATAAAAAGTATCCGTTGCAACTCCTTTCCCCTCACCCGCGCTATACTTACCACACGCACAATGACGGGAAAGACAGCATTATCAACGATATTAAAGAGCACCGGGTCTTAATCGACGGCTATTACTACTGGATTGTCAGGCTAAATACGAAGGACGCCGAAGAACGCGGCATCAAGCAGGATGACCTGGTTAAGGTTTTCAATGACAGGGGGGCAGTGATATGCGCCGCCCATATCACGGAACGCCTTCCCCAGGGAACCGCCCAATCCCCTTGTTCCTCCGCGATATACGACCCGATAGGTGAGCCGGGAAATTCGATCGACCGTGCCGGAACAATTAATCTGTTGACATCTTCACGTCCCATTATTAAGAAGTCGCATAGTACGGCTTCCAACACCTGCCTCGTAGAAATAGAGAGGTGGAAGGAAGAGTAACATGGAAAAGTGGAATTTGATTATTGATGTCGCGAAATGTGAAGGATGTTATAACTGCTTCTTAGCCTGTAAGGATGAACATGTTGATAATGATTTTCTACCGTATTCCGTCGCTCAACCCAGGCACGGGCATAACTGGATAGACATCTTGTGCAAGGAAAGAGGCCAGTATCCTACGGTAGATGTTGCCAATCTCCCTGTGCCGTGCATGCACTGCGATAATGCTCCCTGCATTAAGAAAGCCAACGGCGCTATCTACAAAATGAGCAACGGCATCGTCATCATCGACCCGGAAAAGGCCAAAGGGAAAAAAGAGATAGTTGATTCCTGCCCCTACGGAGCTATCTGGTGGAATGAGGAAAAGAACGTGGCGCAAAAATGCACGCTGTGCGCCCACCTGCTGTCGGAAGGATGGAAAGAGCCCCGATGCGTCCAGGCCTGCCCTACCGGCGCGATGCGCATCGTTAAAGTTGAAGATGCTCAAATGAAGCAGATAGTAACGCAGGAAAACCTGGAGGTCCTCCACCCGGAATATAAAACGCAGCCCCGGGTATATTACAAGAATCTTTACCGATATCTTAAGTGCTTCATCGGGGGGGACGTCGCTTATAAAAAAGACGGCATCGTCGATTGCGCTGAAGGCGCCAGGGTAACCTTATTTAAAGATTCGCAAAAGATAAGTGAAGTATCGACCGATAATTACGGCGACTTTAAATTCGATAACCTCGAGGAAAACAGCGGCCGGTATACTCTCGAGGTAGTGTACAAAGGATACGAGAAGAAAATCACCGAGGTTGACCTTACCGCGAGTAAAAGCGTGGGCACCATTTTACTTAAAACGTGATCGAGTATCTAAATAACATAGTTTCCCTTTCAGTAAAATATTACGAATTGAGTTAAGAAACCAAAGTAGTCCCGTTATGATAAGAAGGTGCATATGGTTGATTAAACCTGAGGTTGATTGTTATAAGCAATTTAAATCGCAGATGGTCTTTGTTGACCTAGTAAAAAGCTGAGAATGGGGAAGATATATGCTGATTAAAAAACCAGTGGATTCCAGATATACAAGGCTTTTTTCCCCCGGCTATATCGGGAATATGTGAGTAAAAAACCGTGTAGTCCGTTCGCCAATGCTCACTAATGTAGCTTCAAGCGATGGTTCGGTTACTCAAAGACACATCGACCATTACACGGAATTCGCCAGGGGTGGCGCGGGTATGGTAATCGTGGAATATTGCTATGTCGATGATATTGCCGCTAAGGCCAATGACGCGCAGATTGGCATCAGCAATGATACCCACCAGAGCGGTCTTTATTGGCTGGCTAATGCCATTAAAAGCGCCGGGGCCCGGGTAATATTACAGGTAGTGCACGCCGGCCGCCAGAAATTCTCCGGCGCCCCGCCATATAAATCCGCTTATAGCAGCCCCTGGCCAGATATTTACCGGTTCGGAGGGTCCATTCCTGCGGAGTTGACGATTGAAGAAATCCAACAACTTATCAAGGACTTCGGTTCAGCTGCTTTCCGGGTTAAGCAATGCAACTTCGATGGTTGTGAAATACACGGCGGCCACGGTTACCTCATCACCAATTTCCTTCAAAAAGGGAACGAGCGCAAGGATTGGTACGGCGGCTCCTTTGACAACCGCAAACGTTTCCTTATTCAAGTTTACGAAGAGATACGGCACAGAGTCGGCCCGGATTATGTAGTCGGTGTCAGGCTTAGTGGTACCGATTATGACCCGGTTAACCCCATACCCATCGAGGAAACAGTCAGGATATGCCAGGAATTGGAATATCTGGGCATTAACTATATTCATGTCAGCGGCGGCATCCATGAATTCGGCCACAAAGAAACCGTGGTTATGTATCTGCCGCATGCCTACCAGGCCTGGGCGTCGGAAAAGATTAAGGAAGCCGTGAAAATACCGGTTATTTGCTCCGGCTCGTTGAATTACCCGGAGTTAGCCGAAGAGATTTTACGGGACAATAAAGGCGACTTTGTAGGTTTAGCCCGTCCTTTAGTGGCCGACCCTTATTGGCCGGTGAAAGCTCAAGAAGGTAGACCTGAAGATATCCGCCCCTGCATACGCTGTACGGAATGCGCGCAAACGCCCTTCACTACCTGTACCGTCAATGCCACCACCTGCCGTGAAGGTCAACTGGGTGAGATTCGAGAAGCCATAGTTAAAAAGAAAGTTGCCATCGTGGGAGGCGGGCCTGCCGGTATGGAAGCCGCCCGAGTTGCGGCGCTCAAAGGCCATAACGTTACCCTTTATGAAAAGAGAGAATTAGGCGGCAGGCTCGTTGAAGCGGCCGTCCCTGATTTCAAGGAAGACCTCAGGCCGCTGATTAAATATTTCACCACGCAGTTGGCTAAGACCGGGGTCAAGGTAATCAAGGGGGAAGCTACATTAAAGACACTTAAAAGCGGCCAATATGATACCGTAATCGTCGCCACCTGCTTCAGCCCTAACCGGGAGCTATTTGATAAACTTTGTGCCTTTCCGGAGATGGAAGTCTATGCCATCGGCGATTGCTGTTGTCAATCAGCGAAATGGGACACTTTTTAAACCGAACACTTTGGTATGATCAGGCGGCATCAACAAGCTCCCTGAGGCCCTGGTTGTAGTCTCTACGACGATTGATTGTTTGTATTTGCACCTCCTTTCTGCGTTGTAGGATCTGCTCTCTCCTGCCATATAGGACATCAGCTGGTGTCACGTTGCCGAGGGCCTTGTGGTAAACGGCGATAGTTGTAGTAGTCGACGAAGTCGGCGATTGCCCTCTCAAGTTGGCTGGGTAGCTCATAGGGTAGCTGGTTCACTTCTCGCTTGATGCTCTGGTGATAGCGCTCCAGCTTCCCGTTAGTCTGGGGATGGTAGGGCGCCGCCAGGATATGGCGGATACCGACGAGGTTCAGGTAGCCACGGAAGGCCCTGGAGACGTAGCCCGCCCCGTTATCCGAGAGCAGCTTGGTGCGGTCCTCGACAGGCACATCGGTCATGCCGGTAGCGTCCACCGCTTCCTGGATTACCTCGATCAGGGAGTTAGCCGACATGTCTTTCTGCAGCTTCCAGGCAAGGATGAGACGGGAGTAGTCATCCATTACGGTCACCAGGTAATAGTAGCCCCAGCCGACCACCCGGAAGTAGGAAG
>DAOUDZ010000023.1:0-19010 GCA_034430575.1 Dehalococcoidales bacterium
CAGTGACGCCCGGCGCCTATGCTTTTTTGATTTCACCATCTGTAATTCGTAAAACCGTATCTTTTCCCCTGTCACAACCTTCATCCACGTTTACCGACGGCAAGCCATCCGTTACTCGGACAGGCTGCTAGGAAATCCCTCTCTTATCTCCCTTTACGAAAGGGAGAAGATGCTTGTCCAAACCCTTGCATCTTCGGTCTAGTTCAATCTTTCCCTCCTTTGTAAGGAGGGATTAAGGGAGAATTATAAAAACATTTCCCCCTCTCCTTCATCTTGCCTCGTAAGGAGAGGGGGACTAAGGGGGTGAGGTTAAAAAATAATCAATAAAGGTGGGGAGGGGAAAAGTAAAGCGCTCTATGCCGCGGCGATGACGTAATACAGGTACACCACCACCCCCGCAAATAACACGCTGTCCATGCGGTCCAGCAGACCCCCGTGACCCGGCATCAGACTGCCGGACTCCTTAAAGCCGGAGTTCCGCTTCAACAGCGATTCTACAAGGTCGCCGGCCTGCCCGAAGACGCTGATAAGAACTCCCAACAGTATCGCCTGCCCCCAGCCCAGGGGAATCTGGAGGGGCGTATTAAGCGTGAAAAGTAAAGTGATTATCACCGCCCCGAATATCCCCGCGATAGCTCCTTCCCAGGTCTTTCCGGGGCTGACGCGCGGCGCCAGCTTGTGCCTGCCGAACGCCCTGCCGATAAAGTAAGCGGCGCTATCTGAGCCGAACGTGGCGAACAGCGCCAGGTAAAGCCATTCCCGCCCCGCATCCAGCCTCAATCCCACCAGGTAACTCAATAGCCATCCCACGTAAAGAATGCCCCCCATCATCCACGCCCAGCCGGTGAAAGCTCCTTCCTTCTGCCGGAAGAAAATCAGCAATATCAGGGAGAGCGCCATGGCAGACGTCAGGAGCGTGGGAACAACCAGGTAGTAGGTGCAGTGGGGATGCAGGACGAACAGAACCGTCCATACCGCGCCGAAGACGGCCAGCGGCACGAATTTATTCGCGCCTGACATTCTGTAGAATTCAAGGAAAGCGAGCAGACCCCAGGCGGCCGCCAGTATGCTGAACCACGGCAGCGGCCCGTCGAACCATACCGCGACGACGAGGATAGGGATGCCGCAAACCGCCGTGATAACCCTTTTCTTAAGCATTAATTCGATTACAGCCCGCCGAAACGCCTCTGCCTCTGGCTATAGGCTTGCAAAGCCTTTTTCAGTTCCTCTTCGTTAAAATCCGGCCAGAGCACCGGGGTGAAATAATACTCGGCGTAAGCCGCCTGCCATATTAAAAAGTTACTGGTGCGGATTTCCCCGCCGGTGCGTACAACCAGGTCGACATCGGGGAAATCGCTGTCATACAAATACCGCCGGAATATTTTCTCATCTACTTTTTCAGCGCCTGTCTTATCGTCTATTACGCGGCGTATCGCGTTAAGAATTTCCTCGCGCCCTCCGTAATTCAAAGCCACCCCGAGCGTCATGCCCTTGTTTTCAGCAGTGAGATTGACCGCTCTTTCTATGGCATCCTGCAGTTCCCGGGGCAGTCCTTCAAGTCGACCGACATGGCGGATTCTAACGCCTTTTTTATGAAGCTCGCGGGCTTCTTCATCAATGATGTTCTCCAGGAGATGGAACAATCCGTTTACTTCATCATCGGGACGATTCCAGTTCTCGGTAGAAAAAGCATAAAGAGTAATGTACTCAATGCCGCGATTATTGAGAGACTTGAGAATAGGGTGTACATTGCTAACTCCAGCCCGATGCCCCTCCAGGCGCGGCAGACCGTGATTTTCGGCCCATCTGCCGTTGCCATCCATGATAAAGGCTACATGATGGGGAGAACTGATGATACTTTCCATATTCGTTGAGGGAAACGCTGCCATGGTAAAGATTTTCCGGAGCAGTTACGAATCGCCCGGGCTAGACTTCCGAGAGTTCCTGCTCCTTATCCTTACCCAGCATCTCGATTTCAGCCATGAAAACATCGGTTATTTTTTGCAGCTGGTCCATGGCTCGCTTATGCTCATCCTGCGATATTTCCCTGTCTTTTTCCATCTTTTTTAGATCGTTCATAGCTTCGTGTCGCAGGCCGCGAATCGCTACCCGTTTCTCCTCAATCCTCCGGTGCACCACCTTAATGAGTTCCTGGCGGCGCTCTTCGCTTAGTGGCGGTATAGCTATTCTGATAATGTTACCGTCATTGGAGGGATTCATGCCGAGTTCCGCCCTCAATATAGCTTTCTCGATGCTGCTGATACTGTTTTTATCCCAGGGCTGAATAACCAGCAGTCCTGCTTCCGGCGCCGAAATACCGGCGAGCTGGTTCAACGGTGTGGGAACTCCGGCATATTCTATCTTGATGTGCTCTACAAGAGCGGGGGTGGCATGCCCCGTGCGGATAGTAGCCAGGTCCGCGCGGAACACCTTTATCGAGGCCTTCGTCTTATCTTCCATGCTCTTTAAACTATCGTTAACCATATCAACTCTCGCTCGTTACTAACGTACCTATGGATTCACCGAGAACAATTTTTTGCATGCCGTCCGGAGACTCCAGGTCGAAGACGATAATCGGCAGCTTATTATCAAGGCACAAAGACAGGGCAGTCGTATCCATTATTTCAAGTCGTTTGTTTAATACTTCAAGGTGGGTAATATTGTCAAATTTTTTAGCCCTGGGGTCTTTAAACGGGTCGGCGGAATAGATGCCATCGACATTATTCTTAGCCATCAGCAGGACTTCGGCTCCTATTTCTATAGCGCGCAAGGCGGCAGCGGTATCCGCCGTCATGTAAGGATTTCCGGTACCACCTGTGAAGATAACCACCCGGCCCTTCTCCATGTGCCTGATGGCGCGGCGTCTGATATAAGGCTCGGCTACCTGCCTGATATCAAGTGCCGATTGTGTCCGGGTAACCACGCCTTCTTTTTCCAGTATGTCCTGGAGGGCAAGAGCATTGATAACGGTTGCCAGCATCCCGGCATAGTCGGCGGTAGCCCTGTCCATGCCATTGGCCTCTGCTTGAGCACCCCGCCAGATGTTGCCCCCTCCGACGACGATACCCACGCCGACACTCATCTCCAGCACCTGTTTTATCTGACGGGCTATCCTGATTAAAGTAGGATTATCAATTCCATAGCCGTGTCCGCCGCTTAAAGCCTCGCCGCTAAGCTTGAGTATTACCCGTTTGTATTTAGTTTCAGGCATTTTTACCTCTAGCTACCTAATTCGTAACGATTAAACCGGCGTACTCTTATATTTTCTCCTACTTTAGCGATGGTCTCTATGATGACATCTTTAACGAGTATAGTGGGGTCTTTTATATATTGTTGAAGCAGCAGGCAGTCCTCTTCCGGGTTGCTCTCAGCATCTTCAGGGACTTCTTCCTCGGAGATATACTTCGGTGCGAGAGCGGCCACCTGCATTGCCAGGCAATGAGCCAGATCCTTGAATTCGTCGGTACGGGCTACAAAGTCTGTTTCACAGTTAAGCTCCACCATGGCTCCGATTCGCCCGGCAGTATGTATATAAGCTTCAACAAGTCCTGCGTTTGTAGTGCGTTCGGCCTTTTTTTGAGCTTTTAAAAGCCCCTTTTCTTTAAGAAGCGCCAGTGCTTTTTCCATATTCCCTTCACAGTCAAATAAAGCACCACGGCAGTCCATGATGCCGGAGCCGGACTGTTCTCGCAACTCTTTTATCATCTGGGTAGTGATTTCCAAATAATTCTCCTTATTCTTCGTCCGGTGTGAATATTAATGGTTCAGTAGAATCCGGGACTGATGCTTCTCCCTCTTCTTTATCCTCGACTACCTCGTCAGTTACGGCGGTTGCATCACCTATTTTGCCTTCCAGGACAGCATCTGCAATCTTGGTACAGATGAGCTTGATGGCGCGGATGGCGTCGTCGTTGGCGGGAATAGGGTAGTCTATTTCATCCGGGTTGCAGTTGGTATCCACAATAGCGACCACCGGTATACTCATACGCTTGGACTCGGCAAGGGCAATTCTCTCCTTGGTTGGGTCGACAATAAACAAGGCTCCGGGCAGTGTGGTCATTTCTTTGAATCCGCCCATCTGCCTGTTAAGTTTCTCAATTTTCTCGCCGATTTTGAGTACCTCTTTCTTGGTAAGTCGTCCCAGTTCGCCTCTGGCCATCTGGTCTTCAAGGCGGACGAGCTGGTCGATACGAGACTGAATTGTGGCAAAGTTGGTGAGCATACCACCCAGCCAGCGCTGGTTAACGTAGTACATACCGCAGCGTTCCGTCTCCTCCTGTATGGATCCCTGCGCCTGTTTCTTGGTGCCGACGAGGAGAATGGACTCGCCGCTGGCGATCACATCCTTGATAAAATCGCAGGCTTTATCAAGCATGACGGCGGTTTTTTCCAGGTCGATGATATGAATGCCGTTGCGCTTGGTGAAGATGTAGTTTTTCATCCTCGGGTTCCAACGTCCCGTCTGATGTCCGAAGTGCGCTCCGGCTTCAAGGAGCTGTTTGATGGTTGCAGTATCTGGCAAGTTATCTGACCTCCCTTAGTAAATTAATCATAAGCGTTCAGGATTAAGGTCTTTAAATAGTATAGCATATGCAAGAGGAGGCGACAATAGCTTATGTTAATTTGATATAATAGAAATATCATGCAGAAACTCATAAGCGGCGCACAGAAACTGGGAATCCAACTTAACTCCGAACAGATTGACAAATTCAAGCTTTACTACCGGGAACTCGTAGAGTGGAACAAACGCATGAACCTCACCCGCATTACCGATTACGATGATGTTCAGATAAAACACTTCCTCGATTCACTGACCATAATCCCGGCTGTAAAATCGATTGATATAAAGCAGGGGCTTAAATTAATAGATATCGGCACCGGAGCCGGTCTGCCCGGAATACCACTTAAAATAGCCCGTCCTGATATCAGGCTGGTATTGCTTGAAGCCACCTCTAAAAAGGCGAAATTCCTGCAACATATAATCGACGAACTGGGCCTGGATAATACAGAAGTAGCGGCCGGCAGGGCGGAGGTTATCGCCCATAATGTTCAATACCGCGAGAAGTTCGGCCTGGCGCTGTCGCGCGCCGTGGCGTCGCTGCCGACGCTGGTCGAATTGACCCTGCCTTTCTGCGCGGTGGGCGGACGCTTTATCGCCCAGAAGAAAGGGAATGTAGAGAGCGAAGTCTTACAGTCCGGGAAAGCTATCGATATGCTGGGAGGCCGACTGCTGGAAGTAAAGCCGATTGAACTCGGGGGATTGGAAGATAAAAGGTATCTGGTGGTAATTGATAAGATAAACACTTCACCGGTTGAGTACCCCCGCCGCCCCGGCGTACCGGCGAAAAGGCCGCTTATTTCCTGACGCGATATCCGCGGCTATTCCGGTAAGCTTTCAAGCTTATCATGCAAACGCTCGATAAGCTGTTTAAATTCCTTATCCCGCCGTATCCTTCCGCCGTAGAGACGCAGGTATTTAATGGTTTTAAATATATCTTCCCTGGCAGGTCCCTCCATTTCCAGAAGGTCGTACGCGGTTTTCCGCCATTTGTTCTTCGTTCTTTTTTCAATTCTGGCGAATAATAACAGCAAAAAGGCCAAAAAAAGAATAATTAATATAAAAGACAAGTATTCCATAGACAATCATGTTTTAACATATTTCATATATCGAGTCAACGATAAGCGGGAGCGGCAGGTCATACTTGTTGCCAAGGCCTGTCAACAGTAGTAGAATTATAATATCAACTTGAGAAATCCAGAGGAGGCGGGAAATGGAAACCGGGACGTGGAAGGTAAAAACAGGACTGGCCCAGATGCTAAAGGGCGGCGTTATCATGGACGTGGTCACGCCGGAGCATGCCAAAATTGCCGAGGAAGCCGGCGCCTGCGCGGTTATGGCGCTGGAGAGAGTGCCGGCTGATATTAGAGCCGCCGGCGGCGTGGCGCGCATGGCCGACCCCACCGTTATCGAGGCTATTATGAAGACCGTTACCATACCGGTCATGGCCAAGTGCCGCATCGGCCATTTCGTCGAAGCGCAGGCCCTGGAGTCGATGGGGGTCGACTATATAGACGAATCCGAAGTGCTGACGCCGGCCGATGAGAAATATCACGTCTGGAAGCATGACTTCAAGGTGCCGTTCGTGTGCGGCTGCCGCGAGCTTGGCGAGGCTTTACGACGCCTTCACGAGGGCGCGGCTATGATGAGGACAAAGGGTGAGGCCGGCACGGGCAACATCGTCGAGGCGGTGAGGCACATGAGGGGAGTCATGGAGGGCATTCAGCGGGTGGTGAACGCTTCCGAGGTCGAGTTGAAAGAACTGGCTACGGAATACCGGGTGCCCGTTGAACTGGTGAAGGAAGTGAAAAAACTCGGCAAACTGCCGGTGGTAAACTTTGCCGCGGGCGGCATAGCGACCCCGGCGGATGCCGCCCTGATGATGCAGCTCGGCGCCGAAGGCGTGTTTGTCGGCTCGGGGGTATTCAAATCGAGCAACCCGGAGGTCAGGGCCAAAGCAATCGTCAGGGCTACCACTCACTACCGCGACGCGGCTATCATCGCCGAGGTATCCAAGAACCTCGGCGACGCTATGGCAGGACTCGATATCAAGCAGATACCATCCGAGGAACTGCTGGCACAGCGCGGGTGGTAAGACGGACACGACTAAAGAAAGGATAATCATATGAAAATTGGTGTCCTTGCTTCGCAGGGAGCCTTCGCCGAACATATATCAACATTAGAAAAGCTGGATACAGAAGCCGTGCCCGTCCGATTACCGGAAGAACTCCGTGGAGTGGACGGGTTAATCATTCCGGGCGGAGAGAGCACGGCTATAAGCCGGCTCATGTCTTCTTATAACCTTACCGATGAAATAGCCTCTATGGCCAGAGGCGGCATGCCGCTCTTCGGCACCTGCGCCGGCATGATACTCATGGCAAAGAATATTTCCAGCAACAGCACGGCATCGTTCGGACTGATGGACATCAAAGTCAAACGCAATGCATTCGGGCGTCAGGTGGACAGCTTTGAGATGGAACTGGCAATACCGGCACTCGGTGAAAAACCATTCCCGGCGGTATTTATCCGCGCGCCGATAGTCGAAAGCTGCGATGCGGGCGTTGATATACTGGCGCGCCTGAAGGACGGCACTATCGTGGCCGCCAGGCAGAATAACCTGCTGGTCACGGCGTTTCATCCGGAACTGACCGACGATTTAAGGTTTCACCGTTATTTCTTGGACATCGTATCGGGAGAGAGTTAGAGACAATCGAGGCAATGATTGTGCAAAAAGTAATAACCGATGACATGGATGCCCTGCTGGATATCCTGCCGCCTCAAATAAAGAAGCTGCTGGTTCAGCAGAAGGATATTAAAGAACTGCTGGAAGTGGTACTGGACCTGGGACGCGCGCCGGAAGCGCGCTTCACCGGGCGGGAAATAGTCCTTAACAGTAAAGAGGTTGAGGAAACGGATATCGACTACGTGGTGGCGCGCATCGGCAGCTTCGGGGAGGACAACCGCGCCGGAATCGAAAGGACTCTCCATCGTATTTCCGCCATTCGCAATCGGCGCGGCCGCATCGTCGGTTTGACCTGCCGGGTGGGTCGGGCTGTTTACGGCACAATTAAAGTAATTGAAGACCTAGTACAGTCGGGAAAGAGTGTCCTGCTGCTGGGCAGGCCCGGTGTGGGTAAGACGACCATGCTGCGGGAAGTAGCCCGCGTGCTGGCCGATGACGCCGATAAACGTGTCATCATCGTGGATACCTCCAATGAAATAGCCGGCGACGGCGATATCCCTCATCCGGCTATCGGACACGCCCGACGAATGCAGGTAGCCGTGCCGTCCCTGCAACATGCCGTCATGATTGAGGCCGTAGAAAACCACATGCCGGAGGTAATAGTCATTGACGAGATAGGCACCGAGCTTGAAGCCATGGCCGCTCGAACCATAGCCGAACGCGGCGTTCAGCTCGTCGGCACGGCTCACGGAAATACCCTGGATAACCTGATGATGAATCCGACGCTGGCTGACCTTATCGGCGGGATACAGTCGGTAACACTGGGTGACGAGGAGGCAAGGCGAAGGGGCACGCAGAAGTCCATCCTGGAAAGGAAGTCGCCGCCGACCTTCAATATCGTGGTGGAAATACAGGAAAGGGACAGGGTGGCCATCCACCCTGATGTCGGTGAGGCCGCAGACGCGTTGCTGCGCGGTCTGCCCCCCAGCACCGAGGTACGCTGGCTGGACGAGGATGGGGAGGTAAAAATAGAGAAGGCAATAACGGAAAAGGCCAAACCCGCGAAGAGCAAACGTACTGAAAAAGAAGCCTCTCCTAGAATCTACCTCTTCGGAGTGAACCGTTCCAGGATATTACAGACGGGACACGATTTACACGTGAACCTGGATATAGTCGATAACCTGCACGAGGCCACCATACTCATAACATCCAGGAACTACTACCGGCGGCGGCCGCAGAAGGTCAGGGACGCCGAAAACGCTCGACTGCCCATCTACGTTCTGCGGAGCAACACTCCGCCACAGATGCGTCAGTTAATCAGCACCCTCTACTCGATGAAAGACAATATCAAGGCGGATAATTTTAAGAGCGCCATTAACGAAGCCGAAGAAGCTATAGAGCAAGTAAGCGAAGGCCAGGAATCCGTGGAGCTAAGTCCGCAGAGCTCTTATATCCGCCGACTGCAGCACATTATCGCCCAGCGTAACGACCTGGCTTCTCACAGCTTCGGCAAAGACCCCAACCGGCGGGTGAAAATTTATAAAGAGCAACCCGGATAAACAACAGGAAGCTATTTATGGCACTTTTCATTACCTTTGAGGGTGGCGAGGGCTGCGGCAAAAGCGTACAGTCGCGGCGGCTCTACCGGAGACTATCGAAACTGGCGATTCCGGTATTACTCACCCATGAACCCGGCGTTACCGCACTCGGCGGGAAAATAACACGTCTGCTCAAATGGTCGAAAGATATCAATATCTCGCCGATGGCGGAACTGCTGCTCTTCAACACCTCCCGCGTTCAGCTCGTCGAAGAAGTAATCCTCCCCAACCTGGAAAAAGGCGTTAACGTAATCTGCGACCGCTACGCCGACTCCACCACGGCCTACCAGGGCTACGGACGCGGGCTGGACATGAACAAGGTGGTCGCCGTTAATGAGATAGGCACAACGGGTCTAACGCCGGACCTTACCGTTTTACTGGATATGCCGGTTGAAAAAGGACTGTCAAGGAAGAGTGGTAAAACCAAAGACCGCTTCGAGGCGGAGTCGCTTAACTTTCACCGTCGCGTCAGAGAAGGCTACTTAAAGTTATCCGAACAAGAGCCGGAACGCTGGCTGGTAATCGACGCGGAGAAGAGTAAAGAAGAAATAGCCGGGATGATCTGGCAGAAGGTAAGCAAGCTAATTCCAAGATAAGGGGCGTCTAAGAGGGGCGAAGCCCCTCTTTTTTAAAATTCTCCCCCTCTCCTGCTGAAAGCCTTGCCAGGAGAGGGGGACACAGGGGGTACAGTAAATAAATACCCGCCGGAAGCCGTCGTTCGCCGAGGAGAAGCTGCTAAAAGAGCGGGGTTACCTTTTCATCGCCGGAGTGGATGAGGTAGGGAGGGGGGCTTTGATGGGGCCGGTGGTCGCCGCGGCGGTTATTCTACCATCCAGTTTTAAAGCGCGCTGGCGGTCTAAAGTCAGGGACAGCAAGCAGCTGCGCCCATCCGAACGCGAATATCTCTACGAGTACATCCGCGACGCGGCTATTTCGGTGGGTATCGGCGCACAGTCGAATGATATTATCGATTCTATCGGCATAGCCAGAGCCACCCGGTTGGCAATGATATCGGCAATCAGACAACTGACGCCGGAACCGCAGTTTCTTCTCATCGATTACTTCCGCATTCCCGAGATATCGCTGCCGCAAAAGGGAATAATCAACGGCGACGGGCTCTGTTTCTCGATAGCCTGCGCCTCGATAATAGCCAAGGTCACCCGCGACCGCATGGTGGTGGAGATGGACGGGGAATACCCGGGATACGGTTTCGCCGGTCACAAGGGCTACGGCACCAGGGAGCATATCAATAACCTGCGGGAAATAGGCCCCTGCCGGCTACACCGGCGGTCTTTCCGTCCGGTAAATCAGATGGCAGGTCAAGGCGTATGAAGCGGCGCGAAACTGGCATGCTCGGCGAAAAACTGGCCTGCGATTTCCTGGGCAAGAACGGCTACAGAGTTATTGAAACTAACTACCGCTGTCCCGCCGGCGAGATTGACATAATCGCACAACAGCAGGACACCCTGGTATTCGTCGAAGTAAGAACGAAGAAAAGCCGGCAGTTCGGCACACCGGAAGAGTCTATAACGCCTGCAAAGATGGAAAAGCTAAGAACGGTGGCTGCCCACTACGGCCAGAACCGCAGCAATCTCCCCGCCGCCTGGAGAATCGACGTCGTCGCCATAGAGATGGATAGCGGGGGTAAGGTATCACGCATCGAATTGATTGAAAACGCCGTAGAAGCGGCGTAACGGCATTTATCTTTACCTGACGATACGGCTATGCTAGAATTAACCACCGAGGTAAAGCAACCATGAAAGCCATTTCTAAAGATAACCTCCGCATTATCGATGCCAATCTGAATCGAATTGGCGAAGGGCTGCGCGTCCTCGAAGAATTCGCCCGCCTCTCGCTTAACGACACGGCTATAACACAGAAGCTAAAGGATATGCGGCACGATATGCTGAACGTGGGGGGAAAATTACAGGAGCAGCTAATCGACGCGAGGGACTCACAGGGAGATATCGGGGCAGACATGGAAGCAGCAGGGCAGGAAAAACAGCGCGGCGTTAAGGAGGCCGTCATTGCCAATGCCAGGCGCGTGCAGGAATCGCTAAGGGTCATGGAAGAAATAGCCAAATCTCCGGATATACCGCTGGACACGGATAAATACAGGCAGGAGCGATTTGCCCTGTACGCTATTGAAAAAGAGCTACTTTCCAGGATGCTGCGGCAGGACAAGATAAAACGCCTGACCGGACTCTACGTAATCATCGATACGGCATTTCTAAAGGGGCGCAGTCCGGTCGAAGCTGCCGAGCAGGCAATCAGGGGAGGAGCCGGGGTAATACAGCTAAGAGATAAAGAACACGACACCGGAAAATGCGTTTCTATTGCGGAAGATTTACAAAAGCTCTGCTCGAAACATGATGTATTATTTATCGTAAACGATAAGCTCGACATTGCCCTGGCATCCGGCGCCGACGGACTCCACGTAGGCCGCGACGATTTGCCCATAGCATCGGCGCGGCGGTTGCTGCCCATCGACAAGATACTGGGCGGCTCGGCGCGCACCGTGGAAGAAGCCAGAATCGCTTACTCGAATGGCGCCGACTATATAGGAGTCGGCTCGATATATGCCACCTCCACTAAAGAGAAAGCCCGGGTGGTGGGGCCGGGCAGAATAAAGGAGATACGTCCGACGGCAGACTTGCCCATCGTAGCGATTGGTGGTATTAATAAGAGTAATTTACGCGAGGTGTTCGAAGCCGGCGCCGATGCCGCCGCCGTAATCAGTGCCGTGATGGGAGCCGAGGACATTGAAGAAGCAACCAGACATCTGGTAAAAATAATCGAAGAGGAACAATGTGAATAATCTGGAATCGATATCGGAACAGGCACGTAAAGACCTATCGGCCAAGGATGAGGCCAGGGAACAAATGCTGCCGCTCTGCCGCGATGCAATACGTTATTGCAGTAACGCAATCCGCGCCGTGCACCGGCAGGAATTCGATAAAGCCGGGGAATTAATCAGAACGGCCCGCAGCCTGATAAGCGACGCTGAAGAAGCGGTGAAGAATCACAGCGAGCTTAACAGTACCGGAGCGGTCAGGGATGCCCAGAAGGAGTTTGCCGAGGCGAATATAACGCTGGCCCTGGTGACCGGCAAAAACCTGCCCAAACCCAAAGGACTGGGCGTAGGTACCGCCGCTTATCTTAACGGCCTCGGAGAAGCGGTCGGCGAGGTACGGCGATACCTGCTGGACGCCATACGGCGGGGCGACCTGTCACGGGGCGAGGAGCTTTTAACAATCATGGATGATATATACAGCATCCTCGTTACCGTAGATTTTCCTGACGCTATTACCGGGGGGCTGCGGCGTACTACCGACATGGTGCGCGGCGTGCTGGAAAGAACGCGCAGCGACCTTACCCTGGCAATAAGACAGGATACACTGGAAAAAAAACTGGAGGGACTGCAAGAGAAAGACCGGGGTAAAGCGGATTTAACGCAGAATGATACCCGGCACGAGAAGGAAGAGGCCGTTCATCATGAGGAACCCGACCTCGACAGCATTGAGGAAGAAATTTATCACCATTTATCCGACTGGAGGGACCATAAAGCCAACGAGGAAAACCTGGCGCCGTTCATCATAGCCCGTAATTCGTGGCTGAAGCAGATTATCAAGCTGCGTCCGTCATCGATTAAGGAGTTATATGGTATCAAGGGTTTCGGAGAGAGAAGGGTAAATAAATACGGCAAGGAAATAATCGCTATTATCGACAAGGGACGCTAATAATACTAAAGATATATATCTTTTTATTGACCTTGGAGGGAAATTATGATAAACTGCCTTCAACCTGATGGATAGAATGTCTTCCCGCATAACGTAACCGGAAATAAAGGGGGTTGGTACGGCCTCCTTTTTTTTATACTGAAACGGAAAATAGTCACCAGGAGGTATACTTATGGAAGAATGGGTATTAAAATTGCTGGTTATATTGGGAGCGGTTCTGGGTCTGGCTTTCGTTGGTTATCTGGCATTCACAATATTGCGCGAAAGCGAAGGCAACCAGCGAATGAAGTCGATATCCAATGCCATACGGCAGGGCGCCATGGTTTTTTTACGCCGCGAATTCCTGACATTGTCGGTGTTCACGGTCGTTGTATTTGTGGTCCTGGCTATTTTTATAGACCCCAAGCCCTATGTCGCCGTAGGCTATCTTGCCGGCACGGTAACATCGGCGCTGGCCGGCTGGCTGGGTATGAACATCGCGACCAAGGCCAATGTCAGGACGGCTCACGCGGCAATCAATAGCTGGGCGAAAGGACTTAAAATCGCCTTCTCCAGCGGCGCCGTGATGGGCTTCTGCGTGGTCGGCCTGGGACTGCTCGGGCTGGCTATCATCTCCTTTATATGGAATGACAGCCACGTATGGCTCGGTTTTGCCTTCGGGGCATCTTCGGTGGCACTGTTCCTTAGAGCCGGCGGCGGTATTTTTACCAAGAGCGCCGATGTCGGCGCCGACCTCGTTGGCAAGGTAGAAGCGGGTATCCCCGAAGACGACCCGCGCAATCCGGCGGTGATTGCCGATAATGTCGGCGACAACGTCGGCGATGTAGCCGGTATGGGCTCCGACCTTTATGAGTCCTACGTTTCGGCAATAGCCGCTTCGATGGTCCTCGGCGTAATAGTCCTGGGGAAAACCGACGGGATGTTCCTGCCGCTGACGCTGGCGTCGGCCGGCATTGTGGTATCTATTATCGGGGCATTATCCGTCCGGCCGAAGGATATAAAAGAAGCGGACTTCGAGAAACAGGTGGCCAAGGCGCACGCCACTATGAACACCGGCGTCTATGTCAGCAATATCCTGATGATAATCGCCAGCTTCTTCATAATCAGGGGATTTACCGGCGAATCGAAGCTCTTCTGGGCACTGATATCGGGTCTGGTCGCCGGTTTCCTGATTTCGCTGGCTACGGAATACTTTACCTCCGCCGAGCATGCCCCGGCAAAGAGAATAGCTAAGTCGGCGGAAAGCGGGGCCGCCGTAGCCATTATCGACGGACTGGCCACCGGCATGTTGAGCACTGTTTTGCCCATTATCCTGGTGGTAATAGCTACCGTTCTCGCCTACCTCTTCGGGGGGCTGCTGGGCATCGCTATCGCGGCCATGGGTATGCTGATTAACCTGGGCATGCTGCTCGCTATGGACTGCTACGGGCCTATAGCCGATAACTCGGCGGGAATTGCCGAGATGGCCGGTCTGGGTAAAGATGTCAGGGAGCGCTGCGAAGCGCTGGATGCCGTGGGTAATACCACGGCGGCTCTCGGCAAAGGTTTTGCCATTGCCTCGGCGGCGCTGGCGTCGCTGGCCTGGCTGGCCACCTATTTCGAGGTCGTTCACCTGGAGGGCGGCATCGCCAGCCTGACCAACGTTGCCGTGATATCCGGTATCCTCATCGGCGGTATGCTCACTTTTATCTTCAGCGCGCTGGCCATGAGGGGTGTCAGTACCGGAGGCTTCGCTATCGTTAACGAGGTAAGAAGGCAGTTCCGTGAAATCAAGGGGCTCCTCGAAGGCAAGGAAGGCGTTAAACCGGACTACGTAAGCTGCGTCGACATCGCCACCAAAGTAGCCCTTAAGTCCATGATAATCCCCGGTATACTGGTCATCGCCGTGCCGCTTATCCTGGGCTTCACCCTGGGTCCGAAAGCAGTGGCGGGTTTACTCGTCGGCTCGTTAGTGACGGGATTCCTGATGGCGGTAATGATGGCCAACGCCGGCGGCGCCTGGGACAATGCCAAAAAGTACATCGAGGCCGGCGCCTGCGGCGGCAAGGGTAGCGAAGCCCACAAGGCGGCGGTCTGCGGCGATACGGTGGGCGACCCTTTCAAGGACACGGCCGGGCCATCCCTGAACATACTTATCAAGCTGGTGGGCAAGGTGGCCGTAATTTTCGGTCCCGTCTTCATCACGTTAATAACCTTTTAAATCGTCATTGTTGTATCATAGAAGCAGCCCAATCTGGAAAAAGATAGACACCCGGGGGGCTGCTTCTCTATGATAAATACGGAAAATAAAATAAGCGAGGTAAGAACATGGGTGACCTGCTAAAGGGCAAAGTTGCCGCGGTAACCGGCTCCGGTCAGGGAATCGGGAAAGCCATTGCCATCGCCTTGGCTGAAGAAGGCGCTAAAATAATCACCAATAACCGCTGTCCGGGGTCTACCGGTAACGCCATATTAACCGATGAACAGGTAAAATCGCTTGACAAAGAAAAACGGGAGTGGTTTGAAAGGGATACCGCAGCCATCAGCGGCGACGCGGAAACCACCGCGCGTACAATCAGGGAAAGAGGTGGGGAGGCCGTGCCGTTCTTCGGAGATATCTGCGATTTTAACGTCGCTGCTAATCTTGTCCAGACAGCCATAGACAGCTTCGGCAAAATAGATATCCTGGTAAACGTGGCCGGGTCCTTCGGGTTCAGTCGCGTCGAGAAAACATCGGAAGAGCTATGGGACAGAGTGACGACGGTCAAGATAAAGGGCTATTTCAACTGCGTACGCCATGCCCTGCCGCACATGATAAAACAGAAGTGGGGACGCATCATCAACTGCACGTCCAAGGCTTTCAACGGTGATATTATCAGGCATGCCGGGTACTGCGTCGCCAATGCCGGAGTGGTGGGACTGACCAAACAGGTGGCCAACGAGATGTATGAACACGGCATCACCTGCAACGCTTTTTCACCGTGGGCGAAGACGAGGGCATCTTATGATTTAGGACTGTATGCTCAAACCGTGGACGAGGAGGATAATCCCTTTATCATTAAAATACCGCAGGCCTCTACGGATGACATGGTCCGGATTACTCCCGGCCCCGAACATATAGCCCCGTTTATCTGCTATCTTGCTTCAGATGCCGCCGCCGATATAAGCGGCTCGGTATTCAGCCTCGGGGGGAACAGTATCGGGCTTTACTCGGAGCCGGAAACAGCCAGGAATCTTACGAAATTCGGGGAAGGCCCCTGGACAGTGGACGAGCTGATGCAGCAGGTGCCGCGAGGCCTGCTGGCGGGATATCAGAGTCCCGCCGCAAACCCAAAATAAAAAGCATCGTCATTGCGAGCGCAGCGAAGCAATCTCTTAGCATCAATGTGGATGCATTGTTGAAATTGCTTCGTCTCTTCGCTCCTAGCAATGACAGTTTGCACTGTTATTTTACCTAGGAGCGAAGATAAGCGACCGCGGTTTTTTCTCCATTTCTTTGGTCAGCTCGGTAACGGGGCCGTACATCATGCAGATTGCCTGGCAGTGCTTGACGCAGGCGGGAAGCTCTCCCTTCGCCGTCCTTTTCGCGCAGAGGTCGCAAAAACGGGTGGTGATGGGGATAAAATCCACGTGGACTTTATCCGGGCCCACCGTAACGAGTTCATCGACCCTGATGCCGCACATACCATCGGAGAAGTTATGCTCCTGCTTGCAGGCGACCTCACAGGCATGACATCCGGTGCAGTATTCGTATTCGATAAATAAGCCGTTTCGGGGCATGGCTACTCCTTTCAATCTTTAATCTTGGTTATGCGGCATAGAGCGGAGCGGTAATCCGTCCCGCCGAAGCCGGACTTGCCCTGGTTGCCCATGGAAGTCAGGTTATTAATATTATACTCCCAGGTGCCGTAGAGATTGGGCTCTTTACCATCGGTCTCTGGCAGCCACCAGCCGTGGGGCGCGGTAATGACCATGGGGTGGGCGGTGGGGGTGAGCTTGGCTTTCATCTTAATCCTGCCCTTTGCGTTCTCAATGTAAGCCCACTCGCCGTTGCTGATGTCGAGTTCTTGGGCCGTCTTATCATTGATTTCAAACTCGGGGTCGGGGTCAAGCTCGCGGAGCCACGGAACCATGCGGTGCTCCGAGTGGAAGAAGACCGGCGAGCGGCGTCCCGTCGGCAGGATCAGCGGGTATTTCTTACAGAGGTCGGGGGTGGCTACGGGGCTTTCCTTGGGCTCCTCGTAGTAAGGCAGGGGGTCGAGACCCCAGCCTTCGTACCTCGTGGAGTACAATTCCACCTTTCCGGAGGGCGTATCGAACCCGGGCTGGCCGTCGCCGCGCAATAGACCCTTCTGGTAGCGGTAATAAGGACGGGTAAAGTGTCCTTCCGGCGGGTATTCCCAGCAACCTTTAGCCTTCAGCTTCTCAAAGGTGGTATTGCCGTCCTTCAAACGGTCGTCGATAAGCTCTCTTACCGTGTTGTATTTAATGGGATTGGTGGCAAGTCGCTTGGCCATCTCAAGGTTTATTTCCCAGTCGGACCTTGACTCGTCCACGCCGTCGACGGCCTTAACGGTTACGCCGAGGGGCTGCCACCAGGAGCGGAAGCTCTCTTTCTCGCAGAAGGTAGCGGCGGGGAGAAAGATATCGGCCAGGGCCATGCTGGTGGGATTATGGAAAAGGTCGACAACGACGACGAAGTCGAGCTTTTTCATGGCTTCATAATGCCGCCGGGGGTCGGCCGCCTGACCGCCGATGATGTTGGATGTCTGTATCCAGGCTGCCTTTACCTCGTAGGGTTTGCCCGTTTCCATCTGCTCGATGAGGATATCGGGCTGTACCCAACCCCGGAAGCCCTTAATCATGGGGTAATCGTTAGCACCGATTCTCTTTTCGTTGAGCTTCTTAACCAGCTCCTCTCCGTACAGCTTGGTAAGCTCGGCGGAGCTGAAAGGATAGGTGGTAACGCCGTGCGAGTTGCGGGCAATGACATTGCCGCCGGGATTATCTATATTACCGGTGATGGCCCAGAGATGGTTGATGGCCTGGGCGACCACGCTACCCGCCGGCATGGCATCCACCGGCTCTCCCCACTGGATGGCCGAAGGTTTATTACCGGCGTAGAGTCGGGCGGCTTTTCTGATAAGCTCGGCGGGCACCCAGGTTATCTCTTCAGCCTTTTCCGGCGTATATTCCTGCACCCGTTCTTTCAACTCGTCGAAGCCGTAGCACCATTTTTCAACGAAATTTTTGTCATAGATGCCTTCGTTGATAATGACGTTGAGCATAGCGAGGGCAATAGCGCCATCGGTGCCCGGTCGATTCTGCATATGCACGTCCGCGCGACTTGTAAACCAGGTGCAACGTGGGTCGATAACGATTAATTTAGAACCGCGCTTCATACAATCGACAATCCAGTGTCCATAGAATCCGTCGTAGCAGCCGCCAGCCGGATTCTGTGCCCAGAGAAGAATGTATTTGGGCGGTGTCCACTCGGGTGAATCATAGCGTTTCTCCAGGAACTGTGAGGCGTCGAGGACACAGTAAGCGCCCTGGGTGGCGAACATGGCCCCCAGTCTGGGAGTATAGCAGGCGTGACCGGCCAGCCCCACCTGCACCCAGTTCGGGCTGCCGTAGGCATACATTAAGAAAGTAATCGGCCCCCCGATATCACGTCCGGTGCCCTGGCAGAAAATTACCGATTCGGCGCCGTGTTTTTCCCGGATATCCTTGAGTTTCTCCTCGACAGTGTCGAGGGCCTCATCCCAGGTAATACGCTCCCACTTTCCCTCGCCTCTTTTCCCGACCCTCTTCAACGGGTGGGTAACACGGTCGGGGTGGTACATATACTGCGGAATAGCCAGGCCTTTCGGGCAAAGCCTGCCCTGGTTAAAGGGATGATTGTTATCACCCTCCACCCTGACGACCTTACCATCCTGAACGTATATCTCGCAGCCGCAACCCCCGTGCGAACCGCAACCCGCCGACCACATGGTAGAAATAACTTTATTTTCCTTGCCTTTCGCCATGCGTCATCTCCTTTCTACAAACATAATAAAACAGCCAACATTCTAAATATTAATGGTTATTCAGAGTGTGTGTCAAATTCGGGGAATTAATGCCGCGTCCGGCTAAAACTTTACGCTGGGCCATGTTTTCTGATAAGATATACAAGGAGAACAGAAGCTCTGTTTTTCGACTTCTGTTTTATCACAGTTATCAGGTCATAAATACCACGATTACTTAATTTCAAATATAAGCAAAGGAGATGTTCGTATGGCAGAGAAGAAGAACGCCGTAATCGTCGGCGGGGGTACCAGTAAATTTGGCGTCAGGCAGGCAACCTTTTTTGACATGATTCAGGAGGCGGCCAAAGCCTGCTCCGATGATATCCCCGCACTGAAACCCACGGATATTGACGGACTCATCGTGGCGACAACCATGGCAGGGAG
>DAOUDZ010000024.1:0-9233 GCA_034430575.1 Dehalococcoidales bacterium
CGGGAGGAGGGCATTGCCATAACCTGCATCCGCCCTTACTTCGTTAAAACCGATATAGTCATGGGCTTTATGGAAGGCCGGGACACCAGCGACTTCGAAGAGCCGATTATCTGGCAGAAGTATCCGGCCATGCTGGCGGGCGCTCCTGCCCAGGACATAACCGGCAAGATATGGGATAAAGCCGCCCTGGAAGAAAAATTCGGCAAAGTTGGATAAAAAGACAGAAGTCATTTAAATTATTGAGCCCGGCCTCTTATAGCACCGGAAATTGGTGAGGCCGGGCTTTAATATTTCCTCCAGGCGGTTTTCAGGAAATCCTGTAAACGGGGCGGGCTTTTATGATAGAATCGCTTTCCTGTATTTCGATTTACCGAAGCTACGTTCTTGATTTTATAACGGCTTTCTACTTATCAGCCTTTTTATTCTTCCGGTTCCTGTAGAACTGCGGTACCAGCAGCAGGGCCGCGAACGAAGAGACGACCATCGCCACCCACATGACCGAGGCTGCTTGAGTGTGAATACGCAGCGGTGAGAAGAAGAGGGCCGAAAGCCCGATGGCCAGTCCGAAAGCGTTGGCCAGCACCGGACGCGAAACCGTGGTCAAAGCAGCATCGACGGATTCCGCACGGCTCATCCCGCGCCCTCGATAGTAGTAAATACTCGATATCAGGTGAATAGAGTAGTCCACGCCGACCCCGATGGCGATGGCGGAGAGGTTGGCAGTCATAAGATTCAGGTGAAAATTCGTTATCGACAGCATACCCATGATGGCGCAAATGGTAAGGGCGATGGGCAGCAGGCCCGCCAGGGCGGCCGTAATACGTCGCAGGGTTACCCAGAGCATGAGAAAAATTAATACCAGAGCCAGGCCGAGACTCTGTATCTGGCTCCGGATAACGAGCTTATTCATCTCGCTGAAGAGCACCGGCATTCCGGTAATTATCCTTATCGTGTCGCTGTGACCGGCGACGAAATCATCAAGTATTTCAATGTCTTCCGAGTTCAGTCCCTCGGTTTTTACTATCATTTTAAAGCCATCGGCGGACGCCCAGCCGCTCATGTCCTGGTTGTCTATCTGTGAAAGCATCATGCGGGTAAACGCGGGGTTGGATGGGTAGGCGTTCTCTCCGGTAGCCATGGAGTTTATACCCACGAGCAGGTCGAAGACAGAGAAAGCGCTTTTGATACCGTGGAGGCTTTCAAGCTCTCTCTCGGTTTCCAGGACTTTACCGGCAAATGCGGCATCCATCAAGGCCGTTTCCCCCTGGCCGGAGATTATCTCCCCGGTGAGGGGTACGGCACTGCCGAAGCTCTCTTCGATGCGGTCAAAGGTCTGCCTTATTTCCGAGCTCTCTTTAAAGTAGGTCAGCTGGTTTGATTCTACATGGAGACCGGGTATATAGACGGCGGAAACCACGAAGATGACGGCAAATATAATGAAGACGAGTATCCTTTGCCGGGAAGCTTTCAGTATGAAGCTGTGAAGCCAGGAATGATTATCCCGCGGGGCTTTCGCCGTTAGATTTAACTTGGAAAGCACCGCCGGTACGAAGAAGATAGCTATAAACCCGGCGTAGCCGATGCCCAGGGTAACGAAGATGCCCATATGCCGCATCGGGACTACTTCCGTCCAGGCGAGGGAGGCAAAGCCAGCCATGGTGGTTATCGTGGCCAGGAATATGGGCGTACCCACCATACTCAAAGTCGCTATCGTCAATTCACGGCGGTCCTTATACTTGCCGATATTGTCCAGGTAGTGACTTATATAATGCAGACCGTAAGCCGAGCCCATGACGAGGATAAAGAGGGGACTCAACACCGTCAGCAGGTTAAGGTCCCGGCCGCTCCAGAATATAGTGCCGAAAGTCCAGAGCGCAGCGAACCAGGCGGGAATCATGGAAAGGATGGTGAAGCGAAAGCTTTTTAAAACGTAGCGAAAGACCAGGAGCACCAGAATAATGGCGCACGGCGGGAGTATGCAGAGAATCATCAAGAGATATCCCCAGACGGTATCTTTTATCACCACGTTACCGGCCAGGGAAAGATTGAAATCGCTATCTTCGCCGATTTCTTCCAGCGAGTCGATAATTTTTTCAGACGGAGCGTCCACCGCCAGGCTGGCGATAATGATACCGTTGCGACCGTCTCCGGATAAAAACTGGTCGGTCATAAAATACTTGTTTTCGATGAAGTCCTTAAGCGTATCGTAGTTTTTTTCTATGAAGGCTTCGTCGACTTTCACGACACCGGCTCCAGCCATGATTTCCGGCGGGATAAAACCCTGCACCCTGGCCACACCGTCGACGGCTTCTATCTGCTTCTGGAGACGGAAGACTTCCAGCAGGCTTTCTTTATCGAGGAGGGAACCATCACGGTCGATGAGGATGGAGATAGTCTCGCCGCTCTGGTATTTGGCGTTAAGCTGGTGGTATTCGTCCGCTTTGGGGTTCCCCTTGGAGAAGAAGGCCAAAAAATCGGTGTCCATATTGAAGCGAAAGAAGGAAGCCAGAGAAACGAGGTTGAGGATGATAACCAGGACGATGATTAATTTAGCGTGGTCGTAGATAAACCCGGCGATTCTTTTCAACGGGAACCTCCTTAAAGGTTTATGTATCTATGCTTTCTGTACACCTTTGAAAATTAGCTGGGCCAGCTCGGCGGCAAGCTTCTTACGGTCGATATTATGCACAGGGCTATTTTCACCTTCGATTCGGTACAGCAACATAAAGCCGATAACCATGCCGCCTATAGCCCTGGTCACGACGGCCGGATTAATATCACGGAAAGCGCCTTCTTTCGCTTTTGAAGTCGCGTATTGCTCCATCATGTCCATAACCGGCTTAACGACCTTTTCCGCGTAGCTCCGGCGCAGTTCGGGGTCGCGCTGCACCTCGCTTAGCAGGGGCAGGAACCTGTTGATGCCCTCGAGTCCAAAGTTCAGGCGGTTTTCCAGGAGGCCGGTAATATAGGAAAAATCGTCGGCGGTGCGCGACTGACTGATAAACCGGGTGAAAGGCTGGATGACGTATTCATTGGTGATGGCTACGAGCAGGTCGCGCTTGCTCGGGTAGTAGTTATAGATGGTGCCAACGGCCACACCGGCTTCCCGCGCCACGTCGGGGACGGTTGCCCTGTCGTAGCCAAGCCGGGAAAAGATAGCGAGAGCTGCTTCTAAAATCTGCTCCCGGCGAAGCTTAGTTATCTTTTCTTTTCTCTCTTCTCTACTTGCCATTACGCTCTTGGATAGATATATGAATGAATATTCATTCATTATATATCAATAATTATGAGCTGTCAATATATTGTTATGAGAGTGTTATCCGGAGGGATGTCTCCGGTATTGGTACCTGGACTGTGAGTATCTATTTCTTTCTAAAGGATTTGAGAGCGGTTATGAAAGCCGTGCCTCCTAACAACCCGGCTGCCAGCATAATTATCCACCATGAGCTTTCCAGGAACCCTTTATCGGTTAAAGAACCGGTTACCGGCGTGGGAGTACGTTTGGCAGGTGCCGCCGGCTCTTCAAGAGTAAATGACCGTGCAATCATATTGTTGGTTTCGTTGCTTTCGAGCAATAGCCCGTCAATATCGGCGTATACGGCAATCTCATGTAAGCCTGCCTCGGCAGTCCAGGAGAACTCGCTGGTTAACGTAGCGCCCGGCTTTATCCCGGCTATATCCAGGTAAGCTACGGAAGAACCGTCAACGTGCAGAGTCAGGCGAGGGTCGGTGGCTTCATTTCTGCCCCGATTTTCCACCGTGGCAGTAATGGTGATAGTATCCCCGGGCAGGGCAGTCAGCGGCGTCCACTTTATTGATTTTACGGCAAGGTCTGGAGCACTCGTGGAGAAGGACAGGTTATTTTCATTATTGGTTTCTTCAATCTCGGTAATTTCATCATCAGGGTCGATAAGTACATCAACCGTATGAGGTCCCGACTCAAGGATTGAAATGAAGGATACTGTAAGGGTCTCTCCCGCCGGTATAGACTCTATATCTTTGGGGAGGGAGGGCGAGCCATCGATAGAATACGTCAGGTAAGAACTGCCGGCCGTATCGCTGCCCTGGTTTTTAATGGTAATGGCAAAGGTTACATCGTCGCTAGTCAGCGGATATTCCATGAGCCAGCTGATATCCTCTACAATTAAATCGGGAGTCATAGTCGAGAAAGATATCTCTTTATTGTTATTGGTCTCGTCGGACTCGGTAACCAGATTATTGGTATCGGCGGTTATACCGATGTTATGAATGCCGGCCACGGCAGCCCAATCGAAAGACCTGGTAATTGCAGCGGCGGACTCTATTTCCGGCAGGTCCAGCGAGCCTGCTAGCAGGCCATCGATATAATAAGCTGCCTCTGTAATTTGTGATTTATTGCTGCCCTGGTTTACGAGAGTTACGGTGAAGGTTACGGTATCGCCTATCGAGGCGTTTGAAGGTGACCACGTAATATCCTGCACTAAAAGGTCGGGCGGGGGTAAAGAGACCACCTTCGAATTGTTAGCTTCGTCAATCTCGTCTATCTGGTTGGTGGAATCGGCGACTATTTCGATGGTATGCGAGCCGGCCGCAGCGACCCAGACGAGGTGTTCCGTCAGCACGGCATCGGCGTTTATTTGACCGATGTCGGTATAACCGGTGAAGGCACCGTCAATATAGTAGGCAATACGCGAAGGACTGGCGTTGAGGTTGCCCCGGTTCTCAATATTGATATTAAAGGTGATTTCCCGCCCGGCGGGAATATCTGCCGGCGACCAGGTGACGGTATCCACGGCTAAATCCGGCATATTGGGGAGAATAACAACCGAGTCTTCGTTATTATTTTCATTATTTTCAGTAACACGCTTGTTGTAGTCGGCGAATGCCTTGAAGGTGTGACGCCCATTCTGCGATTGCCACGTGCAGGTTCCATTTGCGGAAGCGCCGGATTCTATAACAGGGATGAATTCCGAAGTCAGGAATATATCGTCCATGTAATAGGCAAGATAAAAGCCACTGGCCCCGCCGCCGCCCTGGTTTTCTACAACTACCGTAAAGGTTACGGTTTCACCTATGTCCGGATTTACCGGGGACCATGTAATGTCTGAAACAATAACGTCCGGAGGGATGATAGTGACAGTTCTGGTAAGCTTGTTATTATCTTCACGATTCTCAACTAAAATTTTGTTACAATCGGCGACGATACTGATTGTATTTGAACCTGTTATAGCCTGCCAATCGAGGGTTATGGTGGTTTCGGCATCGGCGCTTAAAGCCCCGATATTCAGATAGCCCTGGTAGCCTCCGCTGATATAATAGGCGACGCGTGATGTTTCAGCTTTGCCGCTGCCTTGATTTTTAATAGTGGCGGTAAAGGTTACGGTATCCCCGGAGCCGGCGTCTGCCGGCAACCAGGTAATGTCTTCGACAATGAGGTCCGGTGCCAAGGTCAGAAAGCTTACCGTTTTCTCGTTGTTGGTCTCATCGCTTTCCTTCACATTTTGATAATAGTCAACGATTACCCTTACTTTATGTTCTTTGGATAGCGCCGTCCAGCTGAAGGTGGCATTGGTCAATGCGCCGGCTTCCAGCGGGCTAACCGAAACCGAGGACAGATATTCATCGTCGATATAGTAAGCCAGGTGGCAGGAATCGGACCGGCCGCTTCCCTGGTTTTCGACTGTGGCGTTGACAGTTACTGTATCGTACTTTGATGGATTTGCCGGCGACCAGGCGATGCCCTGTATTACAAGGTCGGGGGGCGATGTTAAGAAAGGTAACGAGAGTTGATTATTGCTCTCATCACTTTCAGTAACATTGTTTATTTCGTCGATAACCGCTTCGATAATGTGCGTGCCGGACAACGCGTTCCAGTTATAGGTCTTGGTAACGGTGCCGCCGGGTTCGATGGAGGCGGCGTCCTGGTAACCCCTGGAATTACCGTCAATATAAAAATTAATCTTCGTGTAACGCGATTTACTGTTACCCTGATTTTTAACGGTAATACTGAAAACAATGCTGTCGCCTCTCGACGGGGCATCCGGCGACCATGATATCGACTGTATAATTAAATCGGGGGCCAGTGTCGAGAGGGTGAAAGTCCTGGTATTGTTGGTTTCATCAGTCTCGGTGACAGCTCCGGTGGGGTCGGCTACGGCCTTAATGGTGTGTAAGCCGGCTTGGGCCTCCCAGGTAAATGGTCTCGTCGTCATGATGCCGGCGGCGAGCGAGTCGATGGAATGCGTGGCCAGGATGGCGTTGTCAACATAGCAGGTAACCTGGCTTGGGCCGGCCGCTGCAGTACCCTGATTTTTAACGGTTAGGGTGATGGTTACCGTGTCGTCCATGGCCGGGTCCTGCGGTGATAGGGAGATATCCTGAATAATGAGGTCCGGCCCGTCATCGGCCGACGCCGGCGTATAGTCGAAGCCCGCTACGGCGGCCCCCAGTATAAAAGCCAGTAATACCATAGCGGTCCTGGCTAAAATCGCTTTTATGATTTCAGGGTGACCGGGCAAGAAAAACCCCTCCAGTTTATACCGTATTTGTGTTCCTTTCCATTGTAATAGTACCTAAGATAATAATGAATAGTCCTTTAGTAGGGGAACGACGGATAGTTTAGTACTAGCGGGTTCGTATTCGGCGAGGGCCGGGCGTCGCCGTATATCAGGAATATCCAATATTTGCACCAGGCGATTTGGGGAATCGTCTCATAATATGGCATAATCGGGAAGTGATCGGCGGCGATTTTCTTTCCGTATTCCTTATCTATCGGCCTGTCGGCGGACTGCTTCGCCGTGGCCCTGGGCGGCGGTTGCCGGCAAGAGAAGTGACTGGCATTAGTTCCCCGGTTCTGGGCTTTTGACCGACCGCGTATGGTATCCCGGATGAGGTAATATTTATAATGCTGTCCGATAGCGAGATGACAATTGAATATGACGATGAGCTTCAAAGCTACTATATTTTCTGTAATTCCATGGCCGCCGCAGGTCTTGGTGAGACGAAACAGGAAGCCCTGGCGGATTTGAGAGAGGCGGCGCATCTCGGCATAGATACTATGGTCAATCTGAAGCTGGCGGAAATCGGGGAGAAAGGAGGGTAGAGGACATGGCAAACAGGGTTGAACACAAAGAAGAAATCTGGGGGATAGAGAGGATACGTGAATACGCGAAGGCGCATAGAAAGTATGCCGGGCTCATGTACGGCGGGGTAGTCAAAGATGTGAGAGTCCTCGGTGTATCGGGTCGTTTTCTGGAAATGGGGGCGGGACCCGGCTTCCTGGCGGTCATGCTGGCGCGTAAATACCCTGATATTAACGTTACCGCCGTGGACATTTCACCGCATATGGCGACCGTAGCCAATGAGCATATAGCAGAGAATAACCTTCAGGACAGGATAAGCTATGTAGTGGGTGACGTGAATGACCGCGACTTTATGGGGAAGCTGGGCAAGTTCGATTTCGTTTATTCAACGTTTTCACTGCACGACTGGAAACCGCCGGATGATGCCATCCGTAATCTCTGGGAAGCGGTCGGCGAGAGCGGTATCCTTTATACTTACGATTTCAGGAGGCTGGGCTTTTTACGTTACCTGCCCATTAATGATGAGGGAATTAAATCCATGAAGGCCGCTTATTCGCCGGGTGAAATCAGGGCTGTCCTGGCCAAGACAGGGATAACCGACTATAGAATTAAAAACAGGTTCCCCTTTATCTTTCTAATCGCTATCGCCCGCAAGAGCGGTTAACACGGTTGGTATTTCCCGTACTTTTTTTGACAGCATGAGAACAGCCGTAATAAGATGGTTGTGATTATCAGAGTTGAAGGAGATACTACACATGGCAGGCGATAAGTATGGGAAATATGTAAAGGAACTTGATTTCCGGGATGACGGGCCGGGCTTCTACCGGCAGGTGACCAGCTTGAGCGGCGCGCCTTTCGGGCTGGATTTTCACGTTGAGTACGGGGCCTACTGGGCGCCCGGATACATGGGCGATAAGCCCTACAGTCCTCACAAGCATGATTATGACCAGGTTCTGCTCTGGCTGGGGGCGGACGCCAGTGACATGGGAGAACTGGGCGCGGAGGTGGAACTCTGCCTGGGCGAAGAAGGGGAAAAGCACATGATTACCTCGTCCACGGCGGTATCCGTGCCCGCGGGAATGCCGCATTTCCCGGCCAACATTACCCGGATGGATAAGAGGTTCGTCTTCATGACGGTTTCCTGCGCGCCGGAATGTGAAGAAATCCCGCTGCCCGCCGGCAGAAAGAGAGCCGCGAGCGTACCGGTGACGATATTTAATGCAAAGTACCGTGATAATATTATCAATATAGCGTTTACGCGGAAGGGTGCCTGGAGCTACGGCCCGAAGAACCCGGACGATTCCGGTGGGTCGCTGGCGTTCATTCGCGGGAGAGACCCGAAATTCGATTTTCTCATCATGTGTGAAAGCCTTAAAAAGGCGCCCTATCGGTTCGGCCCGGAGCCGGACAAGCCGCACGCGCATCCCATGCCGGAAATTCTCTTCTTCATCGGGACGGACCTGAACGATTTAACCAGGCTGGGCGGAGAGGCCGAGATATATCTGGGGAAGGAACTGGAGAGGCATGTTATTACCGCGCCGACGGCCGTCGTCATACCCGGGAAACTCGCGCACTGTCCGCTGGTTATCACCAGGGTGGACAGGCCCTTTATACTCTGCGACGTCCGCCCCTTCGGCACCGACATGCCTGCCATAGGCAAGATGTAATTACGAAAAACCGGCGTAATGACAACGAAAGCGACCTGTTTTTACAGGTCGCTCCTCTTTTCCTCTTTTTCAAACTAGAAAGCGAACAGTTTTCCGGCAACCTCGGCGAGTCTTATGACCAGTCCGGGGATGATGCCGAGCAGCAGTACGCCCAGACAGCAGAGGAATAATGCCAGTCTCGGCGCGCCGGAGGACGGGACCTTTTCTTGAGAGGCGGCTTCGCCGGACCACATGACCTTGACCACGCGGAGGTAGTAATAGGCCGAGATAACGCTGTTGAGTACGGCGATAATCACCAGCCAGAGAAGGTCGTTCTGCGCGGCGGCACTGAAGATGTAGAACTTGGCCATGAACCCGGCCGCCGGCGGCATGCCGATAAGCGAAATCAGGCATAAGGTCATCGCCAGTGCCAGTACCGGCGCCCGCTTGCCCATGCCGGAGTAATCGGCAATCATGTCGCTGTCAATCTTGTTGGAAATGGTGATGACGACGATAAAGGCTCCCA
>DAOUDZ010000025.1:0-8469 GCA_034430575.1 Dehalococcoidales bacterium
TCCTCTATGACCAACTTCACCGCTTCCTGCCGAAATTCCTTCGTATATCTTCCTTGTGGAATCCCTTTCACTCTGACACCTCCGTCTTTCTATTTTACCTGACTTTGGTGTACATTAAATCCATCCTACCTCACTATTTTCTATACTAATATCAAACAGGTCTTCTATAATATTTGATACGACCTCAACATCACTCTCAAGATATGTAATTACCCTGATACCTGCCATGTCGAAAATTTCATTTATTGGTTCAGTATATTTTTCATTTTTTGCTTTATTGCCATAACTTTCAACACTCTTTGGCCTGCTTGTGATGCTATGATATTGTATGTTTTTTTGTTTAATATTTTCTGTAATTATATCCTCAACTTTACGTGCCAGTAACTCGTATTTTGGTTTGTTTTCTTCGTACCATTTAACGGCTTCTTCTTCAACTTTCATCTTAGTTTCCTATATGTTGTTTTACATAATTATACACTTAAATCGAATGAATGCAACTAATACATATATCTGCCTAAGAGCTTTACCCACTCCATGCTCCTATATATAAGTCACTATTCTTCACCAAACCCTAAAACTATAAAAGCCGCGAGGGCGGCATGGGTGGGAGGTACAAAATCTCCCTCTTATCCCTCCTTACGAAGGAGGGACGTCAATACCCGAAAAGGGGTGGGGTAAACTTGCGGGATAAGCCGAGGATGGTGCGAGGGCGGTTTGGGTGGGAAAAGATATGTAACGTAAGGGGGTGGGGATGGGCTGGATTCCCGCTTACGCGGGAATGACGTTGGGTGGGGGGATAAGGGGCGGAAGAAGTCTAGGCCAGGTTTTTATCTCTGAATTTCACCCGACCCGATGAATTAGACTTAACGTAGCCCATGAAAAAAGCCCTGGCCGCCACCGGGCAGAACTGGCTCCCCGCACATTTACCCAACTCGGCGAGGGCGTCTTTCGGACTCATAGCAGCGTGATAGGCCTGCTTCACGGTCATGCTATCAAAAGCATCGGCAACCGCTATCACCCTGGCGCCTATGGGTATGGTCTCACCTTTTAACCCGCACGGGTAGCCCTTCCCGTCATACCTTTCGTGGTGATAAAGAACGAGCTTACTCACCTGATTGAGCGAAGGGATTCCCCGGAGAAGATTATAACCAATCACGGGATGCCGGCGTACCAGGTCCCATTCGGCATCGGTAAGTTTTCCGCTTTTATTGAGAACGCTTTCAGGAATGCTCAACATACCGATATCGTGAAGGATGGCCGCGTATTCGATGGACCGCTTCTCCTCCACGGAAAGCGAGAGTTTGTTGGCCGCTATCAGCGCATATTGCGCCACCCGCCGCGATTTTCTGCCGGCGGTAGCTTCTCTAATATCGAGTAACGATACCAGTTTTTGCACGTTGTCTTTATAAGCATACAGCAGTTCTTCATTCGACCTGATATTTCCGATTATCCGGGCGGCACTGTTGGCCAGCCCTGCCAGTACCTGCGTATCCTGCTCGTTGAAATTATTTCCATCCAGCTTGTTGAGCACTTCAATCGCGCCGATAACCTTCCCCTTAATAACCAGCGGCGCGCAGACAACGGACCGGGGCACTACGCCCGCAATTTCGTCCCTGACATTGATAGAGCTTTCGTCCTGACTGATATCCTTTAATATAAGCGGCTTGCCATTCTTTATAACCCAGCGGGTAATACCGAGTTGTTTTTTAAGATAAAGTCGCTGGAAATTTTTCCCCAGAGGACCATCGGCATATTTATTCAGCAGTTCCTTATTTTCTTCATCGAGGAGAATCAGCGATGACGCCGAAGCATTGAGCGCATAGCGAGTCATTTGAGTGATGGATGAGAATACCGGCAGGTGTTGTTTCGCCGACTTTAAGTTGCTGCAAATTTTGTTAAGAAGGTCGAGCCTCGTCTTATTCGCCTGCGTTTTATCTTCGTTAAGATTCTGCAACTGTTCGTACCCGCCTTACGGCCACTAAACGCCAATCTATCGGTTCTGTATATTAACGATAATAAAATAAACAAACCATAAATAAACAAAGGGGAAAACAAATTATCCATAAACTCTGTGATAATAATGCGTCTGCAAATGGGGGGTTAAGGGGAGGGTTATCCTCCCTCCTGCCTGGGCTGCCCGGTCTGCACCTCTCTTAAATTATTAAGGATATACTGAATCTCCGTGCTGGTCATGCCAAACCGGTGTAGCGTGTGCCTTATCATCTCCAGGCTCCCCTCGAAGAACGGCAGCACAATCTCGTTCACGCCCACTCCCTTAAGCAGTTCCACGTCGCTGTCGCGGTGCACCCTCGCCACGATATCCAGCTTCGGATTGAGCCTCAAGGCGTTCCGGGCCGTCAGCTCCTCGGCCACGTAGTCGGGAATGGTGCATATCAGCACGCGCGCCCTGTCCAGGCTGGCGTGGGCCAGTATCTCCGGGTTGCTGGCGTCGCCGTAAATGCAGGGAATCCCCCGCGCGCGCAGTCGGGAAACAACCGTGGGGTCCAGCTCGATGACCAAGTAAGAGAACTTCTGCTTTTCCATCACCTGGGCTATCCGTCTGCCCACGTCGCCGTAACCGCAAATCACGGCATGCCGCGATAGCTCCAGTGACTGCACCTGAAAACCCGGCTCGGCGCGACTCGCCATCTGCCGCGCGAACCACTCCTTCTGGCTCATCCAGCGATAGATAAAAGAGTTCAGGCTCATCGCGAAGGGGGTCAGCAGCATGGTGATAATAGCGGCGGCAATCGTCAGAGAATAAAGCCGCTCGGAAAGTATGCCGAGGTCGACGCCCATCATGGCGATGATAAAGCTGAACTCCCCTATCTGTATCAAACCCGTCCCGACCATCAGCACCGTCTTGTGGCCGTAGCCGAATATCCTCGTAATCGCCGAGCAGATGAGGAACTTCACCAGTATTATCACCACCACCACGACGGCGACGGTCGCGATATTTTCGCCGATAAAACGGAGGTTGGCCAGCATGCCCAGTGAAACGAAGAACAAAGCGCCGAAGGTATCGCGCAGGGGCATGATATCCGCGAAGGCCTGCCGGGCGAATCCCGACTGGCTGATGAGCAGCCCCGCCGCGAAAGCCCCGAAAGCCGCCGAAAGACCGAAGTAGTAAGTGCCGAAGGCCGCCGCCAGGCAGAGGACGATTACCGTCAGCAGGAACAGCTCACGCGAGCGCTGTCCGGCCACCCTTTTAAGGAACCACGGCATGCCCCAGTAGCCCAGCACCAGCATCACGCCGATGAAACCCACCGCCTTGGCAATGGCTATGCCCAGTGAAACCCACAGCTCTCCGGCATCGCCGCCGACCGCCGGCATGAGCACCATTATCGGCACCACGCTCAAGTCCTGTATCAGCAGGATGCCGAGCATGATGCGGCCGTGCGTGGTGTCGAGTTCTCCCCTCTCCATGAGGAGCTTCAACACCACCATCGTGCTGCTTAAAGCGACGATAAACCCGAAGAACACGGCCCCGGTGGAGCTCAATCCCACTATCCTGCCCAGTCCGAACCCGGCCGCCGCCGTAAGCAATACCTGGGCTATGCCGCCGAGGATGGCAATCCTGCCTATCCTCAAGAGTTCTTTCAGGGAAAATTCCAGCCCTATGGCGAAGAGCAGGAGCACCACGCCGATTTCCGCCAGGGAGGATATCGTCTCGGTCTCCTGTACCAGCCCCAGACCGAAGGGCCCTACCGCTATTCCCCCCGCCAGGTATCCCAGTATCACCGGCAGGCGCAACCAGCGGGCCAGCATTCCGCCGGCTATGGCCGTCACCAGCACAATCAGCAGGTCTAGTCCGATGTCCAGACTTTCCAAAACATACTCCCCGGCGGATAAGAGTATCTGTGTTATTTTAACATGAATTCCGGTGAAAACGTAGGCACCAGCGAGGGATTTTGCAAAAAGACCGAACGATTGCCGATATCGGGGCTAAAAAGGATTATTTGGACTTAAGTGTCCTGTCAGCGCTCCTGGCGACCATTTGAAAAGTCAACCCTAAAATACTCAAGACCGTAAAGATAATAAAGCCCGTCCTGACGCTGGTCAGGAACTGCGGGTAACGCTCCGGCGTAATCTCGGCCTGACCGATAAACAGCGAAAATATTATCATCATAATACCCATGCTGACCATCATTCCGGCCGTCCGCATCGTTCCCAGCATACCGGCGGCCACCCCCAGCGATTTCCTTTCCACCGACCCCATAATCGCGTTGGTATTCGGCGATGAGAAAATCCCGATACCCAGACCGTTGACAGCCAGGGCGACGATGATAAACCACAGCATGGTGCTACCGTTTAAAAAGGTGAGCAGCAGCAGCGCCACGCAGCTAAATGCCATCCCCACCGAGGCCACCAGTCTCGGTTCGATTTTGTCCGAAACCCGCCCGGATATAGGCGTCATAATCGCCATCAGGACCGAGGCGACGATTAACACCAGGCCGGCCGTCTGCGGCGCAAGGCCTTTAATATATTGCAGGTAAAGATTCAGCAAAAAACTAACGGCAAAAGTAGCGATATAGGATATAAACATCGCCAGATTAGAGAAGAAAAAGACCTTGTTCGTCCTGAAGAGGTTGAGGTCGAAAATAGGGCTGCCCACCCTCGCTTCCCAGCGGGCAAAGAACATCATACCCGCAACTCCCAGTAAAAACAGGACTATACCGAGTACGTCGGGCAGCGAGGAGAAGCCGTATATGAACAGGGCTATGGAAACAGCGTAAGTAATCGAACCGATAATATCGAATTTTTCGCCTTCGGCCTCTCGCCACTCGCCCTTTAAGGCATAAAAAACGAGGGCCAGCAAAATTACGTTAAGAACGCCGGCGAGTATAAAAATGCTCTGCCAGCCGAACGCACCGGTGAGAACCCCGCCGATAAACGGCCCCATTGAAAGCCCGATATACGTTCCGGCCGTGCTTATCCCCAGAACGCGCCCCCTCATATCGGCGGGGAATACCGAGGTCAGGATGGAAATACTGTTGTTAAACGTTATCCCGGCACCCATCCCCAGTAAAGCCATGCTGATAAGCAGCATGATAACCGAGTCGGTAAACGCCCCGAAGAAAGAGGCAAAGATGGTCACCAGCAGCCCGATAACAAAGAGTTTTTTACGTCCGTAAATATCGGCGAGCCGCCCGCAGGGGACCTGGACCATGGCGATTGCCAGGAAGAATATCGTGCTGACCCACGTCATCACCACCGCTTCCATAGCGAATTCCCGTCCTATGGTCGGCAGGGCTACATTCACCGCAGCCGATAGAAACGGCATGATGAAAGCCGTTACCGTGGATACAATGAGTACGATATATCTCTTTACGGCGCCCTGTGGATTGTTTTTCATCTCAACGGTTATTCCGACAAAAATGAATGGATATACCCACCATACGAGGATAAATATAGATTAATCAGACCAAAAAATTATAGAAAGGTCAAGCGACGGACTCTACTTTACCGGACCGCCCGGTCTTCTTCAGACACGCTCCCGGCGGCAGCGGCGCCGGAGATATTTGCAGTCTGACGCCGCACTGCAAGCACCGCTTGCCCTCGGCGATAGCCCCCTCTTCCGGCAGCCCTAGCTCTACCTCGTCAAAATTGTTGATGACCTTCTCCGGCGGCAGGCACGGCATTTTCACCCGCGGTCTGGTATTAAATTCCTCTTCCGTCATGCCGGCGCAAATGCTGATTTCACGTTCGCGGGTTAACTCCTCGTCGATGATGCCCCTGCCACCCAGATATTTATCGATTGATACAGCCGCCCTTCTACCAGCGGCGATTGCCCTGATGACCGAGTCCGGCCCGGTAACGGCATCGCCACCCGCCCAAATCCCCTGCCGGCTTGTCGCCATTGTCTCCGGTTCGGTCTGGATTGTATCGCCCTGTCCGGTCTTGACCTTGAAATCTTGAGGTATATCCGGTCTCTGGCCGATGGCGCCGATTATAGAATCGTATTCCGCGTCGAACTCGCTACCCTTGATGGCTACCGGCCGCCGGCGTCCGCTGGCGTCGGGCTCGCCCAGTCGATTGCGATTGCAGGTCATCACCAGGTGTCCGCCTGCCTGTTTTACCTTAAGATGGCCGGTGAGGAATTCTATCTTTATCCCCTCCTCCAGTGCCGCCTCGACTTCCTCGGGGCTGGCCGGCATTTCGGCGCGGGTACGCCGGTAGATAATGGTTACATCTTTAGCTTCGAGACGCAGGGCAACGCGCGCGCTGTCGATGGCCACGTTGCCTCCGCCGATAACGGCTACTTTCTTGCCGACATCCACTTTAACACCGAGATTGGCGTCTCTTAAAAACGAAGCGCCGTCGAAGACACCGGGCAGGTCGTCGCCCTCTACGCCCAGGGTCATGCCTTTATGCGCCCCCGGCCCCAGAAAAACGGCGTCGTGTCCCTGCTCGAAAAGCCAGTCCACGGATTCCACCCTGGTATTTAGCTTTATGTCAACACCGGCGTTCTTTATTTCCTCTATTTCGGAATCGAGCACTTCCGGCGGCAGGCGGTAATCGGGAATGCCGACGCGCATCATGCCTCCCGCTTTAGAGAACTGCTCGTATACGGTTACCGTATGCCCTGCTTTCGCCAGGTAATATCCGGCGGTCAATCCCGCCGGACCGGAGCCGACGACAGCCACCTTCTTATCCGTCTTCGGCAGATGCCTGGAATATTTCTTCCACTCGCCGGTATCACGGTCGGCAACGAAACGCTTCATAAACCTGATAGAGATAGGCTCGTTCAGGGCGCTGCGACGGCAGGCTTCCTCGCAGGGGTGTATACATACCCTCCCCAGTACCCCGGGGAAAGGCACTTTCTCCCTGATGATGGACAGCGCCTCCTGGTATTTCCCCTCGCCGATGAGGTAAACGTAGAGGGGCACGTTGATGCCCGCCGGACAGGCATATTTACAGGGCACCGCCAGTTCCTCGGGGTCGCTTTCAGGCTTGTACTCGGACCCCATATCCGTCAGCGCGCCGGTGGGGCAAACCTCGACGCAGGCGCCGCAGAAACGGCAGCCCGAGTCCTGGAGCGGCCGGTCGAACGCTGTGCCGACTACCGTCTCGAATCCCCGGTGGATAAAGCTCACCGCGCCGATTCCTCTGACATCCGCGCACACCTGCACGCATCTTCCGCAGAGGATGCAGAGGTTATAGTCGCGTTTGATAAGAGGCTCGCGGCTGTAGTCCACGGGTAACTCTTTATATTTATAAGGAAGCGTTACATCCCTTAGACCGATGTAATCTACCAGAAACTGAAGTTCGCATTGCCCGTTTTTGGGGCAGCTCACGCAGCGCTCGGTAACAGCCACGTTGCGCAGGCAGATATCGTAAGGACCGCAGCGTTCCCGCCGATGGCAGGTCAGGCAGGCGTTGGGGTGCTCCGTTAAAATCAGCTGAAGGAATGACCGTCTTAATTCCTGCAGCTTCGGCGTATTGGTAGTTACCACCATTCCTTCGGTCGCCGGCGTGGTACAGGAAGTAGGCAAGCCGCGCATGTTCTCTATTTCCACGATGCAGAGTCGGCACCCGCCGTAAGGTTGCAGGTTCGGGTGGTAGCAGAGGGTGGGTATATAAATACCGGCGCTCTGCGCCGCCTGTAATACGGTAACACCCTTCTCGACTTCTACGTTATTACCATCAATCGTCAGTTTAATCTTATCGGCCATAAGCGTGAAAAAAGCTATCCTTCAAATTGTAAGGATAGCTACCTCCCGGTTCTAATTTTATTAATTGCTGCGTTTTGCACCGTATAAACTTTAGCATTAAATAGGAGACAATTCAAGGCCTGCGCCAGGCTGATTTTACCTGAAACAATTACGCGGATAGAAAATCGTCAACCCGTAACTTGAAGAAAGATGGACAAAGACTTATCATAATATCAAGACAGGGAGAAAAGGATCATGATGAAAATCAGAAAAACATATATAGAAGTCAACCCGGAGCTGCTCTACGCGGAGATACGGGACTTTATTCTGAAACAGGGGGCCGGGCTGGGCGAGGATAAAACGGAGACCTATACCCTGCCGGACGAATCGGCGTCATTCGTCTCACGCGGTACGCTGACCTTCAACACCAAGGGCGGGAGTGGTAAAGTGGGAAAAGAGTGCTTGCGCGTGCATGTGGTCGGCGCGGCCAGGGGCGAGACGAAGCTCATGATAGACGTGGATGATAAGCTTTTCCCCGAGGAGAAACTAGCCGCACTGCAGGAAGATATCGATTTTATATTCAAGTCCTACGAGCCGGAAGAATAGGCTAGATTTCTAAAGCAGACCAACTCCAGTGGCCTTACTAGCTGCCGAAAACGGCAGTGATCAACTCGTTTCTTGTCCTAGCAGCCTGTCCGAGTAACGGATGGCTTGCCGTCGGTAAACGTGGATGAAGGTTGTGACAGGGGAAAAGATACGGTTTTACGAATTACAGATGGTGAAATCAAAAAAGCATAGGCGCCGGGCGTCACTG
>DAOUDZ010000026.1:0-4479 GCA_034430575.1 Dehalococcoidales bacterium
GATTAATTATCTACTTTACGGCACATTATTTATAGAAACTTTATGATTTCTTAATAATCTATATACTATATTTACGCTCATCTTTACAAACGCCTGATACTCTATAGAAGGATATGGACAATATTTATTCAAAAACGCCAATATCTGGACAAAAGGCAATCACCAGGAAACGTGGTACAAAGACGGTACTTATTATTGAGGATGAGGCCGATATCCTGAACTTTATTGCCCGCGTGTTGGAACTGGAGGGATATCAAGTACTTAAAGCCGGCGACGGTAAAATCGGTATGGAAATAATCAGGGAGCACCCTGTCGCCCTGGTACTGCTGGATTTACGGCTGCCCGGCCCGGACGGCTGGTCCATACTACGCGAGATAAAACGTAATCCCGAATTTTCCAAAATACCTGTGGTCGTGCTTACAGCCATCGCCGAATCGACACAGCGTAAGAAGACCCTGCGCATGGGGGCCGCCAGATATCTCATTAAACCATTGAGCGCGCACAGCCTTAGCCAGACAATTACCGAAATTTTACACCAGAAAGGAGAGCGCTTTAAAGTCGCCGAGAAGACCGCTGCCGTCAGTAAAAATCCTTCTCTACTGTGATTCTAAAGCAACCCGCTATCATTGTGCCCGTGAAACGAACTCTTTGACCCGGCGCTCCAGGACGCCCCTCTCCAGAAGAATGCGGCGACCGCAGTTGAGACATTTGATGCCGATATCCGCCCCCACCCTCACCACCCGCCACTCATAGCCGCCGCAGGGGTGGACCTTCTTCAGTTTAACCACATCCCCGATGTTAATCTCCAAGACCATTCCGGGTCATCCTTACAGGTACAGCATCACAGGAGGCTGTTAATTCTGTCCCTTAATTCCTCGGCGGCGTGCCTAGCTGCCTCCGCGAAGTCTTTGCCCTTCGAAGCATAGAGAGTCTGCCGTGAGGAGTTGATTATCGTCCTCTGCCGCCCGGCATCAACGCCATATTCCACCACACGGGCCAGTTCACCGCCCTGGGGCCCCACCCCCGGTATCAGGAGCGGCATATCCGGATATCTCTGCCGTATCAGCTTCAACTCCTCGGGATAAGTAGCCCCCACCACCAGCCCCAGGTTGCCGTATTTATTCCACTCGTTGACCTTCTCGGCGACGATTTCAAAAAGCATCTTATGTCCGCCGCCTGTCTCGCAGGAAAGCGACTGAAAGTCAGCGGCGCCGGCATTGGAAGTACGGCAAAGAATCATAACACCCCGGTCGCGGTACTCTATAAAAGGCTCTAAAGAGTCGAACCCCAAGTAAGGGCTGGCCGTCGTAGCATCGAAGTTGAAGTAATCGAAAAGTCCCCAAGCATAGGCTCTGGCCGTATTGCCGATATCGCCGCGCTTGGCATCTACTATTACCGGAATATCAACCGGTATGTAATCCCTGGTACGCTTAAGAATATCAAGTCCCTCGCTGCCCATCGACTCGTAGAAAGCGATATTCGGCTTATAGGCGCATACCAGGTCGGCTGTGGCATTGATAATACCCCTGTTGAACTGGAAGACCCCGGTACCCGGCGGCATCAAGGCCGGGTCGGGGTCAAGACCGACGCACAATAAGCTGTGGTTATTCTTACTGGCCTGCGCTAACTTATCTAGAAAATTCATTCCTTCCCCGGGGCGGTTTTTTCATAACAGTCCGAAAACCAGGAGGTAAGGCTATCGTACCTGGCCAGCTCCCGCCGATATCAGATTCAACCTTCCGTTGAAAGGCTAGAGACATCATATTGTGTCGTGCGGGCTTCCGGAGGCAACATATTTGCCAGGATTTTCTCCATGGCCATGGTATGAACGCATAGCCCCCACTTGGAGAAGAAACTACAGGTACATCTCCATTTACCGTCTTTATAGCCGGTATCGTAATCGTTATTCTCGCCGCGGAACTTCACCGCAAGTTCAGAGAAGGTAACCCGGTCTGTTTCTTGAGCGTAGCGTTTGGCTTTTTCGATTTTACCAATCAAACTCGATTGCATTATAGTTACCTCCTTAACTTAAAAAGCACCGACTCTATTGAGCCAAGTGCTCTTCCTTACTGCATACATGAACAGAACATCATCATCTGATGAAAATCAGCCATCACCTTTTCCCTCAACCATTTGTCTAATTCTACTCCCTTTCGGGGGATAAGTCCAGCCGGCGTCACACGCCCCGTCTCCCCCTCCCCGTAATTTTTTAATGAGCTTGGCGGCATTACCCCCGAATATTTACCCCGGACTTTATTGACAGTCACTCGATAGCCGCCAACTTACGCCCTCCCCTGTTTCTTTTGCTAGCTAGCCCTGATTCATTATAAGTGTGAACCCCCTTGTCCGTCCACGCCAACTCTCCTATTATGGCAATATCAGTATTATTCTGCTGATATTGTACTCTTACTACTATATTTCTGATAAAATACTCTATAATGAAAAGGAGACAAACCTATGGTCATAGACACCAGGGTAAGAAACACTAAAACGAAGGGAGACACCAGCTTGAAAGCAGCCAAAAAACTTCAGGTGATAAAGGGAAACGCACCGGCTTCAACCCCGGCACATGGAGTAATTTACAGCAAGCGATTAAACCTGTGCCCCTTTACCGCCCCACCCCTCAAAGACTACACACCCATCATCGGCAGCGAGAGAATAGAAAGGGTACAGAAAGCCGCCGAACGCCTTAAAGGATACAGGTTACTGGAATTAAATGCCACTGCCCAGGGCGGCGGCGTCGCGGAAATGCTTTACAGCTCCGTTCCCTTCCAGAATAACCTCGGTGTCGAGACCGAATGGAAGGTTATCAGCGGCAATGATGATTTTTTTAAATGTACCAAGGGCCTGCATAACCTGCTCCAGGGTATGAAAGGCAATTTTACCCAGGAAATGGAAAGGGCTTATTACTGCACCATCGCCGATTGCGCCTGCAGCGATGTCGTCGACACTGGTACCGATGTCATCATGGTCAACGACCCCCAGCCGCTCGGCCTGGCCCGTCATCTCAAGAAAGCGGGCACGACCTGGCTCTGGAGATGCCATATCGATATTGAAGAGGCGCCCATGGATGAAAATCCCGGCCTTTGGGACTTTATGACCAACTGGATGGAACCCTACGACGCTGCTATCTTCTCCGCCGCTCATTACGTCGTAACGCGCTGGCCGCTGCCCAGCTTCATCATACCGCCCTTTATTGACCCCCTTTCCGAGAAAAACCGCGAGCTTAGCCGGGCGGAGATTGACAAGGTGCTGGACAAATACGAAATCGATAAGAAAATCCCGACAATCGTCCAGGTAGGCCGGTTCGACCCGTGGAAGGGGCTGGACAGGACAATCGCCGCCTTCCGCTATGTAAGAAAAGAACTGAAATGTCAGCTTATCCTGGCCGGCGGCATGGCATCCGACGACCCTGAAGGAGCCCGAATACTGGCCAATCTCTACGAAGATACCAAAAACGACGAGGACATCCATATACTCCACCTTTCGCTCGACGACCGCCAGGAAAACTGGAGGGAAGTCAACGCCCTCCAGCGCTCGGCTAACGTCATTATGCAGCCCTCAACCAAAGAAGGGTTCGGGCTGGTCATTACCGAGGCACTCTGGAAGGCCAAACCGGTAATTGCCGCTAACGTGGGCGCCATCCCCCTGCAAATCAGGGACGGCGATACCGGATACTTTTACGAAACCCCACAGAAAACGGCACGCCGGGTGATAAACATGCTGAAGAATCCCAAAGCCACCGAGGCGTTCGGGCAGAGGGCTAAAGAGTACGTTGGCAACCACTTTCTCCTGCCCGACAGGATTGCCGATTACCTCAATGCGATGGATATGGCCATGAACAGCGACGGTCACCATTCTATGCCCCATGATAGCATCATCAGCTTCCACCCGTGGTTCAAGATGAGCAAGAGGAGAAAATAAGACATAGCGCTCGTATTTTATACCACTCTCTTTGATAGAGTGGTATACTGAAAAGTAAAGATAGTATGAAAAAGAGCAGAATCGGTGTGCTGACCGGCGGCGGCGACTGCGCCGGGCTGAATCCGGCCCTGAAATGGGTGGTCAAAACCGCCATGGACGAACGCCTTGAATGGGAACGGGGCATCCGCTACGAAGTTATGGGCATTCATGACGGGTGGAAAGGACTGGCGAACGTCGACCCCGCCACCTGGGACTCCGCCGGATATATCTCACCCCTTAACCCGGATGCCGTCAGGACCTGGGACAGGTACGGCGGGACGATGCTGGGCACATCTCGTTTCAGCCCCTACGACCCTAAAAACGAATGCTCGAAACTGGTAAAAGAAAACATCGAGAGACTCGGGCTGGATGCCGTCATAGCTATCGGCGGCGACGGTACTCTGGCCATCGCCACCCGAATGTACAAAGCGGGCGTGAACACTATCGGCATCCCCAAAACGATTGATAAAGACCTCCCCGAAACCGACTACACGCTGGGGTACGAAACAGCCCTGA
>DAOUDZ010000027.1:0-2584 GCA_034430575.1 Dehalococcoidales bacterium
CGGACGTACTGACAGCTAATATCACCACCGCCCTCGACGGTTCATTCTCAGGAGTATTTACCGTCCCCGATACCGCCTACGGTAATCCCACAGGACCCGGGCGATATCCGGTTGACGTTATCGTGGGCACCTATCCCGACGACCGCATGGGCGGATTCGACTTCGAGGTAGTCTCTACCGACCAGAAATTCAACGTCAGCGCTTCACCGGGCTGGCTGGCCCGGCCGGCGGGTGATACCGCCAGCGTCAGCCTCTCGGTAAGGTCGCTGGTAACTAACCCACCCAGTCCCACCGTAATTCTGCAGGTCGAGGGCCTGCCCTATGGCATAACCGCCAGCTTTACCAGCGCTAACGTAACCCCGCCCATCGGCGGCATGGAGGGCCGCGAACTGCAACTGAATATATCCAATTCCTGCCCTTCAGGCAACTACCCCATATCCATCCGCGCTTATAACGCGGCAAATCCCGCCGAGGAAATCTGGACTGACTTCACGCTGGAAGTCACGCCTTCCTCCGGTTTTATGGACATGGGTATGGCCATGGTAACCCTATCGCAGAATTACGGTTCCGTAGGCGAGCAGATAACTGTCAGCGGTTATGGTTTCCCTAGCAATCAGAACCTTAGTTATATAGAACTTGGTCGCGACGATGTTACGCCCACCAGCGTAAACATAACCACCGACAATACCGGCGCCTTCTCCGCGGTAATTACGGTCCCGCCGATACCTCCGGGAACTCATCCGGTTGTGGTAAACGTACAGGAAACTGTCAGGATGACACCGTTTAATATCATGAGTGTTGATGATGCCTTTTCACTGAAAGTCAGCCCGAACTGGATGGAACCGATTCCCGCCGGCGACCCCAACGGACGGCAGATTGCCATCACGATTACGGCCCTGCCCGGTAAGACGCCGATAGTCACTCTAAGCACGGAGGGGCTGTTTGCCGCCTACGGCACCATCACCCAGAACTGGAACCCCGTATCCAGAACGGTTAATGTTACCAACGCCGGCGGCAGCGCCACGGCAATGCTGACACTAATAGCGTCAGAGAATTTACCGCCCGGCCCCTACCCCTTTAATATCATCGCCATCGACGAAAACCAGAACCGGCGTGACTTTTTCATGGAATTCCAGGTAGGGCCACCCGCGGGATTCATGGACACGGACTGGATGGCACAGGAAGGCGTCTATTTCCCGGATATATTCCTGTCACCCAACAGCGGCCCGGCCGGCACGCAGATAAGCTATACGGGCACCAATCTGCCGGCTGGCGCCAACGTAACATCTATTAATTTCGCCGGATATTCGATACCGCTACCATCCGGCGGACTTACCGCCGATAGCAGCGGTGGCTTCTCCGGCTCATTCATCGTCGATGAGGCCTGGGGCCTGGCTCCCGGCGGCATGTACTGGGTTGACTTCCACCTGGAAACCGACACCTGGTCGCAGAATATCGGCAACGACTTCAACCTTATGAGGGGCGATGCCGCCTTTAGCCTGGAAGCTAACCCGAACTGGATACCACCGATACCGCCGGACAGCTACGGGCAGACTATCATTAAATTGAAAGCCCTAAGCTATAACAGCGTTAACGTTACGCTGGCGGTAATGGAGGAGATGAACGGCTGGGGTATACCGGGCGGAGCCCAGGCGCACTGGAATACCACGGATGGCCCGGCTACCACCAACGCCACCGTCCCCAGCGGAAGTCAGACATCCAAGACCTTCTACCTTAAAGGAGCTAATCCCGGCTATTACATGATAACTATCGTAGGCTGGATAGACAGCAACGGCAACCAGATACTCGATAAACATATACCGTCGGAAGCAGACTCGGAATTCTGCATACCTCTGGACTTCGACGTGGAGCCTCCCGCGGATTACAAGAGCTGGGACATGGACACCATGATGGACGACATGGGTATGACCAACGACGATATGTACCTCTTCTACTTCCCTGAAATCGTCCTTAATCCCAACGTGGGTCAGGCCGGAACAAAAGTAAACATCAATGCCACAGATTTCCCGGCTAATGCCGCAGTCTCTCACCTGCGCTTCGCCGGCATGGACCTGCCTGTACCTACCGGGACCTCCTCCGATAGCAACGGAGATTTCAGCCTGGTCTTCAACGTACCCCAGACCATATGGTCCGCTCCTATCGGCTCCGGCTGGTACGACATCGAGGTGGAGGCCTATGCGGACGGCCAACCCCCGGTCTTTATCATGAAGCCCTTCCAGGTAACCACCAGCGATACCGCCTTTACTTTAAGGGCCGACCCCGACTGGCTGCCGCCTATCCCATCCGATAGCAGTGTCTCAACGTTAATTCGTGTCAGGTCTACGGGCACGGCCGCCAACGTTACCCTGTCCGTGGATAAGATTCCACCGGGTATCAATACGTCTTTCTCCAGCAACTCCGTGAACGTTACACCCGGCGGCTCCGGCACCACCACCCTTAGCCTGACGCCTACCTCTATCCCGTCCGGACACTACTGCGCCGAGATTAAAGGCACGGCCATTATTAATAGCATCGAGAAGATTTTCTATACCCATATCGAGTTCGATGTCGAACCGCCCCACTC
>DAOUDZ010000028.1:0-15791 GCA_034430575.1 Dehalococcoidales bacterium
CGAGCTGGAAGGTTAGGCTTCCGACGTCGCTAATATAAGGAGGTTATGAGGATATGTCCAAGATAATTGCATCAGCAGCCATCAGGGGTGCCCACAAGATTGTAGACCAGGCTGAAAAGAAGTGGCAGGAGGCGATGGATAAATGGGGAGCCAACGAACCGATCGGCTTTCCCAACACCGCCTATTACCTACCGGTTATCTACGGGATTTTAGGCATGAAGGTTGAAAAGCTCGGCGATATGGAAGCAGTGCTAAAGAAATGCAAAGCCCTGTTACCACCGCCGGTTAAGGCAGAACACCACCTGCCCTACTTGGGACCTACTCTTGATGCCGGCATGATTACATTCTGGGCGGAAGAAATCATCGAAGCGATAAGGTATCTGGAGAACCCTGATTTCTACGTCAGAGGAGAAGACGTTACAGATAGTAACATCTGGCTCGGTGCCGCCGATGATATCATCCTCAGGAAGAGAGGCGTTGAGTTCGTTGATGGCACCGCCCCCGGCTTTGCCGCCATCCTCGGCGCGGCACCAACCCCAGAAATAGCCAAGAATATCGGAGAAGAGCTCCAGCAGAAGAACCTCTATATATTTATGTCGGCTGAGAACAACGGCAAGAGATTCTCAGAACAGCTGATGGAAGCAGGGGTACAGATTGGGTGGCCAACTCGTCTGGTCTCCTTCGGCCCTGATGTCAGCGCCACCGTGTTTGCCGCTGGCTTCGCTACCAGGGCTGCTCTTACCTTCGGTGGGATTGAACCTGGCGACTATAGAAAGCTTCTAATCTATAACAAAGACCGCATCTTTGCCTTTGCCCTGCCCTTAGGCTATGTCAGTGACGAGTGGTACGCTAACGCCGCCGGGGCAATCAACTGGGGATTCCCCACCATTGCCGACACCCCGATACCCGAGATTCTACCGACCGGTGTCTGCACCTACGAGCACGTCGTCTCCAATGTCCCCCACGACGAAATAGTCTCAAAGGCAATCGAGGTCAGGGGACTTAAGGTTAGCGTTACTGAAGTGCCGATTCCACTAGCCTATGGCCCTGCCTTTGAGGGCGAAAGGATCCGCAAAGGAGAGTGGTATCTGGAATGCGGCGGCAATTATACCCCTATGGTAGAGTGGGTCACCAGCAAGCGGATGGAAGAGGTGGAAGATGGCAAGATTGAGGTAATCGGCCCGGAACTGTCCGATATAGAGGCAGGCTCCAGGCTGCCCATGGCGATAGCCGTAGAGGTAGCCGGCCGCGAGATGCAGGACGACTACGAGCCTATCCTGGAGCGGCAGATTCACCACCTCATTAACTACGCTCAGGGGGTGATGCACATCGGGCAGAGAGATATCGCCTGGATACGAGTTGGTACACAGGCAGTGGAAAAGGGCTTCAAGGTTGAGCATATCGGCAAGCTTCTCCACGCCAAGCTGCACCAGGACTTCGGCCGTATCTTCGATAAAATACAAGTGAAAATCTATACCGAAGAGGATAAGGTAAAGGAGATAGCGGAAAGGGCAAGAGCAGTCTACAGCACCAGAGATGCCCGAATTGAAGGCATGACTGACGAAACCACCGACATATACTACTCATGTACCCTTTGCCAGTCCTTCGCCCCTAACCATGTTTGTGTTATTACCCCCGAGAAAACCGGCCTCTGTGGCTCCTACAACTGGATGGACTGCAAGGCCGCCTCCGAGATTAACCCTACCGGACCCAACCAGCCAGTGCCCAAAGGAGAAACTCTTGATGACAAACTCGGGCAGTGGAAAGGCGTCAATGAGTTTATCTATAAGGCCTCCCGCGGCAACCTGGACCACTATAATATGTACAGCATCGTCAACGACCCGTGGACAACCTGTGGTTGCTGCGAGTGTGTTGCCGCTGTTCTCCCCCTGTGTAACGGGATAATGACGGTGAATCGTGAATACACCGGAGAAACCCCCTGTGGCATGAAGTTCAGCACCCTGGCAGGCACTGTTGGTGGCGGTGTAAGTACCCCCGGCTTTATCGGTCACGGCAAGTACAATATCTGCCAGAGGAAATTCATTTCCTCTGACGGTGGTTTACTAAGAATGGTGTGGATGCCCAAGATGTTGAAGGATGAACTCGCCGACCGACTTAAGACGAGATCTGAGGAACTGGGTGTGCCCGACCTCCCTGACAAGATTGCCGATGAAACCGTGGGCGTCACCGAAGAGCAGATTCTCCCCTTCCTTCAGGAGAAAGGGCACCCCGCCCTGACTATGGACCCGATATTGGGCTAGGAAAGTGAAAGCTTGAGAGGGGGGGCTTTGCCCCTCTCAAAAACCCTCCCAAAATGTCATTTCAGCGCAAGCTGGAATCCAGAGGAGGGGATAAGAGGAGTGGATTCTGGCCTTCGCCAGAATAACAGAATTGGATAAAAGGAAGTTTTTGGACAAACCCTGCCAAAGGGTAAAGAGTTAATGGAAGAATAATAAAAGGCCTACAAACCAGATTCTCATCTTGGGAAAGGAGAATATAATATGGCACTCACGGGAATACAAATTTTTAAACTACTGCCCAAGACCAACTGTGGCGAATGTGGCGTACCTACCTGCCTTGCCTTTGCCATGAACCTCGCCGCCGGCAAAGCCGAGCTGAGCGCCTGCCCCTATGTCTCCGACGAAGCCAAAGAGACACTATCGGAGGCATCGGCGCCACCCATCCTTCCGGTTACCATCGGCACCGATGATAAAGCACTGAAGGTTGGCGGCGAGACGGTCCTGTTCCGCCACGAAAAGAGGTTTGAGAACCCGACAGGTATCGCCCTGCTTATCAGCGATACTATGGCCGACGCCGAGGTCGACGCCCGACTGAAGAAATCCAAGGAGCTGATTTACGACAGAGTCGGGCTCACCCTCCGCCCTGACCTGGTAGCCCTCAAAGCTGACTCAGGAGATGCCGCCAAGTTTGAAGCTCTAGTGGGTAAGGTAAAGGCCAGCAGCGACACCAGCATCATCCTGATGAGCGATAAAACCGATGTACTGGCCACCGGCCTGAAAGCCTGCGCCGACCGCAAACCGCTGATATACGCCGCCACTAAAGATAACGCGGATGCTGTGGCGAATCTGGCCAAGGAGAATGATTGCCCGGTAGCTGCGAAAGCCCCCGGTCTGGAGGAGCTTGCCGAACTGACCGAGAAACTGGCCGCGGCCGGACTTAAAAATATCGTGATTGATTCCAGTTCCAGGACAGTCCGCCAATCGCTGGAGGACCAGATAGTCATCAGGGGCGCCGCTCTCAACAAGAAGTTCCGTCCCCTGGGCTACCCCACCATCGTCTTCCCCTGCGAGATGACCGATAATCCCATGAAAGAGGCCATGCTTGCTTCCATGTTCATCGCCAAGTATGCCGGTATCATTGTCCTGTCCGATTTCAACGGAGAAAGCCTCTTCCCGCTGCTGGTGGCAAGGCTGAACATCTATACCGACCCGCAGCGGCCTCTGGCCACCACCGAGGGCATCTACGAGGTTGGTGGGCCAGCGGAAAACTCTCCGGTGCTGATTACCACCAACTTCTCGCTCACCTACTTCCTCGTCTCCGGCTACCTGGAAAGCAGCCGTATTCCCAGCTGGCTTCTGGTTAAGGACACCGAAGGACTTTCAGTGATGACCGCCTGGGCTGCCGGAAAGTTCAGTGCTGACATTATTGCCCCCTTTGTTAAGAAGTGCGGCATTATGGATAAGGTTAAACATCAAAAACTGATAATTCCCGGCTATGCCGCGGTAGAAAGCGGCGGTCTGGAAGAAGAGCTGCCCGGCTGGGAAATATTGGTCGGTCCCAGAGACGGGGCTCATATTCCAGGCTATATCAAGTCATGGCAACCATAGGAGGGAAACAATGATTCTTATTGGTGAAAGTATAAATGTTGTGTCCAAGACCATTGGGCCAGCCATGAAGGAGAGAAACCCAAAACCTATCCAGGACCTGGCCAAGTCTCAAGCTAGAGCTGGCGCAGATTACCTTGACATTAACATTGGGCCCGCCCGAAAGGCCGGGGATGAGTTGATGGAGTGGGTAGTGAACACCGTACAGGAAGTAACCGACCTGCCATTATCACTGGATACCACCAATCCAGTGGCTATGGAGGCCGGGCTGAAGGTGCACAAGGGCAAGGTGCTGATTAATTCTATCTCTGTTGTCCGAATGGAAGAGGAATTACCCATGGTTAAAAAATACGGTGCCGACTTTATCGGGCTCCTGTGGGGACGCGAGGGCATGCCAAGGGACGCTGACGAGAGAGCCATGATAGCCGTTGAGCTCATGACTACAGCCAATGCGATGGGAATCCCAAGCGAGAGTATCTGGCTCGACCCTATTGTCACGCCGGTAGTTAATATTGAGTCAAACCAGGCAAAGCCATGTATGGAATTTATGAGCAGCCTGGGTGATGTCGCTCCAGGGTGCAAATCCGCGATAGGCTTATCTAATGTCTCTAACGGTGCGCCCGCCGAGCTCAGGCCATGGCTGAACCGGACTTACATGACAATGCTTATGAAGTACGGCCTTTACTCTGCCATCGTTGATGCCTTTGATAAAGACCTGATAGCGATAGCCCGCGGCCAGAGACCCGATATCGTCGAACTGGTACATAAGATGATGGACGGAGATAAACCGGACATATCCTCCCTGTCCAAAGAGATGGCTAATTACGCCAAGACAGTTAGAGTACTTATGGGAGAGTCGCTCTATTCGCACTCATGGCTGGAAGTATAGATTCCCGCTGCTCGTTAACAGCTGAAAAACGGAATAAGGCGGCTCTATAAATAAAAGAAACGTGCAGATATGACAAGGGAACGCCTGACAATACCGGAACAGAACGTACGCAAATATGCTTATGAGTTGGCTTACAAGCTTGCCTGCGAGCAACTGGTTGGTATTACCGACATTGAAGAGCAGTGCCGGAAAGCCGGCACCGAATACATATCCTCCCAAAAAGCCATAATCATCGAGCATCTACAGAGGTCTTATCGAATCGGCTTCCCCGGCGGCGAGATATCACTCGTTGATAGCGAGGAAACCGTACCCATGAAAGACAAAATCCTGATACTTGACTATTTTACGCGCGCCAAGGGAACTCCGCTAACCGGGAAATCAATAACCTACAAAGAGCTGCACGACGGCATCAACTACTATCCCACGTTTTCCAAAAGGACCATCCAGCCGCTGGTGACGCATTTCGGTGATGCCCCCGAGCAGCTGTTGAAAATCGCCGAAAGCCTGGGCGGGCGTAAGGCCGATTGCGGTGATACAGCCGTAACAATCGACGCCTTTACCCGCGTACCCGTCACTCTCGCCCTGTGGCGGGGCGACCATGAGTTCCCACCGGAAGGCAGCATACTTTTCGATAGCACCGTATCCGATTACCTTACCAACGACGATATACACACGCTCTGCGAAAAAATTATCTGGAGATTAGTCGGACTTCTTAAGACTGGAGGTGATACCCCTGACAAAAGATAATTTAACAAAAGCGGACGTCCAGGATAAATTAGAAGAAATCTTCTCGCACTATAAAGGAGAGAAGCAGGAGCTTATCCCCATCCTGCAGGAAGCACAGGGGCAATTCCGCTATCTGCCAGCGGCGGCCATGCGGGAAATCGCCAGATTTTTACGCATGCCGGAAAGCACCATCTACGGAGTCAGCACCTTCTACTCCCAGTTCAAACTTACACCTCTGGGTAAAAAGCTTATCCGGGTCTGCCGCGGCACGGCCTGTCACGTGCGCGGCGCCGCTAAGGTCCTGGCTGAAATTGAAAAACAGCTCGGACTCAAGGCCGGAGAGACCTCGGACGACATGGAATACACATTGGAGACTGTCGCCTGTATCGGCGCCTGCGCCTTGGCACCGACGATGACGATAGATAGTGAGACTTATGGCAAGATGACGACCAAGAAAGTTGCGGAGGTTTTAGGTGTCAGAAGCAAAGCCGAGTAACGGAAATAAGCAGCGCACAATATACATTTGCCAGGGAACTGGTTGCATATCAGGCAAGTCATTTGAAATCACAGAAGCCCTGAAGAAAGCCATAGTGGAACAGGGTTTGCAGGGCGCAAAGGTGGATTTTACGGGCTGCCACGGTTTCTGCGAGCAGGGGCCGGTGGCTATCGTCGAGCCGGAAGGCATCTTCTATGCCCACGTCACCGTGGCCGATGTCCAGGAAATAGTCGAGTCCCACCTGCGGGACGGTAAACCGGTCGAACGTCTTTTCTATAAAGACCCCGTTAGCGGCGAGGCTATACCTTATCATAAAGACATAAAATTTTACAGCATGCAGCAGCGCATCATCCTGCGCAACTGCGGGCGACTTAACCCCGAAAGAATCGAGGACTACATGGCCACCGGAGGTTATGAGTCCCTGAATAAAGTCCTGAAAGAGATGACCCCGGAGCAGCTCATCGACGAAATTAAGCGCTCCGGCCTGCGGGGACGCGGCGGCGCCGGCTTCCCCACCGGCACCAAGTGGGAATTCTGCCATAACGCCGTCGGCGACCAGAAATACATGATATGCAACGCCGACGAAGGCGACCCCGGGGCTTTCATGGACCGCAGCACCATGGAAGGCGACCCCCATACCGTCATCGAGGGTATGACCATCGCCGCTTATGCTATCGGCGCCTCGGAAGGCTATATCTACATCCGGGCGGAATATCCGCTGGCCGTGAAACGTGTCCGACTGGCCATCCAGCAGGCCGAGGAAAAAGGATTCCTCGGCGATAATATACTGGGTTCCGATTTCAGCCTCCATATCCACGTTAAAGAAGGCGCCGGCGCTTTCGTCTGCGGTGAAGAGACAGCCCTGATGGCGTCTATCGAAGGAAAACGCGGCATGCCCCGCTCCCGTCCCCCCTTCCCGGCCAACTCGGGATTGTGGGGCAAACCAACCACTATCAATAATGTAAAATCGCTGGCCACCGTGCCGGTTATTATCACCAAGGGTGCCGAATGGTATGCCGGCACCGGCACCGAAAAAAGCAAGGGCACGTGTGTCTTCGCTCTTACCGGTAAAATCGCCAACAGTGGCCTTATCGAAGTACCCATGGGTATCCCCCTCCGTAAAATCATCTATGAAATCGGCGGGGGAATCCCCGGTGGTAAAAAATTCAAGGCGGTACAGACCGGCGGGCCCTCCGGCGGCTGCCTGCCGGAAAGCTACCTGGACCAGCCGGTCGACTACGAATCATTGAGCGCCGCCGGCTCTATGATGGGCTCCGGCGGCATGGTCGTCATGGACGAAGAGACCTGCATGGTAGATGTCGCCCGCTATTTCCTCTCCTTTACCCAGGCCGAATCGTGCGGCAAGTGCGTTCCGTGCCGCGTCGGCACGAAGCAGATGCTCGACATCCTGGAAAGAATCTGCCGCGGCGAGGGCAAGCCGGAAGATATTCCCCTGCTCCAGCAGCTAGGCGAGCAAATTAAAGCCGGGTCTCTATGCGGACTGGGGCAAACGGCTCCCAACCCCGTCTTGACCACCCTCCGCTATTTCCGTGATGAATACGAAGCACATATCAATGAGAAACGGTGTCCCGCACTGTCCTGTACTAAACTGATTTCATTTTATATACTGCCGGACAAATGCCAGGGCTGCGGCATTTGCGCGCGGAACTGCCCGTCGGAATGCATTGTCGGCGATAAGAGAATGGTGCACGTCATCGACCAGGATAAATGCGTCAGGTGCGGCACCTGCCTTGAAGTCTGCCCGGAGAGATTCGGCGCCGTGGTAAAGGTATCCGCGGAAAAAGTGGATGTCCCAGACGAGCCGATACCGGTAAAGGAGAAACCGAAAGTCGCTGCAGCGTCACAGGGTGAGTAAACTTAATATGGATAAAATTACTCTGACCATCAACGGGCAGGAAATTAAGGCGACCAGGGGTATGACCGTGCTCGAAGTGGCACAGTCGGCTGATATCTATATTCCCACCCTCTGCCACTATCCCGACCTTGACCCGTACGGCGGCTGCCGACTCTGCATCGTGGAAATCGAAAAGATGCGCGGACTGCCTACCTCCTGCACCACGCCCGCCACCGACGGGATGGTCGTCACCACGGAGTCGCCCGCTATCCAGCAAGTACGGCAGGCCTCGCTGGAGCTGATACTTAGCACCCACCCCTGCGACTGCCTGGAGTGTCACCGCCGGGAACGCTGCGGTCCCTACGATATCTGCCTGCGGCATGTCGCCGTGACCGACCGCTGTGTCGTCTGCCCGGCCAACGGCAACTGCGAGTTACAGAAGGTCGTCGACTACATAGGCGTCCACGAGTTACGCATCCCCAGAGATACCGTACCCCGAGCCATCGATACCAGCAATCCGTTCTTCGACATCGACCGCAACCGGTGTATTCTCTGCGCCCGCTGCGTGCGCGCCTGTCAGGAGATAACCGGCGTCGGCGCCATCGACATGGCCTACCGAGGCTACGGTATGAAAGTAGCCACCTTCGGCGATATGCCCCTGATGGACTCGATTTGCCGTTCCTGCGGCGAGTGCATGGTACGCTGTCCGGTGGGCGCTATCACTCCCAAGGAAACCATGAGCCCGGAAAGCGAGGTCAAGACCGTCTGCCCGTACTGCGGCGTCGGCTGCTCAATGTACCTGGGCGTTAAAGATAACAGTATTACCGGCGTTCGCGGTGACGAACACGGCCCGGCCAACCAGGGCCGTCTCTGTGTAAAGGGCCGCTTCGGCATTGCCGAGTTCGTCAATCACCGTGAACGGCTGACCGCGCCGCTTATCAGGAAGAACGGCCGGCTGGTAGAAGCATCCTGGGACGAGGCACTCGACCTGGTCGCCGGTAAGCTGAAAAACTACCACGGAGACGAAGTGGCGGTAATCTCCTCCGCTAAGAGCACCAACGAGGACAACTACGTCATGCAAAAGTTCGCCCGGGCGGTGCTGGGCACCAACAACGTGGACCACTGTGCCCGTCTCTGACATGCCCCCACCGTGGCCGGTCTGGTCACAACCTTCGGGAGCGGGGCCTCGACCAACTCCATTAAAGATATGAGTGATGCCAGATGTATCCTGGCCATTGGCACCAATACCACCGAGGCTCACCCTATCATCGGCATGAATATCCGCCGGGCCGTGCGCAAAGGCACCAAACTAATCGTAGCCAATCCCCTGGAGATAGACCTGGTACGTGACGCCGATGTCTGGCTGCAACACCACGCCGGCACGGATGTCGTCCTGCTGATGGGCATGATGAAAGTAATCGTCGACGAAGGCCTGATGGATACCACGTTCATCGAGGAAAGGTGTGAGAATTACGATTTCTTCAAGGACTCGCTTAATAATTACCCGCTGAACCTCGTGGAGAACATCACTGGCGTACCCGGCGAGAAAGTAACCAGAGCTGCCCGCCTTTACGCCGGCAACAGCCCGGCAGCCATCCTTTACACAATGGGCATCACCCAGCATACTCACGGCACGGACAACGTTATCGCCGTCGCCAACCTGGCCATGCTTACCGGCAATGTCGGCAAGCCCGGCGCCGGCGTCAACCCGCTGCGGGGACAGAACAACGTCCAGGGTGCCTGCGACGTGGGCGCCCTGCCCAATGTCTACCCCGGCTACCAGGCCGTCAACAACGAAGTCCTCAAGGAGAAATTCGAGGCTGCCTGGGGCGCCACCCTTAACCCCATCCCCGGTAAAACGCTTACCGAGATTATGCCGCTGGCCCACGAAGGCAAGATTAAAGCCATGTACCTCATGGGAGAGAATCCCTCGCTGAGCGACCCCGATTCCAGCCATGTCCGCGAGGCGATGCAGCGGCTGGAATTCTTCGTGGTGCAGGATATCTTCCTCAATGAGACCGCCTTGCTGGCCGATGTCGTCCTGCCGGCGTGCAGCTTCGCAGAAAAGGACGGCACCTTCACCAACACCGAGCGCCGCGTCCAGCGGGTAAGGAAAGCCATAGAACCGGTGGGTGAAAGCCGGCCGGACTGGTGGATTACCTGCCGGATTGCTCAAAGTATGGGAGCCGCCGGGTTCGATTTTAAACATCCTTCGCAGATTATGGAAGAGATTGCCGAAGTCACACCGAGCTACGGCGGCATCACCTACGAGCGACTTGAAAAGGAAGGCCTGCAGTGGCCCTGCCCTACCGAGGACCACCCGGGGACGGCGATACTCCACACCGAGCTCTTCTCGCGGGGGAGGGGGCATTTCGTCCCGCTGGAATACAGGCCGTCCGACGAACTGCCGGACGAGGAATACCCACTGGTACTCACCACGAATCGTAGCCTGTTCCACTTTCACACCGGCACGATGACCCGCAGGGTCAGGGGTCTCAATACGTTCCTGGGCGAGGGGCTGGTGACGGTAAATCCCAAAGATGCCGCAGCCCTGGGCATTGAAGACGGTGAAATGGTGCGGGTGAGTTCACGTCGCGGCGAAGTAACCGCCAGAGCCAGCGTGACGGAGTCCGCCCCACCCGGAACGGTCGCCATGACCTTCCACTTTGCGGAAACACCTACCAACGAGCTGACCAACCCCGCCCTCGACCCCGTATCCAAGATACCGGAATACAAGGTAGCGGCGGTGAAAATCCGGAAAATAGGGCAGGTGGCATCCGCGGCCTAGCTTTCCGTCATTCACGCTTACTTTCCGTCATTCACGCGAAAGCGGGAATTCAGCCGGTCCACCTCTTCTGGATTCCGCATCAAGTACAGAATGACATTTCAGAGGGTCTTTATATTTTTATCCCCTCTTCCTGCAACAATCTCTGCGCCGTGATGGCGGCGATGGCGCCGTCGCCGACCGCCGTGACGACCTGCCGGGGCGAGCCGCTCCGAATGTCACCGGCCGCCAGGATATAAGGGACTTCCGTCTCCATTCTCCCGTTAACGATGATTTGCCCGTGGTCGTCCAGGGGGATAATACCGTCGAGATAGTCCGTATTCGGCTCCAGGCCGATATGCACCAGGACGCCGTCCACTTTAAGAGTCTCCTTTTTCTTACTTACAGTATCCAGAAGCTCTATCGCCTCGACCCTATCTTTGCCGGTGATGGCCTCGACCATCATACCGCAGCGGACTTCTATTTTAGGGTCGGCATTGAGTCTGTCGCAGAGTACCGCCGTGGCGGTCAGCTCCGGCATGGCCTCGATGAGAATCACCTTCGAGGCGATTTTCGCCATGTAAAGGGCCTCGATAACGCCGGCATCCCCGCCGCCACACACCACCACCACCTGGTCGGCATAATGGCCGCCGTCGCAGAAGGCACATTCAAAAACACCTTTCCCCGCCAGCTCCTCCTCGCCGGGGACGCCGAGCTTTTTATTCTTCGAGCCACCCGCGAAAATGACGATATTGGTGGTGTATCCCTGCCCGTTGCCACAGCCCACCCAGCGGGTGCCGGAGAATATTTCCAGGCTGGTGACATCGCCCGGCTCTGTCTCCAGTCCGTACCTCCTGGCCTGTTCAACCATCTCCGCAGCCAGTTTGGCGCCGGGGACGCCTTCGGTAAAGCCGGGGTAATTCTCGATAAGCTCAATATTTCGTATATAACCGCCGACGGTCTCTTTTTCCAGCAGTAGAGTCCGCCGGTTGGCCCTGCTTAAGTACAGTCCGTCCGTCAGCCCGGCCGGCCCGCCCCCGACAATGACGACATCCCAGTCAAACATATAAAATATCCCCTCAAAGTATCTTTATAGAGCAAGATTAAAATCAGGGCAACCCGGCGCCGGGAACCTCCACGTCGGCCATTTCTATGCGACCGTTCATTCCGGCTCTTGCCTCGCCGGGACTGGCTGTTCCCGCCGTCATTATAAAAAGCGTGCGGCGTTCCGGCCCGCCGAGCATGCAGGCATAAGCCACGGCGGAAGACTCTACGCGGTCCGTCACTTCTCCGCCCTCGCGCACGCGGAGGACCTGGCTGGCGGACGAGTCCGCGACCCACATGGCATTTTCAGCGTCGAGACAGATACCATCGGGGAGCACGTTTGAGGCTGTCCAGCTGGCGTGCTCGGCCGGCGAGGTAATTCCGGCAGGATACGCCTCACCGAGCTTTGCCCAGACCCGCCGTCCCGTCAGGGAGCCGTCGGACTCGATATCGAAGGCGGTAAGACGCGCGCCCATCGTTTCGGCGACTATCAGCGTACGCCCGTCAGGGGTTATGACAGACCCGTTAGGGAAATACATATCATCGGCGACGACGCGCGCTTCTCCGTCAGGCGCGACCATGATTAAGCTGGCCGGAGCAAAGGACTGTCCTTCAAATATATTGAAGCCAAAATGCCCGATATAGGCCCGCCCGTGTTCATCTACTACCATGTCGTTGCAGTAATCGGACGCAAGCCCGCTCACGTCGGCGATTTCGTTCAGTCCGCCGGGGTCGAGTCTCAACAGTCGCCGGTCGGTCATCGAGACCACCAGCAAACGCCCGTCGGGAAGCCACCCCAGTCCTGAAGGCACGCCTGGTACTTCCGCAACTGTTTCAGCCCCGCCATCGAGGTCGACGTTCATCACCCGATTTGTATGGAAATCAGAAAACCAGAGCTTGCCATCGTGCCAGCGCGGGCTTTCCCCAAATGTCAGGCCTTCCAGAAGCACTCTCGTTTTAAGCGTCATGAAAGTCTTATCTTTCCGGCGGGGTGTATTTATTCTCCCGCCGCAAGTTCCGCCAGCTTTTGGAGCACTTCTTCCATGGCGTCCCACTCCTCGCCGAAGCCTGCCCAGTCGCCCGCCTTGAGATTTTCCTGTGCCTGCTCATAATGCTGGCGGGCTTCCGCCACCAGGGAAGCGATTTCAGCATCTGCCGGTTTCTCCGGTTCTACAGGTTTCTCCGGCTCAGACGGCTCTATCGGCTCGGTTGGCGCCGGTGGTTCGGGAACAGGTTCGGGCAACGGTACCTCCGCACCGAAGACAGCCTCGATGCTTTCCACCAACGTCTTCTCCATGGCTATCTGCTCTCCGACGGCTACGATGACCCGTTTCAACTCGGGTAGTCCCCCGGCATCTGCCTGGAGGAAGACCGGCTCGACATACAGGATGGACTTACCTAAAGGAATCAGCAGCAGGTTACCCCGCAGGACCTGGGAGCCGCCCCGCCCCCACAGCGCCAGCTGCTCGGTGATAACGGTATCCTGCCCGATTCGGTTCTCAATCTGGCTCGGACCATCCACCCACTCACCCTTAGGGAAATAATAGGCCAGCAGCTTGCCGTAGTTATCACCGTCGCAGTGGGCTGCCAGCCAGCCGATGGTGTTGTTCTTGTTAACCGGGGTATAGGGGAGCATGAGCAGGAACTCCTCCTGCTCTTCCGCGGGCAGGCGCATGATGACATAATACGGCTCCATGGCCTGTTCCTGTCCGGCATATACCTCTCTCGGCACCGTCCAGAGGTCTTCCTTGTTATAGAATACGCGGGCATCGCGCATATGATAGCTGCGGTACATGACCGATTGTATACTGAACATGTCCTCGGGATAACGCACGTGGACGCGGAAAGCCTCCGGCATGCGGTCGGCGGAAACAAAGAGGTCGGGGAAAATGGCCTGGTAGGTGCGTATCAGGGCGTCATCCGGCTCCGTAACATAGAAGGTAACATCGCCGTTGTAGGCATCGATAACGGCTTTTACGCTATTACGGATATAGTTCAATCCGCCGCCGACCGGCTCGGAATATGGATAGCGGTCGGTGGTGGTATAGGCATCCTGAATCCAGAACAACCGGCCGTCGATAATGACCATGTAGGGGTCGCTGTCCAGCTCTAAAAACGGTGCCAGATGATGCACCCTTACGCCAATGTTGCGATAGTACAGTACCCGGCTCTCCGGCGTCAGCTCGCTGCTTAATAGTATATTAAGGTCGCCGAACTGCCAGGCATAGACAAGTCGGCGGAAGAAACCGTTCAGGCTTACGTCGCCCTCACCCTCGTAACGCCCGTAGACATTTTCGTCCCCGCGGGGATAGTCGAACTCCTGCGTGTTCGTCTTTACGATAACATAGTCGTTCGTCTTCTCCCCAAAGTATATCTGGGGACGCTCTATCTCAAAGGCGCCGACGGGCGGTATGTCTTTCAAAAAGAGACTCGGCAGTCCCTGGGTGGTTATTTCGTTGACGGGACTTAACACGACGCCGTAGCCGTGGGTAAACTGGAGCTTGCGGTTGACCCAGGTCTGCGCCTCACCGGCCAGCTTCTCGGCGGAAAGCTCGCGGGCGGAAAGCATTACCTGGCGATAGTCGCCATCGATAACGTAGCGGTCGACATCAACATCATAGAAATCGTAGTAGAGACGGATAGACTGTATCTGGTTATAGGTGTCCTTCAACGGGCGGTGGTCCCAGAGCCTGATGTTATTAATCGTCGCCTTGTTATTGGCGATATCCTGTGCGGTCAGGGACGACTCGGCGGGAAAGGCCTGCTCTTCGATACGGTTCAGGGCGTAGGCCTCGCGGGTGAACTCGATATTATATTCGATATAAGGGCCCTCCCGGACAAGCTCGCTGGGCTGCACCTGAAAGCGCTGGATTATGGCAGGGTAGATTGCCCCCACGATGATAGCCATTAATATCCATCCGGCGATTCCGTAGAGAGGCCAGCGGAATTTGCGCTTGATTACGGAGGCAAGGATAATCCCCATGACAACAACAACTACCACCAGGAGTATCCACTGGGCGGGCAGCCTGGCATGCACATCCGCGTAGCCGGGGCCAAAAACCGCGCCGTGCGCCGAGTAGACCATCTCCCAGATGCCGAGCCAGTAACCCCAGGCAAAAAGACCCAGTATAGCCATTACCAGCCCGCCGATGTGGCCCAGCACCGGACGGGAATAATCGAACTTTAACCGCTGCGCGGCAAAGTTAAAAAAGTAGGTGGCCATTACGGCCAGGAAAATAACAATCAATGCCCCCAGGAACCACCCCTTGATGAAGTTCATGTAGGGCAGGGAGAATACGTAGAAGCCGATTTCCTTATGGAAAACGGGGTCGGTGATGCCGAAGGGCTGCCAGTTAACGAATTTCAGAATAGTCTGCCAGTTCCCCTGCGCTACCATGCCGAATATCAGGGAGAGAACGGCCGTGCCGAGAATAACGTTCCACCGGATGATGCGCTGGAGTCGACTTACAATAGCCCAGGGCCAGAAATGCGCCTCCTTCTGGGGGGTAAGCCGGGTAGCCAGCACCAGGTTCCCCATGAACAGGAGGCAGAAGATTATAGCAGCTAAAAAGAAGACCAGTAACCTTGTCTTGAGGATGGTGGAGTAGACGCTGCCGTAACCCAGGCTGCTGTACCAGAGCCACTCCGTATAAAAATCCTTGGCTATGCCGGCTAGGATAAAGAGTATTATAACACCGGCCACGGCCATGATTACCCTGCCGGCTATTTTACCGCGCCGTGACGGAGGCTTATCTTCCCCGGGTTTATCCTCCGGGAACCATCGCTGCCAGTCTCTCGTAAATGAATCCAATCCAATCACCCCCCTGCTTCTATTATACCTGTCATTAACAGGATAACAGACACTTACACGACGGTCAATTTCTTGACAATGCCAAAACCGTCGTTGATAATTGGCAGGTAATTATCTTTTGCGACGAGGAGATATGATGAAAGTACAGAACTACCGTGAGGTGGCGGGGAACAAGGTCGTGCCGGGGGTCGTCATGCACGTGGTGGCCGGACCCGCCGAGGGCGCCCCGACCTTCGTGATGAGGGTTTTCGAGATAGAGCCGGGGAGCGCCACCCCCCACCATACCCACCCCTGGGAACACGAAGTCTTCGTGGTCGAGGGGCGGGGCACGCTGAAAAGCGGCGACACGGAAAAACCGCTG
>DAOUDZ010000029.1:0-2124 GCA_034430575.1 Dehalococcoidales bacterium
TACGCTTCACCGTGCCCGTCTCTAACCGCCGGGAGGAAGGGCAACTATTAAAAATAATAACAGGGAGCGCTATCTCCGTTTACCTTATCCGTGCCGACAAATACTTCGACCGGGATTACGTCTACGCCACACCGGACGGTGATTACCCCGATAACGCCGAGCGGTTCGTTTTCTTTGCGCGGGCGGCACTCGAAGTTTTAAGGCGTGAGGCACCATCGATTCTCCATGTCCACGACTGGCAGTCTGCTCTGGCCATCACCTTTCTCAGGGCCCAACCTCATCTCTATCCAGAGCTTGCCGCCGCCAAGACGGTAATTACCGTCAACAATCTGGGATATCAGGGGCTTTTCTGGCACCTGGACTGGCACCTGTTGAATCTCGACTGGAGCTTCTTCACCCCTCGGTATCTGGAGTTCTACGGAAAAATCAACTTCCTCAAGGGCGGCCTCGTCTTCGCCGATACTATTACCACCGTGAGTCCCACCTATGCCGAGGAAATCAAGACCCTCGAGCAGGGCTTCGGGCTGGAGGGAGTGCTCCAGGAGCGTGCCGCCAGTCTAGTCGCCATTCTCAACGGCGTCGACTACGGTGTATGGAACCCCGCCAGCGACCCGCTCATCATCAGCCGATATAACCCGGCTAACCTTTCGGGGAAGAAGGCCTGCAAGGCAGACCTCCAGAGGAGCTTCGGACTCCCTGAAGCTCCCGAAATTCCCGTCATCGGGATGGTCTCCCGTCTGACCACACAGAAGGGCTTCGATCTCCTGAAGAAAGCGTTGCCTAAACTCCTCTCTCGAAATCTACAATTCATCGTCCTCGGTACGGGAGACAGCAAGTACCAGGGGTTCCTGGTGCGGGCAGCCGCCCGATATCCGGGAAAGCTGGCGGTGCGCATCGTCTTCGACGAGCCCTCGGCCCATAAAATCATAGCCGGGGCTGACCTGTTTCTTATGCCCTCGCGATATGAACCTTGCGGACTTACTCAGATGTACAGTCTTAAATACGGCACCATACCCGTTGTCCGGTCCACCGGCGGACTTAAGGATACGGTCCAGGAATTTGACCCCGGGACGGGAAGGGGTAACGGTTTTGTCTTCAGTGCCTACAGTGCCAGAGACTTGCTGGAGGCCGTAGGCCGGGCCCTGGAGATGTTCTCACGGAAAGCCCGGTGGCGAAGCCTGATCAAGAATGCCATGGCGGCCGACTTCTCCTGGGATAAATCCGCCCAAGCCTACCTTAACCTTTATCAGAAGCTGGCCAGGGGCTAGAGCCCGGACATTATAAAACTATACCGGATAAGGCTACAATTCAGCAAACGGGGTACGGTTTTTCTCTCACGAATTAAGCTTGTCCTGAGGTTCCGATAATAGCCGTGAAACCCATGCCTGATTTTTAAGATGCTGCTCTGGCGTGGACTTTTTTAAGACTTCTGGTGTATGATAGAAAAATGTTACCTGAACGTATTGGCAGATTAAACGAGCTGGCCAATAATCTGTGGTGGAGCTGGTATCCCCAAGCACGCGAACTGTTCCGGACTTTGGACTATCCGTTATGGAGGCGAGGGGGTCATAACCCGGTCAAGTTACTGCGCGAGATTAACCCTGATAAGTTGCAGGCAGCGGCTACCGACCCTGCCTTTCTGGGCCTGTACGATTCCGTGATATCAGCATTTGATGCCGCTATGTCGGGCGGTGATACCTGGTTTGCCACCAACCACCCAAACCGGCTATCCGGGCCTATTGCCTACTTCTCAATGGAATTTGCCATTCATAACTCCCTCCCCATCTATGCTGGCGGGTTGGGAATCCTGGCCGGCGACGTCTGTAAGGAAGCAAGCGACCTAGGTGTACCATTAGTCGGTGTTGGTTTCATGTATCCCCAGGGCTATTTCCACCAACATATCTCCGCCGAGGGCTGTCAGGAGGTAATTTATCAACAGCTGGACTTTAACCAGGCGCCGGTTAAACCTCTTCTCTCTCCTCAAGGACACCAACCACTAGCACAAGTTCAACTGGCTGATAGAGCCTTATATATTGGAGTGTGGCAGGTAAAAGTCGGGCGCGTCAGCATCTATCTGCTGAGCACTGATGTTGAGGAGAATTCGCCGCAGGACCGCCAGCTATC
>DAOUDZ010000030.1:0-45512 GCA_034430575.1 Dehalococcoidales bacterium
ACCCTGGACTGCCTGGGGAGGGGGGGAGGTAAAGCGGACGGGCTTTCGCTGGCGACGACCACCGCGCCGTACCGGGAAAAGCAGTCCGCCGCGATTGTTGCCGCCGCCGCCGACCTTGCCGATGAATGCCATACCGCCGACTTTACCGGTTCTCTTCGGGCTCCGACCATAGCCATTAAAGCGGCCGTCGATGCGGTAAAAGCAGGTTCGGCTAAGAATGTTATCGTGACCGCCTCCGATTGCCGCATGGGTGCCGCCAAAGGCATGCTGGAGCAGAAGTTGGGCGACGGCGCGGCGTCCCTGATGATAGGGTCGGGGAAGGTCATCGCCGCAATAGAGGGCAGCTATTCTGTATTTAATGATTTTACCGACCTGTGGCGGACGGAGGACGACAGGTTCGTTCGCACCACGGAGCAGCGGTTTATCGACGAGGTAGGCTATATCCCGACCGTGCAATCGGCCGTTTCCGGCCTCACGGCAAAATACAAACTTGCTGTCAAAGATTTTAACAAAATAGTATATTACGCATCGGATGCCCGCCAGCACGGCGGCCTGGCGCGGCGGATGAAGTTCGATAAAGCGCAGGTGCAGGCCCCGCTTTATGATAAAATCGGCAATACGGGCACGGCGGCGCCCCTGCTGATGCTGGCGGCGGCCCTGGAGGAAGCTAAAGCGGGCGACCGGATTCTCTTTATCGGCTACGGGGACGGCTGCGATGCCTTCGTGCTCCGCGTTACTGATGAAATAAAGAAAATTCAGAAGAAGCCGGTTGTTTCCAATAAGCTCGATGGGAAGATAGCCGTCAGCTACGGGCAGTACGCCACGTGGCGCGGCCTCGTACCCCTGGAAGCCTCGACGCTGCCGGACCGACCGCCGCTCTCGCTGCCGAGTCGCTGGCGGGAAAGACGGGCAATATTAGCCCTCTACGGGGCAAAATGTAAGAAATGCGGCGCTCCCCAGATTTCCCAGATAGGCCAGGCGCCGCGGGTGTGCGTCAACTGCCAGGCAAAGGACCAGTTCGAGCCCTATAAGTTCGCCGATAAGAAAGCTGTACTCTTCAGCTACGCCATCGACCAGCTTATGCCCACCCAGAATCCCCCCGGCGTCAACGGCGTCATCGATTTTGAAGGCGGCGGCAGGCTGATTTGCGAGCTTACCGACTGTGATATCGATAATATGGCGGTCGGCATAGGGCTGGAGATGACCTTCAGAAAGATGTTCACCAGTCAGGGTATTCATAATTATTTCTGGAAGGCAAAGCCGGTTGAATAAAAACGGATTATTATAATAAACCGCTCACCTTGAGCTTGTCGAAGGGTGATGTTTCGTGGTTCGACGGGCTCACCACGAGCGGTTTCCTGTAGAGAGTAATCGGGAGGCGGATATATGGATGGAATTAAAGATAAAGTAGCCATCGTGGGCATGGGCTGCACGAAGTTCGGAGAACGCTGGGACAAGGGCGTGGAAGACCTCATCGTGGAAGCCGCCTACGAGGCTTTCGAGGATGCCGGCATTGAACCTAAAGATGTTCAGGCGGCGTGGATAGGCACGGTATTTTCCGGGCTAAGCGCCATCACGCTGTCACCCCTCCAGCTCCAGTATATCCCCATGACCAGGGTGGAGAATATGTGCGCCACCGGCTCCGAGGCCCTGCGGGCGGCCAGCTATGCCGTGGCCGCCGGAGTCTGTGATATCGCCCTGGCGGTGGGGGTGGAAAAGCTCAAGGATTCCGGCGCCACCGGAGTCAAAGGCCCCAGCATCGTAGGGGACAATCAGGACGGGAGTTCCGGCATAGGCCCCGGCTACAGCGCCCCGGCGTCTTTCGCCTACCTGGCCACGCGTTATTTCCACGACTATCATATCAAACCGGAAGAAGGCAAGCGGCTGCTGGCGCAGATAGCCGTGAAAAATCACCACAACGGCAGCCTGAATCCCAAGGCGCATTTCCAGAACGAGCTGACTATCGAGCAGGTGGTCAACGCCCCCATTATCGCCTGGCCGCTGGGGCTGTTCGACTGCTGCGGCGTCAGCGACGGCGCCGCCGTGGCGGTGGTTACCCGCGCCGATATGGCAAAAAAGTTCAGGGACGACCCCATCTATATCAAGGCAATGCAGGTAAACGTCGGCGCCCGGCAGGGCGCCATGCTGCCGGACTACGACTTCGTGCATATCGAGGAGAATCTCCTCGGCTCGCGCCGGGCTTACGCCGAGGCGGGAGTCAAAGACCCTCGTAAGGAGTTAAGCTGCGCCGAGGTGCACGATTGCTTCAGCATCCACGAGATGATTGTCTATGAAGACCTGGGCTTCAGCCAGCGGGGCCGGGCACGGGAGGACATCGAGGCCGGGGCGTTCACGCTGGAAGGCGAGCTGCCCGTCAATACCGACGGCGGTCTAAAATGCTTCGGGCACCCGCTGGGCGCCAGCGGATTGCGTATGATGTACGAGGTCTACAAGCAGCTCCAGGGCAAGGCGGGCCCCCGGCAGGTGAAAAATCCGCGCCTGGGACTGACCCATAACCTGGGCGGCAACGCCGGCACGGGCGTTTGCAGTTGCTTAATCGTCGGCAATGAGAAGTAGCAAAAAAGGGGAAGCTTGAAGGGGCATTAGCCCCTTCAACTAAAATTCCCCCTTCCCTTCATAAATCCTCAAGGGAAGGGGGATACAGGGGGTTAGGTTCACCATCTGTTATATTGGCTGTTTCTAAGGAGGTAATCCTGAAATGAAAATGGCTCTCGAGGGTATAAGAGTGCTGGACGTCAGCGAGGCGGGGCTGGCCCCGGTATGCTGTCGCATCCTGGCGGACATGGGCGCGGAGGTAATCAAGGTGGAAAGGACGGCGGGCGGCGACCAGACCAGGGGTATTCTAAAAATAAGCGGCGATGTGCCCATTTACGATATTAACTACGTGTTTGAGTTCTATAACTTCAGTAAAAAGGGCATCACCCTTGACTTAAAGCAGAAAGAAGGCCAGGAAATACTCTATAAACTCATCGAGAAATCGGACGTTTTCGTGTGCAACTTCCGGCCCCACGCCCTGAAAAGCCTCGGGCTGGAATACGAGACGATATCTAAAATCAACCCGCGCATTATCTATACCCACCTTTCCGGCTACGGACTGCACGGGCCGGAGAAGGACGTCGGCGCTTACGACTTCGTCGGGTACTGGGCGCGCAGCGGCGTCATGGCGTCTCTCGGGGAGCCGGGCACGCCTTTGCCGTTCCAGGTGCCGGGCTTCGGCGATAACACCACCGGCATGTACGCGGCCTGCGCCATCATGATGGCGCTTTTCCATCGCGAGCGCACCGGCGAGGGCCAGGAAGTCTGCGTCTCCCTCCTCGGCGGGGGAATATGGTCGATGGGCATTGTTTTATCTTCCGTTCTGGCCACCGGCCTGGAGTATCCCCGCGTCTCCCGCACCTGCCAGAGCAATCCCATCTTTAATAGCTACGAGTGCGCCGACGGTAAATGGATACAAATGGCCTGTATTCAGGGCGACCGGTACTGGGCCAACGTATGCAAGGCGCTTGATATAGGCGAGCTGGAGCACGACCCCCGGTTCGAAACACATAAAATGCGCATGGAAAACAACCTGGCTTTGATTCCGATGCTGGACAAGATTTTCAAGTCGCGACCCAGGGACGAGTGGGAGGAGCGACTCGGCAAGTACGAGATTATCTGGACTAAGGTCAAGACGCCCGCCGATGTCGCCGCCGACCCCACCGCCTGGGCGGACGGCTATTTCCGGGAAATCGACCACCCGGCGGGGAAAAAGCTCAAGGTGATTATGCCGCCGTGGCAGTTCAGCAAGACCCCCACCACCATCCGCAGCACCGCCCCGGAGTTCGGCCAGCATACCGAGGAAGTCCTTACCGAAACTCTCGGCTACAGCTGGGACGATGTGACCGCTTTTAAGGATAAAGGTGTCATAAGGTAATGCGTATTCTCGCTCACCCTGAGCTTGTCGAAGGGTGAGGACTCGTGGTTCGACAGGCTCACCACGAGCGAGTGCTAAAGATATAATATTACAGGAGACGCGAATGAGTGACTTACTAAAGGGCAGGGTTGCCGCGGTCACGGGAGCCGGTAAAGGCCTGGGACGCGCCGAGGCTATGGGGCTGGCGGCGCGGGGAGCAGCGGTGGTGGTTAACGACCTCGGCACGGCTATCGATGGCAAAGGCGCCTCCAGGGGGCCGGCCGACGAGGTGGTCGAGGAGATAAAAAAGGCCGGCGGTAAGGCCGTTGCCAGCTATGCCAGCATCGCCGATAAAGAAGGGGCGGAGGGCATCATTCAGGCGGCGGTGGATAACTTCGGGAGAATCGACGTGCTGGTGAATAACGCCGGTTACACCGTCGACCGTATGGTGTACAACGTCAGCGACGAGGAATGGGACGGGGTGGTGAAGACCAATCTTTACGGCACCTTCTACTGCACGCGCGCCGCCTGCCGCATTATGAGAAAACAGGGCTACGGCAGGATTATCAACACGTCTTCTCACTCCGGGCTGGGCAACCTGGGGCAGGTGAGTTATTCCGCCTCCAAGGAGGGCATCGTCGGCCTGACGCGCACGGTGGCTTATGACATGGGCCGGTACGGCGTGACCTGTAATGCCATCAGGCCGGTGGCCGGGACGAGGGGCATTAAAGAGCTAATCGAGAAAAAGGGACTCGATGAAGCCTGGGCAAAGGCCTGGGGGAAAGAGGTCGCTCAAAAGAGGATTAAGCAGATGCTGGAGGTCAATCTCCCCGACGATGTGGCTAATCTGGTTATCTACCTCGCCAGCGAGGCGGCGGATAACGTCAACGGCTGCGTCTTCGAGGTCTGGCACGGGCATATCGGGATTTACCAGGACCCCCCGCAGATAGAGCAGGTGCTCTGGAAGGACGGGCGCTGGACCCCGGAAGAGCTGGTAGATACCATGCCGCAGACGCTGACGAAGGACAAAGTCCGCGAGCTGCCGCCCATTTTCCCATTTTAAAAAGTTAAGCAAGGAGGAAATAATGATAAAGAAAATCGACCATATCGGCATCGTTGTCAAGGATGCGGCTGAAGCCCTGAAAGTGTATTCCGAGATGTTCGGCTTTGAGGTCGTAGAGGAAATGGGGGGGCCGGGTGGGGAATTTAAAGCCGTTCTGGTAAGGGTAGGTGGCATTACGCTGGAGTTTCTTCAGCCGTTGACAGAGCAGGGTAGCTTCGCGAAATTCCTCAAGGAGCGGGGCGGTGGTCTGCACCACGTTTCATTCGAAACCAATAACATCAAGCAGGACTTGAAGACGCTAAAGGCCCAGGGAAGAAAATTGATTAACGAGGAGCCGATGTCTCTGCCCGCGGCCCAGATAGCCTTCATTCACCCCGGTGCCGCGGAAAACGTTCTAATAGAACTGGTGCAAAGGGCCCAATCTTACCCTGAAATGCTAAACATAAAGATGGCCTGACCAGGAAGGATTAGCGGACAGGAATCCTCGGGTATTCAGGCGACCAGCAGCGGTATCAATTTCCTGACGCTGTCCAGTTTCTCCAGGTTATCCAGCATCTGGAGAAGCTCCGTGGCATTCTGCTTCGGTATTCTCCCGCAGAAGTCAACATTAGTCCAGAATTTATCGATAATCTCTTCTTTAGACAGCGGATTGAGGGGGTTGCCCCTGGCAATATCGCAGGACTCGGTGAAGTCCCTCCCGTCTTTAAGAATTACGGTAACTCTGGCGGCTTCGAACTTAACATAGGGACTGGGTGTAAGCTTGATTTTTTTCATGAATTCGGCCACCTGCGGATTGCGTATCGCCTCCTCGGTGAAATGCTCCGGCTTCACGCACCCGAAGAGAAAAGCCGTCGCTACCGCGTACCGGTAGCTGAAAGCGGCGTTCGCGTGGGGGAAAGACCCTAATTTTAAAGGACTGCCGCAGATATGGTCTATGCCGCCCTGCGCCAGGTCCAGGTTCACCGTGTCTATGTCATCGGCGGTAACTCCGCTTTTCCGTATTATATCAAGGGCGCAGTCGATGGCGGCGTGAGGGATACGGCAGCAGGGATACGGCTTGAAGGTGCCGTCGGCGTAGTAGACTTTCCCGAGGTCGCGGCTAAGGTACTCCGGCTTCTGGCACCCTTCGGTGAACATCTTATAATACCCGAACTTGCTGAACAAAGCGTCCCCCGGGCCGGTCCAGCCGGCTTTGGCCAGACGCGCGGAAAAAATGCCCGACCGGGCCGATAGACCCTGCGCCAGCTTGAAGGCAACGGTGCCGTCCCAGATTGTCTGGAAGGTGGTGCCGATTAGATTGAGGACGATGCCGAAGGCGTTTCTCATCTGAAACTTATCCAGTCCCAGCAGACGCCCGGCGGTGGCCGTGGTCCCGAAGGCGTTAACCGTGCCGACTCCGTCCCAGCCCAGGGTAAAGCCGAAACCGGAGGCAGCCAGTATGCGTGAAGCTATGTCATCCCCGACGAGTAACGCTGTAATCATCTCCGGTCCGCTGGCGTTTACCGCCTCGGCTAGGGAGATGGTCGTAGGCACGGTGGTGCCGCTGATATGCCCCGGCGTGTTCACGCCGTCCACCATCGGGCTTACCGGCTCGAAGTCGAAAGAACGGGTCATAATGCTGTTGACCATGGCTGCGTTAGCCATGGGCACCTTACCGCCGTGTACCAGGATGGTTGCTTCTTCCTTACCCCCCTCGTCCCGCAGGAGTTCCACGAGCTCGGGATTGCCGGTATCGTTAGAGCCGCCGATAAGGCAGCCTATCGAATCTATAATGCGGCACTTCGTGCTTTCCAGCGTTGCCGGGTCGAAGTTTTCAAAACGCGTATCCAGGACGTTCGCGGTAAGATTCTCGATTGGCGTACTACCAGGGATATTCATAATCTACCTCACACTCCGGAGCTATGTTACTTGGCTATCATCAGACCGGGGAGCCAGAGGCTTAACTGGGGAAAGGCGACGATAAGAGCCAGGAAGAGCAGCTCGAAAAACAGGAAAGGTATCACGCCGCGCAGTATCTCCCCGGTGGGGATGTTAAAGATAGTCTTCACGGCGAACAAATCGGTTCCCATCGGGGGCGTTATAAGCCCTATCTGTGTATTAACGGTAAAAATCACCCCGAACCAGATGGGGTCCATCCCCAGGCTGACGATTAAAGGAACAAAGATAGGCACCGTCAATAATGTTATGGTTATGGGGTCCAGCACGAATCCCAGAATCAGCAATATAAAGTTGATGATTACTATTACCCCCATGGGGGATAGTGACGAGGAACCGACTAAATTTTGCAGATTTGAGGCGACATTGGTGCTGCCGACCACGTAAGTATAGAACGAAGCTGCAATAATAATGAACAAAATCAGCCCGTTTACCGTGGCCGCCTCCACTATTGCCGCGCGAAGGCCCTTCCAGCGCATGCGGAAAAACAGGACGGCTATCAGCAGAACGACAAAGCACCCTACACCGGCGGTCTCGGTGGGGGTGGCTATCCCGAAATAGATGGAGCCCAGGATGCTGAACATCACCAGCGCTATCGGCCAGACGCCCTTTACAGAAGATATTCGCTCTCTCCAGGGGACGCTATAGGTCTTGGGGGCCAGGCCGGGTCTCACCAGGCAGAATACTATGGCGGGCACTGAAAGGAAAATCGCCAGGATAACCCCCGGTATTATACCCGCAATGAAAAGCTTGCCCAGGGAGACATTGGTAATTACCGCATAAATGATAAAAGTGGCGCTGGGCGGAATCAGCGGACCCAGCACGCCCCCCGCCAGTAAAGCTCCCAGGCTGAAGCCCCGGTGATAACCCCGCCGCTCGAATTCCGGGACGGCCATTTTACCAACAACGATGATAGTGGCGGCGCTGGTCCCCAGCGTTGCCGCCAATGCGGCCTCTCCCATAATGCCGGCTACAACCAGCCCGCCGCGGATGCGGGAAAGCCAGTTAGCGGCGGCGGTAAAAAGGTCTTTCCCCATTCCTGATTCGGCAATGATGGCTCCCAGCAGGACGAACAGCGGGAGCGGCGTCCACGCCAAATTGAACAGCGTGCTGAATGGTGATGAACCTACAATATGCAGGGCGGGAGCCCCGTAAGTCAGAACCGCCCCGACTACCGCGCTGAATCCCAGCGAATAGACAATCGGCACGCCCAGCATCATGAGCACGAACAGACCGGCAACACAAATGATGCTTGTTATCTGTGGGTCCAACGCAATTAGTTCTCCTTTTAAGAGTTACTCCGCCGTCGTTGCGGTTTCACCCGGCCCCGTCTTTTGCCGGTGGTGTCTATATGCGTTTGTTATGCCACGTGTAAGCTGGGCCAGGAGCACCAGAACAAGCCAGAAAGACCCGATGGGTATCAGGAACTTGGTGGGGTACAGAGGCTCTTCCCAGACCGATTGGCTGGTTTCGCCGATGCTGAACGAATACACGGCATTATCCAAGCTCTGCCAGGTTATTATAGTTACGTATACCAGGGCCAGGATTGGGCCGAGGATGTCCATTAGGAAGCCTTGTACGTTTCCCGGCATGTAGTTTGTGATAAAATCTACTCTTAGATGCCTCTTATATCTCTGTAAACCGGATATGGCAAAGACCACGCAGGCGGTTAAAAATATCGTGCTGACCTCGTAAGAGTAAGGTTCCGGGTTGTTCAGCAGGTAGCGTCTTCCCACTGCGTAAGTGCTTAAAAAAGACATCAGCAGGATAAGGACCCCGCTGCTGACCAGGCCCCAGTTGCCTACCCGCTCAATTACCAGGTCTATCTTCAGGAATATTTTCTTCAACACTCGTGCCTCAACCTTAAAGGATAATTGATGCCTTCAAGTGGCGTAAAGCGTAACCGGACACATATTCCAATCCTGATTGGCGGAGGCGGTAAACGGCGTGGTAAACCTCCCGCCAATCAGGATGGATACTATTTCCATTTAAACCGTGTCAATAACTGAACTGGTTCGTCTTTATCCTCCGTATGGATATTTGGCGTTGGCGTCCGCGGCGGCTTTCTTCAGCTTGCCGGCGAGGTCAGCGCCCATGTTATCGAACAGTTCATCGACATACGGTTGCAGTACTTTTGCCCAGGCATCGCGTTCCGCTTTGGGCAGGGTGTAGACTTCCAATCCCATGTCGGTCAGTGTCTGGTCGTTTTCGTGGGCTATTTTAATGAAATTGGCATTGGTGCTGTCCTGCGCCTTCTTACCCAGGTCGACTATCAACTCTTTTATGTCTTTGGGCATATCGTTGTAGACTTCCAGGTTGATGGCTACCTGAATGCTGGCCGGGATAAGATAGCCCCGCAGCACGTAATCGGCCACTTCGTTCAGCTTGAACATTATCATCATGGAGGATGACTGCATGCTGGCTTCGATGACCTTCTTCTGGAGTCCCTGGTATCCATCGGGGAACGGCATGGGAACGGAGGAACCGCCCAGCAGTTCGATGAACTGGGCCGACTGCGGCGATACGGACTGGGTCAGCACGTCTTTCCAGTCTGCCTGCGTCTTTATCGGCTTGACGCTGATTACGTCGAGAGCCAGACAGGTAAAGGAGAACAGGGGCTTGGAATTGAACTTCTTTGTCATCACCTCGTCGTACAGCTGTATGGCGCTTGCCTGGAGGGCGGCGTCCGCCTCGACGCTATTAGCCAGGAAGGGAATTTCCGCCGCGGCGAAAACCGGGTCGAGGCTGGCAAAAACACCGGTCGGGAAGCCGACCATCTCGACGGCCCCGGTTCTTACCGCGTCCATGCTATCGGGGATTTTCACCAGCGACTCGCTGGGGTGAAGCTCAATGACATATTTGCCTTCGGCCTTTGCATTAAAATCATTGATGAAGTTCTCTATGTTAACGGTCACCGGGTCGCCCGGAGGCCAGCACCCCGCCATTCTTAAAACTTTAGCTTCCTTCTCGGTGCAGGATACAAACGTACCCAGCGACATCAACAAAATTGCGATTGCTATGAGTATTAATAAGATTTTTTTCATCGGTTGTGTAAACCTCCTCGATTGCATTTTCAAGCATTACTTTTTGAGTCCCTGTCAGCTCATCGGTGGTTACCTCCTTAGTGTTGAAAATCCCCCGTGATATTAAAAGGTTAGTGCGGGCGCCTGCCCGTAGACTTTTCAATCAAGCTGTTAGAATTAAAGCGGCTTTCCGGCCCCATGGTATCCGGGGCCACCGGCAGGGCGCCATCCCTGATTGAGGCGAATGTGTGCAGGATGCTGATTTGCATCTATTAATTATACCAGTACCTTGTTCCTTGTCAAATCCTTATCAGACAAGCCGCATGGCACGGGGAGTTTGTTATTTTCCTATCACCGTCGGGGTCTTGCCGGGAGTGGCAAACTTCTTCACGGCATCCTCGTTTAATTCCACTCCGAGGCCGGGGCCATCCGGCGGGTAGAGGAAGCCGCCTTCGTACCTTAATACTTTTTTAGCCAGGTCGTCCTTTAACGGGGTACTGACCGTATCCGGTATGTTATAGAGGTTCAGAGGGCCGATAGACTCCTGTTCAATCTTGCCCATCCACTCGGTAGCAGCCAGGAAGTGCGCATTGGCCGTCGCCCCGAGTCCGGAATCAATCATGCAGCCGCACATCACCATCAAGCCGGCCGCCTGGGCTATCGATACAAATTTCTGTGACTTTAATATGCCCCCCGCCTTGGGAACCTTGAGGAAAAAGCCGTCCACGGCATCCCGCTGCAGGAGTTTTATAAGGTCGTTAAGCTCGGCTGCCGATTCATCGGCGAATATCGGCACATCCACCTTCCGGCGCAGCCGGGCCAGCCCGTCTATATCCCACCGCGGTACGGGTTGCTCGGAAAGGAATAAATCATACTTCACGGCTTCCTTGAGGAATTTAAGCGCCTGGAGGTAGTTCCAGCCCCCGTTGGTATCGGTCATTATCTTAACATCTTTACCCACGGCATCTCTTAAGGCGCCTACCATATCCAGGTCCTCTTCAATGGACTTGGCGCCTACTTTCAGCTTAAAGGCCCTGAAGCCGGCTTTTATCAGGCCCTTCCCTTCCTCGCCTACTTCTTCCGCCGTCCCGGAAGACATCACGAACGCCAGTTTTATTTTTTCGTTGGAAAGACCTCCCAGCAGCGCGTAAACAGGCACTCCCAGCGCCTTGCCCTTGATATCATGGAGGCAATAATCGATGACCGCCTTCGACTGGTTGTTCAGCTTGGCAGCTCTATCCATCCCCGCCACGATTTTCTCGATGTTGAAGGGGTCCTCGCCGAGGAGTACTTGAGGCCCGTAGACTTTATTGATGTTGTGCATAATGGAGTCCTGGCTTTCGCCCATGTACCAGGGGGAAGTATCCCCGGTCTCACATACGCCGGTAATCCCCTCATCGGTGTGTATCTTAACGACAACGGTATCGGCGCAATCGGCAGTACCTCCTCCCATCTTCATCGGCTTGGCGAAGCGTAACGAGACAGGTATACATTCAATCTTGGTAATTTTCATTAGAATTCCTCCGGTTATATATATAATTTAGAATCTAAGATAACGCCGGGCGATGCCTGGTGCTTTTTAATGGGAACTACATTTCTATATAACATTTTATTACATTATAAGTCAAATTCTGTGACTTATGTCATGGTGGGTAATTTGCTTTTTTGCGTATTATACTGGTAAGGGTAAAAACAGCCCGCTTTTTAGGGAGGTGTTCGATATGGAAGCCAAATGCCCCGGGCAGGATATAAGGAACCTTCGGGCGGCCATGTACAAATGCCCGAATTGCGGTAACGAAGTTGAGATGTTCTCCGACGAACTAAGGATTAAGTGCAGAAAATGCGGAAAATACGTTTATAAAGAGCAGACTCCATCCTGCATAGAGTGGTGCCCTTCGGCAAAGCAGTGCCTCGGAGAGGAGCGGTGGAAAGCCCTCACGGGCGGCTAAGAGGCGGCCAGTTTCTGGCCGATTGCGCAGGCATCGGCGAGGGCGGCAGGGTGTTCCTTAATCTCGCCCTTCTTGTCGACGCCTCTCATCAATAGCTCTTCCGCGTACTCGGCATTAATCGCCTGGAAAAAGTATTTAATCGTCAGTTTCGGCCCGTCGAACAGTTTCGCGCCTTTTGTCGCCCCCACGGCGATAAAAGCCCCCCGCTTCACAGGAATATCCAGATTTTTCAGGACATATCTCCGCGCCCAGAGTGCCTGGCAGCGGCTTATCAGCAGCATGAGCTGGGCGCTGACGGTATAGAAGAATATGGGGGAGGCCACGATAACCGCATCCGCGTCCAGTATCTTCTGGTACAGGCCGTCCATGTCGTCCCTGATGACGCATTTGCCGTCCTTGAGGCACCCGTAATATTCGCGGCAGGGCGAAATTTTGAGCTTGTCCACGATTATTTTTTCGGTCTCCGCCCCCCGGCTCTGCGCCCCCTTCAGGGCCTCATCGAGGAGAAGGTCGGTATTGCCCTTGATGCGCGGGCTGCCCATGATACCCAGAACTTTCAAATTAACCCCCGGATTACCGTCCGTCGACGAATAGCTTGCCGCCCTGGGCGACATTCTCTGTCTTAAGGTCTACGATGTCGATTTGCACCGCCGCAAGCGGGCACTCGATATTCTTGACAATCGCCTCGGTGACGTCTTTAGCCATGCCACGCTTCTGCTCGACGGTTCTTCCTTCAAGGATTTTTATGGTTACCAGCGGCATTTTTAACCTCCCTGTGGATATCCCTGAAAAAAGTTTAAAGCTTTACGTGTGGGGAGTCAAATTTATCGAGGTGAGGTAAAGAAAATGAAAAAGCCTGAAAGAAGGTTGCTATATAGTGCCGTCCTAAAAACGCCGTATCTTAAGGACTATCGTAAATATGATGATTAGCGATAAAACGATGGTGAAGAGCAGGCCCCCGACCAGATAGATAATCCAGCCCGGTATGCTCAAGGGCTGGCTAGGGACCGGCAGGGTAACACTCTCTGGGGGAGGTTCGGTCGCAGGTGGGGGTTGTATCTGTGGCGTTGATTGTATTGTCGGCAGGGTTGCCGCGGTCAGGGAAGGGGTTATTTCTGTTATATTTCCCTCGGGGTAGGGTGGTGCTGGCGGCTCGTTTGCTAACGGAACCGACTCCGTGGTAAAGACGCCGGCGGCGCTCCAGGGACTGTGCGTGCTGGCGCTGATAGCCCTGACCTTCCAGTAGTATGTCGTATCGTAATCAAGACCGACGTCACAACGCCAGGCATTGGTCGGAAGGGCGTATTCGTCAGTCCTGACGATAACGGGACTGCCGAAACCGGCATCGGTAGATACCAGCAGTTCGTAGGCCTCCGCCCCGATTACCGCCGTCCACTGGAATAGCGGTTTTCCCGGCACATTAAGGGCGCCGGCGGCAGGGCTTTCCGGCTTGAGGGCGATAGCCTCGGTGTCAAGGCTGGTGGTAAAAGACAGTTTCTCCGACCATGGACCGGTTACCGGGGCGCTGGCGCGCACGCGCCAGTAATAAGTGGCGGCCGGGTCGAGTGACGGCAGCCGGGCGGAACTGGCGGACGTGTTGCCCTCGAATCCGTCGGGGACGGATGTTAAATCGGTATCACCATCGCATTGCCACTCGTAGCTGGTGGCGCCGTCCAGCGTTTCCCAATCCAGGATGATGTTCCTCACGGTGTGGTCGATGAGGCTGCCGATACCCGCTGCACCGTCGTCCGGGGAAACCTGCGTCACCGGCGATGTCAGGGTGTCGAAAAAGGTCATCAGTCTTACATTGGCGGTATCTGTTGACCATAATCGGTTGCCTGATTGCCATAGGCCGGACAGGGTGGCGCCGTCATCCAGGCCGCGGGTAACCGTTTCAAAAGTGGGGCCGAGGGTATACCTGGGATTGAGGCAGCGTTCCATGCCGCCGTCGCCATCGCTGTTTACGGCGTAAAGGGTCCCATCGTCGATAACGGTCAGCCCGTTGAGTATCGCCTCATCGGGCAGGGTGCCGTCGATGCTTTCCCAGTCGGTGCTGGAGCCGATAACGAAGCGGTAGACCTCGCCATCGCTATCATCATCGGCGGCATAGACGGTGCGGTTGCTATCGAATTCAGGGTCGAAGGCCACGGCGATGGAGCCGGTGAGGTGTGACGCGGTATCATTCCCGGGCAGCGATTCGAATGAAAGGCAGTTGTCATTGGACCAGAAGACCCGGCCACTGGTGTTCCCGACCAGCACGGTGCCGTCCTTTTCGTATCTGGGTGAAATGGCGATGGAGTTTAGAGACTGGTTGCCCGCCGGCGTGCCTTCGGAATAGATAAAACCGCTATTGGTCGACTTATAAACCATTCCGTGACTGCCGTCGTAGCTGCCCGTGAATAAGGCGGTTTCACTGGCTATAGCCCAAGCATCGACGTAAAATTCCGCGCCGCTGGTGGGGTCGTGGGTGAATCTACGTCGGTAGCTCTGGCCATCGTCGGTAGATTGCCATATGGCAGGACTGCCGTTGCTCTCACCGGCCACAAACAGCGCCCGGCAGTCGTCGCCGTATTCCGGCGGCAGGCCGACCAGGCTCATACTGTCTACAGCGGCCAGATTACCGGCTAAAGTCCTTTCCCAGGTATTGCCGCCGTCCCGACTGCGCCAGAGGCTATGCCCGTTGCCGAAAGTAAGCATGAATATGGTGTTGTCCTGCCCGTATCCGGGTGAAGGAGCCAGGTCGACGATGGTATCGATGGTGGTGTCAATCATACTGACCTGGTTCCAGGTTTCGCCGATATCCCGGCTTATAGAGATAGCGCTGCCGTCGCCGCTGGTGGTGGTATACATCCTGCCGGTAGTCGTGAAATCGGGCGCTATCAGCGCGCCGGTTGTGGACTGGCCGGTAGGCTCCTTGCGACTTCTTGACCAGCCGATACCGCCATCGGTGCTGACATAGGTCCGGGTGCTATCGGCGGCCCCGGCCAGTAATACAATAAACGGGTGGTCTCCCCGGGCCGCCAGACAGCCGACATCGATGTTGCTGTACCCGTATGTCAGGCCGATATTCAGGTCGGTAACTATGGGCGTATCCGGCGCATCGGCGCAGTTGATTTTATATACGTCCCCTTCACCCGTCCCGGTATTGATAGCCGCGAAAAGGGAGCCGCTGCCTGAAGCGGGGTCGGCGTTATAATTATCGGGGAAGACAATTGTCGCCGGGGTAGCCACCCTGACGGAAGTAGGTACCCCCGAGTTGTCCCTGTCCAGCCTGGCGTATCCTGCGGTATCGCTCCAGCTGGCATCGCCTGCTTTGGCGGCAAAGTAAGTATCGGTTTCGTCGGTTATTATGGCTACGAGCTGCTGGTCATAGGCGTAGTTGGGCGAGAAAGCCACGGCATAGACGTCATAACTCCCTATATTCGTATCCACCCAGGCCGGGGTGATGTTTGCCTCGTTCAAGGTATAGACCCCGCCGAACTCGGTGCTGTCCGCGTCTCTGGTGCCGACGGCTATAACATCATCGTTCAGCCAGGTAACATCAATAGAGGTTATTTCTAAGTTGTCGGTTCCGGCCCCGCCGGGACTGGCCGGCAGTTGCACAAAGGTCTTGCCGCCGTTAGTGGAGCTGTAAATCGCCGAAGAAGTGGCATAGTATAACCTGTCGGCGTCATGGGGTGATATGGCGATATCTACTATTGTATCCTGGACACCGCCGATATGTACCCAGCCGGTGCCGCCGTCAGTAGATTTATACAGAGTATAGGTAAGGCCGTGGCCGCTGGCATAGAGAGTGCCATCGAGGGCCGCGGTCAGGTGCCGGACATCGGAGCCGTCGGCCAGGATCCAATCTCCCGCTTCGCTCTCGGTGGGAATATTTACCTTCATCCATTTGATTGCTTCGGGGGATGCTTCAGCCAGTGAGATAAAGCTGAAGGCGGCGAGTATTGATACAAGGATGAGTTTAACAAAAAGGATGCATAATTCCCGGGATAGCCTGCGAGGTAGCCTGTTATTTGCCATTCGGCGAATATATGCCGGCATAAAACCCATTGTTTACCTCTTAAAAGATGTTAATCTGCAAGACCGGGACTGATGTTGGGGATTTCAGCATTATCAATAATAATACATTTGACTACGGAAATGCTCGGTTTTATTCTAAAAAAACACTAAAAATTGGAGAAACCGGGATTACTATACTGTATGTTGAATAAGAGCAGATATGGAGTATATACTAACACAAGGACTCCTGATAATGGAAGGTAATCATGGGAACGGACCATTACGAGATTGATGAAGGGACCGGCTATGTCGGTTACCGGGAAGCTTTTAGCCTTATAACCTCGGATGTAAAGCCCGTAGGGATTGAAGAGCTATCGCTGGAATTGAGTGTCGACCGTATTGCGGCCGGGGATGTGGTGGCGCAGGTGAGTTATCCTTCAACGGATGTCTCGCTAAAAGACGGCTTTGCTGTAAAATCCGTTGATGTGGAGGCCGCATCGATGCAAAGTCCCGTATATCTCAAAGTCACCGGCTCTGTATTCGCCGGCTCTAAGTTCGGCGGCGAGGTGAAACGGGGCAGCGCTGTCAAGATATGTTCCGGCGCGCCGATACCCCGTGGGGCAGATACCGTGGTCTCCGCAGAATTCTGCGACGAAATATCGCCGGAAGAGGTGCATGCTAAGGTCAATGCAGAGCCGGGGAGGAATATCCTCCGCGCCGGCGGAGAGGTAAAAGCGGGGGCGACCATTGTCGGCAGGGGCGGCAGACTTTTACCAGGCTACCTGGGTCTGGCGGCGGCGGCCGGCATCAACCGCGTCAGCGTTTACCGGCGGCCGGTAGTGGCCGTTGCGGGAATCGGTGATGAGGTAGTAGCGCCCGGGGAAGACTTAAGCCCCGGCCAGCTCTATGCCAGCAATCTGGTCACCATGGAGTCCTGGCTGGCTTCTTTCGGCATATCCTGCGTCACTTCGGTGGTCAATGATAGTGAGGAAGATATTAAGAATGAGTTGCGTAAAAACCTGCCGGATGTAGATGCTATTCTAACCAGCGGCGGCGCCTGGGGCAGCGAGCGCGACCTTGTTGTCGGTTGCCTGAACCAGCTCGGCTGGCAGGAGATATTCCACCACGTGCGTATGGGGCCGGGTAAGGGTATCGCCTTCGGTCTATGGGAGGGCAAGCCCGTGTTTTGCCTCCCCGGCGGGCCGGCCAGCAACGAGATGGCTTTCCTGCAGCTTGCCCTGCCCGGAATACTGCGGATGAGCGGTGATACCAGGCATCCACTCCAGACTGTTACCGCCCGGCTTACCGAGGACCTGCAGACCCGCCACCTGGCGTGGACGGAGTTCAAGGACGCCACGCTTTCCCGTGACACTGCGGGGAATTACAGGGTTGAGCTTTATAGAGACCGGAGCCGTTTACAGGCTATCGCCAGCGCCAACAGCCTCGTCTGCATCCCGGAGGGCACGGAATCGTTGAAGAGCGGTGAGGCCGTCACCGTGCAGATACTGGCCCCCCGCCTTGACGATATATAATTCGTGCTGGATTAGCCGTTAGGTAATTATTATACGCGCATAAAAAGAGAGCCCCCCGAATTTCGGGGGGCTCTCGGAGTATCTGGAGTATTGTCCTTTAAGTCATTCTTAGACGGAACGTCTCGTCCTGACGATGAGGACAATTACCGCTATCACCAGGACAGCGCCGATGATGATTATCGCCCAGATGTATGCGGGAGCAATCTGCTCTGGCGCAGGTGCGGGCGGAATCTCAATGACGTTGGCCGGTGGTGCCGGCGGTATCTCGATTACCGGGGCCGGTACCTGCTCGATTACTACTGGTGCAGCAGGAGCAGGCGCTTCCTCGGCAATCATGAAGTTGGCAACGGTTGACCAGTCGCCATCAACCGGTTCCAGAGCTTTAACTCTCCAGAAGTAGGTTGTACCTCTATCGAGCGCGGCGCTGGACAGGATGCCGGCACTCTCCAGCTGTTCGTCCATTAGGGTAGTTGCGAAGGCAGGGTCAGTAGACAACTGGAACTGGTACATGGTCGCACCGGCTGCCGGTGTCCAGGAGAAGGCCGGGGTGGTGCTATCGATGGAACCGCCATTCTCCGGTGAGGCAATAGTCGGGACCGATGCCGCAGTGGGCTGGACAACGAAGCTTCGTGTCTCCGAGAATGCACTACCTATCGGAAGAGTAGCTGCTACTCTCCAGTAGTAGGTAGTGCCGGGCAGGAAAGTACCACCGGCCTGAATCCGTGACACCGGGTCGTTAGCGTTGGGGAGTGCGACGGTGCCAACGGGAATCGGAGGAGCTACTACCAGCTCGGTGAAGCCGTCATCCAGCGCTATGAACAGGTCGTAGCCGGTAGCCAGGGATATCCGGTTCCAGGTGAAGTTGACGGCAGCAACGGCACCCGTTAACGGGCTGACGATATCGATGCGGTCGTTATCGGCCGGGCCTATCAGTGCAGGTCCGCCGAGAGCTACGGCATCATCGTAGTAGTAGACATTGGGGGTGCGAGGAGGATCACCCTGGTCAACGGCGTATAGCATGATGCTGCCGGGTGCGCCGCCGCTTGTCTTCAGCGCCCAGAAATCGGTGAAGTCGAGGCCAGCCTCAACCCACTGGGTGCCCCAGAAAAAGGCGGGATGCACGGCTAGCGGAACGGTTGGCGCCAGCGTGCGGTTGAGGTAGGTGCTGGTAGCGCCGGCAGTCGCATCTGAAGATAGTACGTAGAGCACGCCGTCGGTGTACGCTATGCCGGTAATTGCCTCAGCGGTGGCAGCACCTTGTGCGGGCGCGTTCATGTTCTTGAACTCACCCAGGAAGTTGGACGGGTCGAGTGAACAGCGCCAGACGGCTGGTACTGCGGCGCCGGTTTCAGCCGCGAAGACGTAGTCACTTGCGCCCAGACCGGAAGCGGCAACGTACACAGGCGTAAAGGTGTTTAAGACACCCAGGAGGGCTCTCCAGGTAGTGCCGCCATCGGCGGTATAGACCACACCACCCCAGGTGCCGCCAATGACCAGCTCGTTTTCACCCAGGTTTGCCATGGAAAACGGGGTATTGGCGCCCGTCAGTCCGCAGTTCATGGGCAGGCTCCAGGTGAAGCCGGCGTTAACGGACTTGTATACGTTGACAGTGGCGGGGTCGCCGATGTAGATAACCTGCGCGCTCTCTACCACGAGGTCAGCTATAGCAGCGATTGGAACGGAAGAGCGCTTATACCATCTACCCGTGCCGCCATCGGCCGAGTAGTAGATAACCGTGCCGGCCATGTCAGCGGCGTAGATGACGTCCTCGTCAGAATCGAGACCGCGTAGTATCAGGTTAAGTGCGCCTTTAAGCTCGCACAGCACCCTGGTTACGCCGAAATTGGACATGCGGTAGACGGAAGCTTTGGTTCCGTCTGTCGCTGCCAGGTACCATGTGTTACCTCCGGCAGTCATGTAGATGTCCTGGATGGTGGTAAGGGAGCTGTCCAGGAGGGAATAGTCGTTCCAGGTGTTACCGTAGTCGAGCGACTTGGAGATAGCCGAGCCATCGCCAATCTTGCCGCCGTACAGGGTCTCACCGTCGAACTTGAGGAGTACCGTATCGAAAGCGGCCGCGTCATCGATGCCGATTCTCTTCAGCGTGCGGGCCGGCAGGAAGGTGGGCGCTGTTGCCAGCGGGTCCGCCGAACGGAAAATGTTGTTGGTGAGATAGGCGCCAGCGGCCAGGTTCGTGCCGTCGAAGGCAACACTGGCGATATCCGTGCCCTGACCAAGAGTGGCCGAGCCGTATATCTTGACGGCGGGAGCGTTATCGTAGCAGCGCCAGATGCCGCCACTCGGGCCAGCAGTGGTGCCGTCAAGAATTGTTAAACCGGCGAAGGCGATACGCAGCGACTCGTCGCTGCCATCGTAGTCCGGCAACAGGGCTAGGTCCGCCTTGTTGACGGTAATACCCGGGGTAGCTGCAGCAGAGCCGTTCTTGATGATTATCGGGTATAGGGTGGCAACTGCGGTATCCCAGGTGCGGGAGTTGAAGCTGAGGATATGGTAGTCCACGGCACCAACGGCAGCGGTACCATTATCCACCAGGATAGCGGATGCCATCCAGTCGGACGGGAAGTTGGGAGAGAACTCGAAGGCTGCGACATCGTCATACGCGACAGCGGTGGCATGGACTACCGGGCCGGTGACGAAGTCAGTGGCAGCGGCAGCGTCGGTGGCATCTCTCCAGGCGCCCACGCCCGCGCCGTAGTTGTAGTAGAATACCGAGGCTGCACCGGCAGCGTCAGAACCGTAAGCGGCGATGTAGCGGACACCTCCGGTCACCATGGGCGAAATCGTCACGCCGTTGAGAGCACCAGCGAGGTTAGTGCCGGTACCGTCCTGGATGAAGCCCATCGAGGTCCAGGAGGTACCGCCGTTGATAGTGATTGCGGCGCTCAGACCGGCTGCGGGAGTAGCGTCAGCCACGACAACAACATTCGGGTCGTCGGGGGCTATCGCCACGTAGTCCGCGGTACCGATATCGGCGGGCATCCTCGTGGAGATATCGCTCCACCACCCACCGGCGTTATTACTTTGCATTACGGCCTGCGAAAAGGGAGCAGGGGCAACGCCGGTCACGGCATACATTGTCATGCCATTGATATCGTAATCAGCGATGTTAGTGCCGGGTGCCAGCACTGCGAAAGGAATAGCAGCTGGTGTGTCAGCTACTTTCATTTCCCAGTTCAGCGGGTCGGCAGCGGAAGTCGGGACGGCGGCAATAAACAGGCTGGAAAGCAGCACTACTATCAGGCCAACGCCCCAGAATTTAGTTATGAATTTTTTCATCGAATTTTATTTTCTCCTTAAGGTCTTTGTGTTTATTTGAATATGCTATATCCCCGCAAACAGGCAATCGACTTTTATTTTTCTTGTTTGCAGAGATACATTCCCTTAGAAGCGATCATCAGAGAAACTGGCTCTGTCTCCCCTTGCGGGCTATAGTCATCGCATCACCTCCTTCCGTGCGTACCAACAACAAGGTACACTTCAATATAACTATAGCATATGCTCGTTGTTTGTCAAGCCTTTCATACGGTAAATTAACATAAATTCATAAAAATCGCACGATTTGCAGTTCTTGACCGGCTTTTATCCGTTTATTATAACGTAAAACTCGTGAAAAGGATAGCAAGAAGATGTTAAATAATTATGAAGATGCAGTCAGCCGCTCCGCCAGTTTGCCGATTGCCACCGTCTCCTGCCGGGCGTTGGCCATGTCCCGCAGGACCGCCGTGCCGGCTTTCACCTCTTCATCGCCGATTATCACCGTATAACCCACCCCGAGGGAGTTTGCCTGCCTCATCTGGGCCTTGAGGCTTTTACCGCCGGTGGTGGTCGCCGCGCTGACGCCCGCCTGCCTCAAGACGGCGGCCAGCCTTATCGCTTCTTCCCTGGCGGCGTCACCCAGGTAAGCGATGAGCACCTGCAGCACGGGTGAACCGGGCACTTCAACCCCCTCTTTCTTGAGATTGAGGATTATCCGCTCGATTCCCGCCGCAAAACCGATGGCCGGCGTGGGCTTGCCGCCCAGCTCCTCGATGAGGTCGTCGTACCTGCCGCCTCCCCCCAGCGTGCTCTGGGCGCCCTCTTCATCCGGCTGGATTTCAAAAACGGTACGGGTGTAGTAGTCCAGGCCGCGTACCAGGTGGTGATTAAGCTCGAAAGGAATTTTGAGCAGTCCCAGGTATCCCTGCAGTTTACTGAAATGCTCGTCGCACTCCGCGCAGAGGTGACCGACGCTCTTCGGGGCGGACGCCGCTATCTCACGGCATGACGCCTGCTTGCAGTCCAGGAGGCGCAGCGTATTCTTCTCCAGCCGCGTTTTACAATCGGCGCAAAGCCGGTCGACGTAACCTGCATAGTAGTCTTTAAGCGCGGCAAGATAGCCGGGACGGCACTGCCGGCAGCCGATGCTGTTGAGCTGCAGCGAAAGTCCGGTCAGACCGAGCGACCTGTAGAATTGCCAGGCCATGTCTATTACCTCGGCGTCGAGGGCGGGGTCGGCCTCACCGATGGTCTCGTAGCCGAACTGGTAGTGCTGGCGGTAGCGGCCTGCCTGGGGACGGTCGTAGCGGAAGATGGGTGAGACATAGTACAGCTTGACCGGCCGGGGCAGGTTCTGGAGGCCGTGCTGAATGTAGGCACGGCAAACCGGCGGAGTCCCCTCCGCTTTCAGTGTCAGGCTGTTGCCCCCGCGGTCGTCGAAGGTGTACATCTCTTTCTGGACGATGTCGGTGTACTCGCCGGTACCCCGTCGGAAAAGGCCGGTATCCTCGAAAACCGGCGTATCGATACGGTTGTACCCGTATAATCGGCTGATTTCGGCGATTCCCCGCTCGATATAGCGCCAGTAGGGTTGCTCCTCCGGGAGGATATCTGTTGTCCCGCGTACGTTCTGGTACAATCTATCCCATTGCCTTTCTTGACATTTAGTGTCATTTCAGCGGAAGCTGGAATCCAGTCGGGGGGATAAGGGGACCAGATTCTCGGGTCAAGCCCGAGAATGACATTGTTATTTGGTTTCTTAAGGCTAGAATACAGGATTAACGCCGTATTTGTAAAGGGAGGGATATTTTTAAGATGTGAACCCTTCGGCCCCCAACATTTCTTATCTTTTCCCACCCTGCCGCCCTCGTATCATCGACGGCTTATCCCGTAGGATATACCCCCTCCCCTCATTTTACACACCTCCCCTTTTGGGATATACTGAAAATATATTGCTACCTTATATTATTAAAGGAGAAAGAACTCCCGGGTTCTGGCTTACGGTGCGGTGTAATGGAATTCAGTAGACTGCTGGAAAAGGCCGCGGAATATATCCCGCCGGAGAAACTTTCCGTTGTAGAGAAAGCCTATGAATTCGCCGCTGAAAAGCACGCAGGACAGGTGCGTCTTTCCGGGGGTCCTTATCTGGACCACCCCTTGCAGACGGCCTATATCCTCGCCGAGCTTCAGTTCGATGCCGGCACCCTGGCGGCAGCCCTCCTGCACGATATCCCGGAAGACACTGGCCTGCCCATAGAAGATATCAAAGCTAAATTCGGACCGGAGATAGCCAAACTGGTCGACGGCGCCACCAAGCTGGGCAAGGTTTCGCTGGTTACCACCGGCACCGGAGCCAGCGCGTCACAGGCGGAAAACTTGAGGAAGATGCTGGTGGCCATGGCCGAAGACCTTCGGGTGGTCTTCATCAAATTGGCCGACCGACTTCACAATATGCGTACCCTGGACGCCCTGCCCAAGGACCGGCAGCTCGTTAACGCCCAGGAAACCCTGGAGATATACGCGCCGCTGGCGCACCGACTGGGAATATGGGAGCTTAAGTGGCAGCTGGAAGACCTTTCCTTTCAGTATTTACAGCCCCAGCAGTACCAGCGTATCGCCCGCCTGGTGGATACCGGACGCGCCAGGCGAGAGAAATTTATAGTCCGCGCCATTGAGCTTCTGAAGAAAGAGTTCGATAAGGTGGGCCTGGTCGCGGATATATCCGGTCGACCCAAGCATATCTACAGCATACACCAGAAAATGGAAAGATACGCCGCTATGGGCCGGCACTTCGACGAGATATACGACCTTCTCGCCCTGCGAGTGCTCGTCGACGGCGTGCCCGAATGCTACAGCGCCGTCGGCGTCATCCACAGTCTGTGGCATCCCCTGCCCGACGCCTTTGACGATTATATAGCCAGTCCCAAGCCGAACGGCTATCAGGCGCTGCATACCGCGATAATGGTTCCCGGCACCACACCATTGGAAATTCAAATTCGCACCCGCGAGATGCACCATGTCGCCGAGTATGGCGTGGCCGCCCACTGGCGCTATAAAGAGGGCGAAAAGAGGGATATGCAGTTCGAGGACAGGGTGGCCTGGTTGCGCCAGCTTATCGAGTGGCACCGCGAGCTCGCCGGCGCCGAGGAATTTCTGGAGTCGGTCAAGACCGACATCTTTATCGACCAGGTTTTCGTTTATACCCCGAAAGGAGAGATAAAGGACCTGCCCCGTGGTTCCACGCCGCTCGATTTCGCCTACCGCGTCCATACGGACGTGGGACACCGCTGCGTTGGGGCCAAGGTAAACGGCAAGCTGGTTCCCTTTAGCTATCAGCTCAAGAACGGGGACGTTATCGAGATTATCTCGGCGAAGGCCCCAAGGGGGCCGAGTCTGGACTGGCTCAACCCCAATCTGGGGTATGTCAACACCTCACACGCCAAAACCAAGATAAGGCAGTGGTTCAATAAGCAGGAGCGGACGGAGAACATCGAGCGCGGCCGGCAGATTCTGGATAAAGAACTGCGGCGACTTGGAATAAAGACCGAGCGCCAGATGCTGGCCGAGCTTTTTGCTTACAGCAGTTTGGACGACTTTCTGGCGGCGGTCGGCAATGGCACCGTCACCGCCCATCAGATTGTCCTGAAACTGGCGGCGCAGGAGGAAAAAGAGATACCGTTGACTGCGGTCGCCCCGTCCCGGACAGCGCCGTCAACGGTACAGGTGCTGGGGGTCGGTGACCTGGTAACGAATATCGCCCCGTGCTGCCATCCCGTCCCCGGCGATAAGATAATCGGCTATATTACACGGAGTCGCGGCGTCACCATCCACCGCGAGGACTGCCGCAATATCCGCCATGAAGATGAAAAGGAGAGGCTGATACCGGTGGAGTGGGGGCAGAGCGATGAACTCCTTTATCCGGTCAATGTACAGGTAGAGGCCTGGGACAGGGTAGGCCTCATGCGCGATGTTACCACAGTGGTGGCCGAGGAGAAAGTGAATATCGCCTCGGTAAGCCTCACCGAGGGTGACGGAAACACCATTACCATGTTTTTAACTCTGGAGACTAAGGGGCTGGCGCATTTAAGCCGGATTTTAAAAAAGATAGATGCCGTAAAAGGCGTGCTTAGCGTTACCCGCATCGGTGACGACGCATCCAGGCAGGGTGCCGCCGATTCCCCGGTTCCGTTAACCAGGGCCGAAGACAACGGCTCGGGTAAAAAATAAGTGGAGGTAGGTCTTGGTAAGTAAATCAGCAGAAAAACAGGCACGTGTTGCCTCGAGGAGGCAGCAGCGGAATAAGTCTGTCCGCAGCGAGGTGAAAACCGATATCACCAGCGCGGAAAAACTTATCTTCGCCGGTGAACTCAAAGAAGCTCAAGAAGCCGTAAACAAAGCCGTCAGTAATCTGGATAAAGCGGCGGAGAAGCAGATATTGCACGCGAATAATACCGCCCGGCGTAAATCGAGGCTGCTCAAGAAGCTGAATCAGGCAGTGGCTCAATCGAAAGCCGAACCCATACCTGAACCCGAGCCTGAACCAGAAGAAGCTGCGTAGTCGACCAGCTTCCGTAGTGAAGAAAATCCGTTGCGCTTTTCAGACTTAAAGAAGCCTGGCTTAATCCGAGGAAGGAATAGGCCGGGCTTCCTGGACTTCCATCGGCTGGTCACAGCAGGTAAGCTCACCAGCACCGGCTTTGGTGCATAACGCTTCAGTGCCACATTTCTGGCAACGATATCTTTTACCTAATTGGCTTGCCACTTTCTAACCTCCTGCAAACTGGGTTGATTATTGCTTTTGCTCCATGGGCTGGCCACAGCAGGTGATGGTGCCATCGCCTCCCTTGGTGATAATCATCTCGGCACCGCACTTTGTGCAGCGGTACCTTTTTCCTACCTGATTTGCCATGTTGCACCACCTCTTTGAGAGACTTTGTTCTTAATTATTATAAGCCGAAACCGCAGGCATTGTCAAAGCTGTTGCCCGGCAAATACCGTGAAAAGTACTATTGACAAATACGGGGATAGGAGTATAATCAAAAGCGCCTGATTTGAGCCGATGGATAGATATTTGCTGATAGGTGAGGGGAGAGCAAGGTTCCGGCGCATGAAGCTTAGTGTGGATGCGGCGGCCGTGACGGACGGCTTTAGGGTACTTGAGTATCTATTCGAAAGCGGCCCCGGGTCGATAGAAGAAATCAGCGCTTCTATCGGACTATCTTGGGAGCAAGTAGTCTCTCAACTACAGATATATATGAGCCACGGCATGGTGGAAGAACTGGACTGATAGTAAGATGTGATAGTAAGATGAAAAAAGGAAGAGGGGCGTAAGCCCCTCTTCAACATTCTGCGCGGTTGGTACTATAGCTGGGCTATCTTCCCCCCCAGCTCTTCGCAGGCTTTCAGGTTCTCCGGCGTGGGTTCCCGCTGGATGCCGATACTATCATAGAGTCTCTTCATGCCCATGTTATCGCAGATTTTCTCCACGGTTTCGATAGCCGGCATGCCTCCGCCTCCGTAGCTCCCGAAAGCCACGTAAGGCTTGCTGGCCATTTTCTCCCGGACGGTGGGCCAGGCGCGGTCGAAGAAGTCCTTGACCATCCCCGCCATGTAGCTGAAATTGTTAGGCGTGCCGAAGGCCACCACGTCACAATCGAGCAGGTCTTTATCATCGGCCTCGACGGCTTTCTTCAGAATTACCGTTGCGCCTGCCGCGCCGGCGCCCTCCGCCACCGCCTTCGCCATCGCCTCGGTATTGCCGGTCTGGGAATGGTAAATGATGAGCACTTTTTTCATTGTCGGGTATCCTCCTTAATAAGATGTGTACTCGAAGCTTAGCTACGGATATGAAGTATACCCTTGAATAAATATCTGTGTCAAACCGCCGTCCCTCTTTTGGCTATTTCCTCCGAAGTGTTATTGATAGCCGCCCGGTATTTAAGGGGTTTACGTCCCTACGGCCTGCGTAACTACTGTACTTGCACCTAAAACGGAAAAATATACCAGGAGCACGTTTCCAAGAGTTACGAGTCCTTTCTGGATTTTTTGATTCCAGGTCGTTTTCTGCTCCGGTTGTGTCGCGAAAGCGAACGCCACGATAATTATCACGGTAAATAACAGAGGCCACGCTTCGCCTGCGAAGGTAGTCCCCCAGAGGCGTTTAAAAAGTGCCCAGATACCGCTGATCAGGAAACAGGCGCCGGCGAACGTCCCCAGGGTAGCCCACGTGTAAAAGCGCTTGCCGACATTGGCTATCGGTCTTTCTGACTTCTGAGAGTCTCCGTCTTCCGGCGCTCTCTCTTGTTCTGGTTGAACGTTCATACCCACCCCCCTATGTTAATAATAGGAAAGATAGAACATAAACCATCCGTTGTCAAGCCCGGAATGTCGGTGCTGTATGGCCGGATGCCGCGTTATTATTCTCCCCGCCGCACTATCCTATCAGAGCCCTTTAAATTCCCCCCACACTATCTCCCCCATATCGAACACCGGGCCGTCCTTGCAGACCTGTTTCAGTCCGCTTTTCGTTTTAATGGTGCATCCGTAGCAGACGCCCATCCCGCACCCCATCATTATCTCCAGCGAGACCTGCACCGGTATCTTATAATTATTGTAGCTTGCCGCCATGGTACGGTACATTTCCAACGGCCCGCAGGCGAAAATCTGGTCGACTCTCTCAAGGTAGGCGGGAATGAGGTCGGTGGCCGGCCCCTTAAAGCCCTCCGACCCGTCATCGGTGGCAGTGACGACATTCATGCTGGCGGGCAGCACGCCTTTATCGAAAAGTCCTTGGAGAGGGGATATCGGCAGGAGACAATCGGCGGAACGCGCCCCCGCGATTATCGTTACCTTTTTCCCTTCTCCGGCGGCGGTATCGGCCAGGAAGACCAGCGGTGCGATGCCCATGCCCCCGGCTACGAGCAGGAGATTATTAGCATCGGGGTCAATGCGGAAACCGTTGCCCAGCGGCCCGAAGATATCCAGGCTGTCGCCCTTTTGCCGCTGTGAAAGCCAGCGCGTGCCTTTGCCGGCCGTGCTGAACAGCAGGGCTAGCCGGCCGCCGTCCACCCTGTGGACGCTTAAAGGACGCGGCAGCGTGGTATCTCCGCCGCAGCCCACCATGACGAACTGCCCCGGTAAGGCGGCGGTAGCTATCTGCGGGGCGTCCAGCCAGGAGAGATAAGTCCCCGGCGTAACTTCGACGGCGGAAATTATTTTCGCTTTAATCTGTTTCATTCCGGTCCCTTCGTGCGGTAATCGGGGAAGGGCTGGGCGGTATAAATCTGGCTGCCCCGGGCGATTATCTCCGTGGCGGCGCGTACTGTGTCCAGCGATGTGAAGCAAGGAATGCGTTTTTCGGCGGCGGCGCGGCGGATGTAAAAGCCGTCCCGGAAGGGGACATTACCGCCGGTAAGCGTATTGACCACGCCGGAGATTGTGCCGTCGTTGATAAGGTCGATGATATTCGGGTGCCCCTCGTCGAGCTTCTTGCCGGTCATTTTCACCGGCAGTCCGGCGGCCTGAATCATGGCGGCGGTGCCTTCCGTGGCGAAGAGTGTATTACCGGCTGTCGCCAGCTTCCTGATAATGGGCAGCGCTTCCGCTTTATCCCTGTCGGCGATGCTGAAGAGGATACCGCTTTCGGGCGGCAGGGCCAGCCCGGCCGCCAGGATAGCTTTACCCAGCGCCGCCTCGAAGGTGTAATCGATACCCATGACCTCGCCGGTGGATTTCATTTCCGGTCCCAGGTGCGTATCCACCCCGGTCAATTTCGACATGGAAAAGACCGGCGCTTTAACGGCCACCAGCTTGCTTACCGGCCACAGACCGCTTTTATATCTCTGCTTCTTCAGACTCTTTCCCAGCATGACCCCGGTGGCTACCTTTATCATGGGGACGCCGGTGACCTTGGAGATAAAGGGAACGGTGCGGCTGGCGCGGGGGTTTACCTCCAGTACGTACACCGAAGATGCCGCCTCGCCGTCGCTGCCGGGCAGGATAACGAACTGTATATTCATCAGGCCGTTGATTTTCAGTCCCAGGCCGATGCGCATGGTATAATCGACGATGGTGTCCACTTCCTGCTGGCTAAGATTGACTCCCGGATATACCGCCATGGAGTCGCCGCTGTGTACCCCCGCCCGCTCGATGTGCTCCATGATGCCGGGAATGAGCACGGTCTTGCCGTCGCCGATGGCGTCCACCTCCACCTCTTTCCCCTGAATGTATTTATCGATAAGGACGGGATGGCCGGTGTCCAGTTCCATGGCCAGGCCGATATAGTGTGTCAGCTCGGTGGCGTTATAGACTATTTCCATAGCCCGCCCGCCGAGGACGAAGCTGGGGCGCACCATCACGGGGTAGCCGATAAGCTCCGCTACCTTGAGGCCTTCGTCAAGCGAGGTAACGCCCGCGCCCGGCGGCTGGGGTATCGAAAGCTCATCGAGGAACAGCTCGAACCTTTTTCTGTCCTCGGCAAGGTCGATAGCCTCGGCGCTGGAGCCGATGATGGGCAGGCCGGCCTGCGCCAGTGGGGTGGCCAGGTTGACCGCCGTCTGCCCGCCGAACTGGACTATTGAGGGTGGGGGAGTGATGTAACCGGAGCGCCGGGACGCGCTTTCGTTTTCCAGGATATCGCGCACGCTTTCTTCGTCCAGTGCTTCGAAGTAGAGGCGGTCGCTGGTATCGAAGTCCGTGGAGACGGTCTCCGGGTTGGAGTTAATCATAATGCTCTTGTAGCCGGCGTCCTGCAGCGCCCAGGCCGAGTGCACCGAGCAGTAGTCGAACTCGATTCCCTGGCCGATTCTTATCGGCCCGCTGCCGATGACGACCGCCTTGTTGACATTTTCGGGAACGGCCTCGTTTTCCTGCTCGTAGGTGCTGTAGAAGTAGGGAGTGGCGGCATCGAACTCGGCGGCGCAGGTATCCACCATCTTATAGACGGGGCGAACCTGCCAGGTATAGCGCAGCTGCCGGACCTGCTCGGGGAGGCGGTCGGCCAGCGTGCCGATTTGCTCGTCGGAGAAGCCGAGTCGCTTGGCCTTCCACAATAGCTCCGGCGTCAGCGATTCCGAAAGCAGGGTCTTTTCCATATTTATAATGTTTTGTAGTTTATCCAGGAACCACGGGTCGATTTTCGTATAGTCGGCGATTTCTCCCGGCGTTATGCCCCGCCGCAGTGCCGCCATGATACCCCAGAGGCGCACGTCGTTGGCAGGCATGAGCGGGTAGGTTTTGAGGTCTTTGCCGCGCTCCCACTGCGGGTCTTCCCAGAGCAGCGACCGCTTGCCGAACTCCAGCGAGCGCACGGCTTTCTGCAGGGCCGCCTCGAAGGTGCGGTCAATGGCCATGACCTCGCCGGTGGCTTTCATCTGGGTGCCGATGATGCGGTCACCGGAGGCGAACTTGTCGAAGGGCCAGCGCGGAATTTTTACTACAATGTAATCGAGAGCTGGCTCGAATGAAGCTGCTGTTTTGCCGGTGACGGCGTTGGGTATTTCGTCGAGTCGCTTGCCCACGGCTATCTTGGCGGCGACGCGGGCGATGGGGTAGCCGGTAGCCTTGCTGGCGAGGGCGGAGCTTCGGCTTACCCTGGGGTTGACTTCGATAACGTAATAATTCTCGCTTTTGGGGTCGAGGGCCAGCTGTACGTTGCAGCCCCCCTCCACCCCGAGGGCGCGGATGATGTTGAGGCTGGCCGTCCGCAGCATCTGGTACTCGTTGTCGGTGAGGGTCTGGCTGGGCGCGACGACGATGCTGTCGCCGGTGTGCACGCCCATGGGGTCGAAGTTTTCCATGTTGCAGACGGTGATACAGTTGTCGGCGGCGTCCCGCATGACCTCGTATTCGATTTCCTTCCAGCCGATGACCGATTCTTCGAGGAGCGCCTGGCTGATGGGACTGGCCCGCAGGCCGACGGCTACTTTCTCGTTGAGCTCTGCGATGGTGCGGGCTACCCCGCCCCCCGTCCCCCCCAGCGTGTAGGCGGGGCGGATGATGAGGGGCAGGCCGATATCCTGGGCTACCTGCCGCGCCTGCTTGAGGCTGGTGACGGTCTGGCTCCTGGGCACCGGCTCGCCGATTTTCAGGAGAAGCTGCTTGAAAAGCTCGCGGTCTTCGGCGTTGCGTATCGTCTGGAGCGGCGTGCCGAGCAGGCGGACGTTGTATTTATCGAGCACCCCGGCGTCGGCTAAATCCACGGCGAGGTTGAGTCCCGTCTGTCCGCCGAGCGTTGGCAGCAGGCCGTCCGGTATTTCCCTTTCTATAATGCGCGCGAGCATGTCCACGGTCAGGGGTTCTATATAGACCACGTCGGCGACGTCTTCATCGGTCATGATGGTGGCGGGATTGGAGTTGACCAGCACGGAGATAACGCCCTCCTCCCGCATGGCTTTGCAGGCCTGCGTGCCGGCGTAGTCGAACTCCGCCGCCTGCCCGATGATGATGGGCCCGCTGCCGATGATTAAGACTTTAGATGGTTTGGGCATAGTCTTCCTTTTTAATTTCTTTTTTTACACACCATTCATTTATCCAACACGGTTCACATAGTTTTTTATCATACATGCAGAAGTTGTGACCTACAAACCAGAGATTATCTAGGGTTATAGGAGGTAGATTTTCTCCCATTATTGCTTCTTTTAATTCCTTTTGAAGTTGATTATATTCTTTATTTATCTCATGGTTTTTATCATAGTAAGAGAAATTTGGTCGTTTGAGTACGTCCCTTTCATTTTTTTTATCTTTTCCCCATGAAAATAGTTTGTTATACTTCTTAGTACCTACTGCTAGATGTGGATACCATAACAACTCTAATACCCACCGGTCTAAAGGAACGTGTAGATACTCTTTCCATAATGGGAAATCCAAGCCGTCTATTTTAAATTCTTTGGAAAAATTAACTAAATGTTTTATATAGAGATTGGCTATTTTCTGATTAATCTGTGGAATTGTACATAACCAATCTAAGAATGATTTATGTTGTTCTTCAGGGCTTTTCCCCCGATACATGCAAATTCTATCTTTTATATCTTTGTTAAATATATCGTAGGCTGCTTCACTGTTAGCTTTACTTGCTCCTGCCCTTGCTTTGGTCTCTGCATAGAATATCCTTTTCATCTTATCAATTGAAGACGCGTTCTTTACTCGATGGGATATTTGAGAGCGATAGTACGTCATTATGTCCTCATCGTGGTTATATAGTTCTTGTGCTACTTCTCTGAGTTTAGTGACATCTTTTATGTAAGTTGTCATTTTGCTACCCTCCTTTATTCATCCATCTTCTTTTCCTCACCCCCTTTGTTTAAATCCCTCTCGGTCTCCCTTTATTAAAGGGAGAAGCTATTATGTATCCCTCTTCGTTTCCAAGTTTCCCCCTTTGAAAAAGGGGGACTAAGGGGGATTTTTCCAGAGATTTCTCCTTCGATTTTCTCCAAAACCCCCTTCATATTCTTTAACACATCGCTATTGGTGAACCTCAATACTCTCAAACCAAGGCTGCTCAAGTAATCATCCCTTATCCTGTCATATTCCATCTTCTCACCAACGAGGTGGTGACTGCCGTCGATTTCAATAGCCAGCTTTGCCTTCGGGCAATAAAAATCCACGATGTAATCCCCAATGGGTTTCTGTCGATAGAAAATCAATCCTTTAACTTGTTTCATCCTTATCTTCCACCAGAGACGCTTTTCGGCATCTGTCATATTATCTCTGAGTTGCTGCGCAAATTGTTTCAGGTTTTCATTGTAAGGTAGCATTATTGCCCCTATAACCCCTTTTTCAGTTTCCCCCTTTGAAAAAGGGGGACTAAGGGGGATTTACTTCTCCATACTCTCCACGAACTTCCTGAACAGGTACACGTTGTCCAGCGGCCCCGGCGACGCCTCGGAGTGGTACTGGATGGAAAAGACCGGCAGCTCTTTGTGGCGCAGGCCTTCCACGGTATTATCGTTCAGGTTGATATGCGTCACCTCGAGCTCTTTCCCTATCGTATCGGGGTCGACGGCGTAGCCGTGGTTCTGGGCGGTGATGTGAATGCTGCCCGTGGATAAGTCCCGCACCGGGTGGTTGCCGCCGCGGTGGCCGAACTTGAGCTTGAAGCACTTGCCCCCGTAAGCGCGGGCGATGAGCTGGTTGCCCAGGCAGATGCCCATGACCGGCTTCCTGCCAATGAGTTTTCTCACCTCCGCCACGATGTAATCAAGCAGGGCGGGGTCGCCCGGCCCCGGCGACAGGAGAATGCCATCGGGTTCTAGTTGTAAAATATCCTCCGCAGAAGTTGTGCAGGGGACGACGGTAGCGCGGCAGCCGTGCTTTGCCAGCAGGCGTAAAATGTTGTATTTCAGCCCGCAGTCCAGCGCGACCACGTGGTACATGGCTTTAGCGCCGTTTTTCCACTCGTAAGACTTTTCCGTGGTAACCTCGCGAACGAAGTCGATTTCCCCGTAGTCGGGCGCGTTTTTGATTGCCTCTAAAGCCTCGGCGGGCGTTTTCGACGTTGTAATCATGCCCATCATGACCCCCGCCGAGCGCAGTCGACGGGTGATGGCGCGGGTATCCACGCCCCATATTCCGGGGATGCCGCTCTCCGCCAGGTAGGCGTGGATGGCCTTGTTGTTAAGGTAGTGGCTGGGCCGGTCGCACTCCTCCCTGACGACGAATCCCTTGACCTGTATCCGCCTCGACTCATCGTCCTCGTCGTTGGTGCCGTAGTTGCCGATGAGGGGGTAGGTGGGGATTAAAATCTGGCCGGCATAGGAGGGGTCGGTAAGCATTTCCTGGTAGCCGGCCATGCTGGTATTAAAGACCGCCTCCCCGACCGTATCCGTCTCCGCCCCGAAGGCGTAGCCTTCGTACACCGAGCTGTCCGCCAGCACCAGTATCGCCGCTTTAGCCACTTTCTTCACTCGTTTCTATTTTCAAAGATTCGTCCATGTAGACCGGATTGCCCGTGTAAATCGTCGCCATCACCTTGCCCTTGAGCGTCTGGCCGTCCAGCGGGGTGTTTTTCCCCCTGGAGACGAACGTGCTGGTATCGACCACCCACTCTTTATGAAGGTCGAAGATGGTGATATCCGCCGGCGCACCATTTTGAAGCGTGCCCAGCTTTTCGTAGCCCAGAATGCGCGCCGGGCCGACGGTCAGCGCGGCGATGAGGGTGTTCAGGCTCAGCTCGCTGTTTAAAATCAGCCCGACCAGGCTGCCCAGCGCCGTCTCGAAGCCGCTGATGCCGAAAGCCGCCTGTGTGAACTCGCAGTTCTTATCGGCCTCGGTGTGAGGGGCGTGGTCCGTAGCCACGATATCGATAACGCTGTCGTTCAACGCCCGCAGCAGGGCCAGCGTGTCCCGCTTCGTCCGCAGGGGAGGGTTCACCTTGGCGTAAGTTTTATATTTCAATACCGCTTCCTCGGTGAGGGTGAGGTGGTGGGGGGTAACCTCCGCAGTTACGTGTACGCCCTCTTCCTTGGCGGCGCGGATAAGCTCCACCGAGCCTTCCGTGCTGACGTGGGCGATGTGTATGTGACCGCCGGTCTCGCGGGCAAGGTCGAGGTCGCGCTGGACGATTAACTCCTCGGCGGTAGCCGGTATGCCGCGCAGTCCCAGTTCCAGAGAGACGACGCCCTCGTTTATCTGGCCGCCCTGGGTCAGAAAGAGATTCTCGCAGTGGTCGATTATCGGCCGGTTAAAGTCGCGACTGTACTCAAGTGCCCGGCGCATGGCTTCGTTGCTGACCACCGGCGAGCCGTCGTCGCTGTAGGCAATCACCCCGGCCATTTCCAGCTCGCTCATATCTACCAGTTCCTCGCCTTTGCGGCCGACGGTAACACAGCCAATCGGCAGCACGCGGATAGGGCTTTCGTTGGTCGCTACCGTTTTCACGTAGCTTATCATCGATTCGTTGTCCAGGGGAGGGTTGGTATTGGGCATGCAGCAGACGGTGGTAAATCCGCCCCGCGCCGCCGCCCGCGTCCCCGTGGCGATGGTCTCCTTTTCCTCGTCGCCCGGCTGCCGCAGGTGGCAATGAAAGTCGATAAAACCGGGGCAGACAATCAGGCCTTCGGCGTTAAGTACGGCATAATCCACATCGGGCGGTATGCCCTCTCCGAGCCAGGCGATTTTTCCCTCTTTGATGAGCAGGTTGCCGGTCTTATCGATGTCCTGGCCGGGGTCGATGATGCGGCCGCCCCGTATCAGTAAAGCGTTTGCCATTTCTCTAGTAATTTCCTCCCGTGAAGTGACTGGGCTTGTAGCCGTGGGCCTGCGCTTCCTCCGCCGTGTTGAATACAATCAGGTTCTCCGGTCGGATGGTCCTGGCCCAGTGGCTGTCCGCGTCGTGGTATTTCTTGGTGTCCAGCTTGCCTTCATGCCATTCGGTGCTGGCCACGAATTTCGGCTCGAAGCCGTGTTCGCAATAGACGCACCGCAGTGTCAGGGGCTGTATTTTCACTATCCTGAACTCGGGCTTGATATACTTCGTTTCGGTAGCCTGAATAGACACGCATTTAGGATTGGGGCACGCGGGGCTTATGTCATGGCGGTAGACGGGGTAGTCCGCCGTAGGAGGCGAATCCGCCTCCGGGATATCGATATCCCCGGCGCCCAGCAGGAGTGAGATAAGAGCCATCCTGACCGGTACGCCGCGGGTGGCCTGTTTAAAGTACATGCTGCGCTCGTCGCCGTCGATTTCGTAGGCCAGTTCGTCCACTCTGGGCAGGGGGTGCATGACCAGCGTTTTGCGGAAGGCTTTGTCCTTGAGCATTTTTTTATCTACCACGCGGTATTTTTCTTTAAAATCCTGGCCTTCTTCACCGGCGGCGAATCTCTCTTTTTGGGGTCGGGTGACATAAAGGGCGTCCACGCCTTCCTTTAATTCGACCTGCACACTGATATCCGGCATCATCGCCAGCTGGTGCGGGCTGCTCGGGGTCGTATAAATGGCATCTATGGGGAAGAGATTGTCTTTAGCATCCCGGTCTGAAGAGCCGAATTTTTCCAGGTCGCCGCCGTATTCATTAATGAGCTTGTCGATAACGTGCTCGGGCACCTCCAGTCCCGGACTCGGGCAGAAGAGGATATCGGCGCCGAACTTGGCCAGGGCGAAAATCAGGGAGTGGATGGTCCGGCCGTATTTCAAATCGCCCCACAGGGCAATTCTGAGTCCTTTGATGGTATGCCTTTCCTTCTGGATGGTAAAGAGGTCGCAGAGGGTCTGGGTCGGGTGCTGGTGGCCGCCGTCGCCGGCGTTTATCACCGGTATACCGGCGTATTCGGCCATGACGCGGGCGGCTCCTTCCCAGGGGTGGCGGATGACGATAATATCGGCGTAACCGCCGACCACTCTGGCCATGTCGGCGATACTTTCACCCTTGGCCAGCGACGTGGCGCCGACATCGGAAACGGTAATAACGCTGCCGCCGAGGCGGTGCATGGCGGCCTCGAAAGACAGTCTGGTGCGGGTGCTCGGTTCGAAGAAAAGACTGGCCATAACCTTGCCCTGGCACAGACCGTGTTGTTCTTTCATGTTCGCCGACATGGCATCGGCCAGGGAAAAGAGCGCCATTATCTCGCCGTTGGAGAGGTCGTCTATAGTCACCAGACTTCTATTTGCCAGGCTCATAGTAACTCCTCCTTCCTTCTGCTGAAGGATTCCAGCTTCTCCGGTTGCCGGTTAGAGGGCTTGCTGTTGGACGAACTGACGATGGCTACCTCATCAACGCCGTCGGTTTCCGCCAGGCGGACCTGGATATCTTCATGCCGGGCGCTGGGTATATTTTTGCCGACGTAGTCCGCGCGTATCGGCATCTCGCGGTGGCCGCGGTCGATAAGCACCGCCAGCTGTATGGAACGCGGGCGTCCCAGGTCGATGATGGCATCCATGGCGGCGCGGATGCTGCGGCCGGTATACAGGACATCGTCGACGAGTACTACCGATTTTCCGTTGATATCGGACGGGATGTCCGTGCGCTGGAGGGCGGAATTGGCTTCCGAGGGGTCGAGGTCGTCCCGGTAGAGGCTGAAGTCCAGCGCCCCCACGGGCAACTGCGAATTTTCGTAGTTTTCGATGCTTTTTGCCAGGCGCTTGGCCAGGGGCACCCCGCGGGTATGCAGGCCGACCAGTATCAGGTGGTCGGTGGACTTGTTGCGCTCGATAATCTCGTGGGCTATACGGGCGAGGGTGCGCCGGATGTCCTCGGCCGTCATGACTATTTTTAGTGGCATAATAAAACCTCCTGCTTCCGGCTGGCAAGAGGTTGCTGTTACTCTTATTCCCTTGATTTCCCTTGCCAGCCTCACCGGACTGGAATTAAAGGTTGCTGAATTGGCTCCTTTGATGCGTTTGTTACATTATAGCAGAAATAATAACAGTGGGCAAGGGGATTTGTATTATGGAATTATCTCCCATTCTTGCGCACCCGTGCTATAATGAAATATAATTTTATTGGCGCAGGAGTGTAGCTCAGTTGGTAGAGCAGCGGTCTCCAAATTCTGAGCTAAATTGTCGGCCAGTAGCTTTATGTTCAAAACAGACCTTTTGTGTCAATGGCTAAAACCCTGCCTTGAAGCTAGAATACGTTTTGGTGACAACCAGTCTTTTTCAGTTTAACGCCAAATTAACGCCAAGTTACTAGCTTTAGTTTGAGCGTGAGGGGACTGGGGATAAATTCCTCCAGTCCCCTTCTTTATATCTAATCACACTAAACAAGCAATTGTGAACTAATTGCTAATGCCTTTAGCGAGAGGATAAAACTCTGACGCCGTTGAATCCCACTGTCTGAAATGATATTATTCTCAGAGCGCATTCAAATTGAGCCCCAACATGATTAAAAAGCTGTCCTCAAAAGACTCAAGCATAATTTATGAAATCATAAACAAAGCAGCTCGATTATTTCGGCTAAGGGGGAGCCTTCTTTCACGTACTTCTTTATCGTCTTTTCTCCGTTTCCAGTGAAGCCAGCCCCAGTTTGTCTATCTCGCCAAATACTGTCGAGGGATGCGCGGTAAGTGTTACGGAGTTAGTCTCATATTCCCAGATATCTATCTTGCCTTTTCGACCCATTTCGGCGAAGTAGATACAAGGCCTTCCCTTTTCGTTACAGCCCTGGGAGGTAAAATAAAGCGAGTCAATCTTATCGGCCGCGTCAGCATGAAGGTAGAGTGAGCCAAGTTCGGCTCCTTGTTCCTGTAAATCCGCTGAGTTTGCCACCACGTTCCACATCTCGGTCAGTGACAACTTATCCAGTTCCCGCGGGAGTTATCTAGTAACCGTTATATCCGTGCCGGAGCAACCCGGTATGGCCGCAATTACTACGGCCAGGCGGAATATCATTAAGGCTCTTGGTTTTGTCATGCTTCACTCCTTCCAGGTATCGAATATTCTTCTAGTTTTATCTCATTATTTTTCATTTTCCTTGCTTTAATAAACTGTGCTATGCCCGTGCCGGTAACCACCAGGCCCAGGACAGCAGTCAGCAAATTTACATTCCTGGCATAAGCCATTTCCAGCACGGGGCCGCCCGCTATGGGTACGACAAATTCAAGCGCATAGCCCCACCTTAAAATAAAAACGGATATGGCGACTACCAGCACGCCGGCAATAATCTGCGTAATCGACAGTTTCTTTCTGTTTTCCGTCCTCTTCCAGGAAGCGCCCCTAACCAGTACCACCAGGCCAAGCCCCAATAATAGGGGAAACGAATAACGGGCTACCGTAAAAAGGACCTCATGTTCGGGGAACACATCTGCTATCATTACCCCGTTTTCATCGAGTACCGTCAAATCAAGCAGAGACGTTGCGCCGAATATCATCCACCTGGCAATGAATATGGCCGCCAGCACTATCAGTGCCCCGAGGACTATCTGTGTTATCGAAAGCTTCATCCTAACTTGCTCCTTCAGCCCTCTCAGCTATCTTCTGCTCAATTTCTGAAATGGCAAAAGGTCCTCCCCCAAGATTAATCATATTACCATTTTTGTATCCAAGCTTGCCCTGCATGGCGCCAGTAACCCGGTAGTAATTGTCAGGCTCGATTCCTTCGGGTGGGAAATTCGGCTGGGTGACTCTGGTCAAGAACAGGACGGCTTCCTCCCCCAGAGTAAATACCGGTTCGTCCTCGACCCAAATGATTATCTCATCTACCCGGCCACCCATCACCCGGACGGCGATATAGTCCGATTTCGGCTTACCGTAAAGGTATCGCTCCGTTTCGATAATGACATCGGTGAATATTGTCATTTTACTCGACCATAGAGGCTCCGTCCCCAATCTGGAAGGGAAAATATCGACTACTTTGCCGATGACTGTTGCGTCTGACTTCTCCACGAGGTCATCTAATGTGAGTCTTACCACTAACCCGCTGCTCATAGTCACGTTATCGCCCGGCTTCGGCTCGACTTTCGTGGTGGTAATCCCGTGATTGCCTGGATACGGTTCTCTGACCACCTCGATAGTGCAGGGAACCGTGCCGTAGTCCTTGCCGTCAACCTCCACGTTAATATTGAAAGTATGTTCTCCCGGCTCGACCTGCGGCGAGATTACTATTTTCAGTGCCGTCTTGCTTATAGGACCATAATGCCATTGCCAATCTTGGATTACGGTTATGCCGGAAGGCAGAGCGGTGCCTTTAAGGTTCACCTCAATGGCATCAAGTGTTGCGTCATCGGGGTCGACGCCAAGAAGACGGGTAATAAACATGTTATTTCTGGTCTGCCCGGCTTCGCTTTCAATGTAATCCCGATACGTGATTTGTGCAGTGTTCGGGGGAGCGCCCATTGTAACCTCGGTGCCCAGAATAGGCGGCCAGGGATTAGTCACCCCCTGTACCAGGACATTCGCCCGGTACTGGGGACCCATTCCTGGTGCCGGAACAAAATCATCCGGAGCCTCTCCTACACGAGCCATGTGAAAGGCAACACTAGCGGTCCGTCCGCCGGTCACGGCAACCCTTATATCCATTTGAATGTAATCAGCCAGGCTGACGGTAAACTCGTAACGTCCCTGTTTAATGTCATCGAACGTTACCATTCCGTCGGAATCGGTCAATCCGCTCAACTTTGGCTGACCGTCAGGCTGCTTGCCGGAGACTACTTCAGCACCTTGCAGAGGCTTACTGGAAAATTCCTGAATTTTGATCTGTAGATTGCCGGTGGGTGTTGCAGTTCCCGCCTGTGGCGGCGTCCATTCCAACACCTCGGCACCGGTAATGGTAATCAGGTACTGGCCGTCCTGGTTATCAATCTCAAATTTGCCGGTGATTCTTAATTTGCCGAAATATTCCAGATATCTTGGAGACGCGCCATCCAGAGTGTACAGCTGGTTCTGGAGTTCCTGAGAGATATCTCTTTTCACCCGGATTAGCGTGCCAACGGGGACGACTTTTCCTTCATTAGAGGATTCAAGCTCTGCTGAACCGGCGAGAGAGCCGATATGCATAACATCATAATAGAAATAGAAAGCGTCCAAAGTAATAACCTTGCCATTATATCTGTCCGCTTGAGATACGAGTTGAGAAAAAGTGACGTTCTGACTGGCGCTGCTGTCATCACTATCACCGCCGAGCGGAACGGTGAACTCCCAGGGGCCGACGACCAATTCATCGGGCTTGTCCGGCGAGAAATTCCTCAACGTTATTGTGTCTATTCTGAAGATTAGTTCTTGGGCATCGCTGGGAACAGGGTCAACATATCTACTCCAGATAAGCCCAGTTCCGTCTTCTAGTTCTTGCATCCCCGCTGAGCCCGCCTGCTTTACAACGCCGTTATCGATGCTGTATTCAGCAAAGACATACATGAACGGAGATGCGGCTGGAGGCGGCCTATAACCGGGTAGCGTACCGAAGGCATTGACCGTCATCCCTGTAACGGTTAATTCAATGCTCCCCAATGTTATAGTGATGTCGTTTACTGTCCGGGACTGGTTCAGTTCGATAGTCTTTTCCATAGTACCCTGCGGGTACTGAATTAGTATTCTGGATGTTGGGTTAAAGTTGCAGCTTGAATTCCCTTGGGTTACGTTCATATCTTTAAAAATAACATTGTACCAGCCGGGAGCTACCTGCTTTCCCTCCGTGTCTTTCTGGTCCCAGGCGAAGTCCCGGCTTATCGCGTCTCCCGGCTCTATTTGCAGTGGCTGTGTACCAGCAGCTACGGAAAACAAGAGCCGGTCGTAATTTGACTGCGGGGTAACCCGTATTTCCGGAGGATACGGTTCCAGCGTAATTGGTTCTGAAGATACGTTGGAAAGTGACAGCGTTACTTCAACCGGTTCCCCCGGCAGATAATAAGCCTCCTCAGGAACTAAGTGTACTTCAAATGGTTCCGGTGGCTCCGGTTCAGGGGTGGGCTCAGGTGCAGGGGCTGGTTTCGGTGCCGGAGCGCCCATTTCAAAGATACCGCCGAACTGCCAGACAACTACGGCGATAACCAGAATGACGACCACCGCTGTAGCAGCTGCCACTCGCCCGAGTGTAAAGGCCGACCAGAACCCCCTCCGGCTTTCCTTCGTTTCCAGTCGAGGCCTTACCTTTTCCCATGCCTGTGTTGAGGGAAATACCTCATCGGCCATAGCTGTAAAAGCACCGCGCAGGCTCGACTGCGTGGCTGATAGAGCTTCAAGCTCGGCACGGCACTGCGGGCAGCCGGGCAGGTGTGCTTCGATGTTCATCTTCTCTTCCGGCGTTACCTCGCCGTCGAGATAGGCGGTTAATAGCTCGCATATTTCTTCGCAGTTCATTTCTTCTTCCCTCATGCCTCTGCCTCCCCCGGGTTCATCTGTTCCTTAAGATATTTCAGTGACTGGTTAAGCCGTGACTTTACCGTGCCCAGTGGTATCCCCAGCGCCTCGGCAATTTCCTGGTAGGAGAGGTCGTTGAAATACCTCAGCACCAGTATTGAGCGGTGTTTGGTGTCCAGCGAATCCATCGCTTTGAGTAGCCGCTCGTATTCCTGCTTGTTAATCAATATGTCATCCGGCTGAGACTGGTGCTCTATTTCCGGTGGGTCAATCCCTTTTTCATCAAGCGAGATGGCGGTTGATACCTTCCTGGATTTTCTTCTTGAGCATTCGTTGACGGTAATGCGATGCAGCCAGGTAGTGAGCTTGCCTTTATTCGGGTCGTAGGTATGGCGGGACTTCCACACGGAGACGAATACCTCCTGCAGGGCGTCCTCGGCCGTATCCCTGTTGCCGGTGATGAGGTAAGCTGTCCGGTAGACCAGCCTCTCATACTGTCGGAAAAGGGCCTCGAAGGCAGCCATATCACCCGTTTGCCATGGCTCGATTTTGTCCGGCATTACCCCCCACACTCTAATATAGGCTTTTTACGGCGAAAAAGTTCGCCAAGTCTGCATAGTATCAAAAACCGGTCTCGAATAGTTAGAACGAAGAACCCGGCTAAAAGTTAGCCTGTATTTATGAATATTACGCGCTCTATCAGGATTTTCTGTCGAAGCTTGCCCTATTCCCCATATCTGAGTTCCTTTTGCACCTCTATTTAATAAAATGCACAAGTAGCCTAAAACCGGACAGGATACCGAGAAAAAAGTGAAGTTTGGTTTTTTGCTGGTTACATCTCCGCTCTATGGCAACGTCACGATGCTGTCAAACGAATGCGGAGAAATGATGGTTATCAGGGCTGTTCACTGGCCAATTCCGAATGACAACCCCCAAGAAGGAAACTCATTATTGCTGTAACTACCAATTCTCCCCGGGTAGGGAATGTGAAAGCAGCTATCTTCTCAAGACGTAAAAAACTTTTTGTGAGATGTGGCGAGGTTGAACAAAACCGAGGAATGTGTAGATGTAGCTCAGAAGACTCTCCAATCTGAAAACGCTAACAGCAAATGTGTAAAACTGGTGCTGTTTTAGCTTAACGATATGCGATTAGGGTGTCCTCGCGCCATAAGACATACTTCAGAAGGATTGTCTCTTTATTTACTTGTAGCTATACCGTATAGATATTATTCCGTTTTCCAGTCCGGCGGGCCTACCTGTTTCTGTTTATCATAAATGTCGTTATATATTATTGTCCCGAAGTTCTTCATGATTTCCCAGCGCTTTTCATTCCGCGGCTCATCAGGGATAGCCCGGATAATAGCGTCGTGACGCGCGATATAGCCTTCCCGGAACTCGGGATGGGTGTGGATGAAGAGGTCGTTATTCCTGATAGCCCGGAGTACACGCTCGCCGGTCTCTACCGGATCCATCATTGTAATTCTGAAGTCCTCCATGGGCGACCGCGGGGGCGGACCGTCTTTCGGGGGCGGAGGCATTTTAGGCGGCCATGTTTCTCCCTCGTTCCTGAGGTGTTTGGGGCGGTTCACAAAAGAGGAGAGGCCTAGGTTGCCCATCGTCGGCCCGGGATAAAGAACGGAAACCCCTATGTTCCTGTCCTGAAGCTCCGAGGCGAGACATTCCATCATGCCGGTTACAGCGAACTTGGTCGTGCAGTATATGGCGAAGTTAGTAGAGCCCACAAGCCCGCATGTCGAGGACGTGGTGATGATGTGGCCTCCTTCCCCGTGCTTAAGGATACGCGGCAAAATAGTCATCACGCCGTTAATAACGCCGCCAACGTTGACGCCCATGCTATAGTCCCAGTCTTTGTAGGTCAATTTCTCCGTCGGACCGCCGCCGGAGCCTACGCCGGCGTTATTGACCAGCACGTGTATCTTCCCGAAGACTTTTTCCGCTTCATCAGCGGCTTTAACGTACGCTTCACGGTCGGTTACATTCAGGTTGATGGGGTGGACTTCGCCGCCGTTTTCCTTGAAATAGGCCATCGCCTCATCCAGGGCGTCCTGGCGCGAATCGACGATGACGACCTTCATGACGTTCTTGGCGAATACCTTGGCAATGCCCAGTCCGATGCCGCTGGCGCCGCCAGTGATAAAAGCTGCTTTTCCTTCAACGTTTTCCATTGTTAATGGTTCTCCTCTCTACAGATTACTATTCAATCCAGTACTTGCCTGGAGTCTATTCATTTATTGTTTAGTGGGAAATTCCGCAGGAGCCGTCGGCACTGGCAACTGCCTCCGGCATACGCAGCGGTCGTTCGTCCTTGCGGATACCGCTCTTGGGTATCCATGGGTCGATGGACGTTGACTGGAAATAGGAGAAATCGGTGATAACCCACATCGGATTCATTTCCCCGCCGACGACGACGAAGTTGACCATCTCCGGGCGCCCGAAGCGGGTCTGCATCTTCTCAACGAGCCATTTGCTCAACTCCATGGGGTCGTCGTAGCCTTCTTCATGCTTGAGACTCTTGGCTACCAGCGGGTCGATGACGAACGTAAACGCACCGCCGAAGGGGCCGCTGAGATTTTTCATGACCTCCAGCATCCGCTGGACTGGGCCGGTGTTAAAGCCGAGGACAGTCCAACCGCGGAAAAGGCTGACCGTGCTCTCATCGCGTTTGAAGCCCTTACGCGCGTGGAAAGGCTCCCAGACGCTCAACTCCTCATTCTCCGCGCAGCACATGTTGTTGTAATTGATAGTGGTTCCGGTACTGGCCGTGAACGTGGCGCCGGGCCGGACATCCCCGAGGTTAATACTCATCAGGGTCCACGCTCTGCCGATAACGGAGTTGGCATAGTTGACCGGGCTCAGGGCGCCAAGGCCGTAGTTCATGCCGATTTCATCGCGGATGGGGCCGTTTACTACCATCATGCTCGCGAAAGAAGTCGTCGAACTGGGCATGGAGGGCCGCCCTGAGGCGCCCAGCGCCAGGATGACCGGAAAGTGTTCCGGCCTGGCCCCGGCCATGACGGCGTTCACCGCAACTCTCTCCACCGTATACTGGAGCCTCTCCTCGTGGGTAGTCACCGACATCATACCGACGAATTCCTGAGGGTCGCGGTCGGTGCCGGTCAGCATCTCGGCGACGCGTTCTTCGGTGGGCAGGATGATGGGCAGACCGTCCGTCCAGCCGTTCTCTAGGAAGAGACGGTGTAAGTTAGTTTCGGTATCCGGTTCGAGCAGTCGCGTTCGGAGCGGTCTCTTGACTAGTTTTGAATGCTTCTCCGCTTCCGTCAGCGGCTGGGTGAGAGCGGAGATAACCTCCTCCATGAGGGGCACACCGGAAATCGGGTCGTTGCCCTGGACATAGCCGTGCAACGTTTCACGGGAGACCCAGCCGACGGGGTAGGGAGGGAAGCTATAGCGGAGGTTCATGCCGTGACTGCGGCCGTCACGCTGCACATAGTCCGCAAAACGGGCAGTGGTGATGGGGGCCGTCGGCACGCCGTAGATACCCTCCATCGTCCGGGAAAAGTCGGCGATACTCGCCGAACAGCCGTCTCAGCCACCTACGCCGAAGACAACGGCGTCACCGTTTTTCTTGATTTCGGCCCACAGCTCGGGGTCGTCGGTGAACATGCTGGTCTTCTTGTGGCGCAACTCGGTCTTCACCGAGGGCCGGTTTCGCGTAAACCAGTCCTGAACCTCTTCCATGAATTCTTTGGCGCCGGCGAATCCCGTATTAACCAGGTAAACGGTCTTGCCCTCCAGGCTATCAAGGCGCGGCGCCATTTTCATGGCCCCGAGGGCTTCAGCCGTGTCTCTCGGCTGGTTTTCAGGGTCGTGAATGGCCCAGGGGGGTGAATCAACATCAAGCCTCCGCCCGAATACGCCGCTGGGCTGGCCGACCGGATCCAGTACTGTTAATGTGGGACCTTTCTTACTCATCGTTCTCCTTCCTGTCAATAGCGTAATGTCTTCCCGTGGCTTACGACATATCATCGTATCATTATGAGGTCTAATGTATCTTATACAATATCAATTTGTGAAGCAAACTTACAGGGAGGGATATGGATTACGTATTAATT